>JBPCKO010000423.1:0-24075 GCA_051004215.1 Streptosporangiaceae bacterium | reverse complement strand
ACACTGGAAAAAACGGCTTTTCTTTGTCCAGAAACCCTCCCCCCCCGGCCGCGGCCGCGGCGGCCAGCCGTTCCCTGGTCTCGCCGCCGGTCAGGACCAGCACGGTGACCTCAGGATGGGCCGCCTTGATCAGGCGGGTGCCCTCGATCCCGTCCGTGCCCGGCAGCTCGATGTCCATCAGCACCACGTCGGGTACGTGCGCGGCGATCTGGACGAGGGCGTCGTCGACGGTGGCGGCGGTACCCAGGCAGTCCAGGTCCGGCTGAACGCCGATCGCCACCTCCAGGGCAGAGGCCAGCATCTGCTGATCCTCCACGACGAGAACCCCGGTCATCGGCTGCCTCCGCGCCCCTGTCCTGCTTACCGGCATACCCGCTATGCGTGCGTGCTGACCAGCCAGGACGTCACCGGACGGCCGTCAGGAGCCCGCCGCTGATGCATACCCGGTCGTTCGTATGGTTACTCTCAGTAATTGCCCATCCCGATCCGCGCGTGGACCTCGGCCAGGGTGGCCGACGCAACCGAAGCGGCCTTCGCGTTCCCCTGGCGCAGCGCGGCCCGCAGGTAACCCGGGTCGCCCGCCAGCTCGGCCCGGCGCGCCCTGATCGGCCGGAAGCGCTCGTTCACCGACTCGGTGACCACGCGCTTGAGTTCGGCCGCCCCGCCGCCGATCTCCGCCGCGACCTGGCCGGGATCGCGGCCCTGGCAGAGCGCGGCCAGCAAGACCAGGCTGGACACCTCGGGCCTGGCGTCCGGCTCGTAGCTGATATCACGGCGCGCGTCGGTCCTGGCCGAGCGGATCAGCCGGGCGGTCTCGTCCGGCGTCGCCGACAGCGCGATCGCGTTGGACCGGCTCTTGCTCATCTTCCCGCCATCGGTGCCGAGCAGGTTGGGCGCCGCCGACAGCAGCGGTTCCGGCCCGGGGAAGACCTCCTGGCCGGCGCCGTGCCGTTCGTTGAAGCGGCGGGCGATCGTCCTGGCCACCTCCAGGTGGGGCAGCTGGTCCTGGCCGACCGGAACCAGGTTGGCCTTGCCGAACAGGATGTCGGCGGCCTGATGCACCGGGTAGGTCAGCATCAGCCCGCTGACCGAGCGCTGCCCGGACTGCGCGATGTCGTCCTTGACGGTGGGGTTCCTGGTCAGCTCGGGCACCGAGACGAGCGACAGGAACGGCAGCATGAGCTGGTTCAGTTCCGGCACGCCGCTGTGAGCGAAGATCGTCGCGGTCGCCGGGTCGAGGCCGGCCGCCAGGTAGTCGGCGACGAGCCCGGTGACGTGCTCGGGCAGCCGGTCTGCGGTGTCCCGGTCGGTGAGCACCTGGTAGTCGGCGACCAGCACGTACATCGCGACCCCGGCCCGCTGCAGCCGGACCCTGGTCGCGAGCGTGCCGAAGTAGTGGCCGAGGTGCAGCGGCCCGGTCGGCCGGTCGCCGGTCGCGACCGTGAACCGGGACGGATCGGCCGCGATCATGGACTCGAGCTCGGCGGAGCGGCGTTTCGCGGCGGCCAGGGAGGCCGATCCGGCGGTCCTGGCCGGATCGGCCCCGCCGGGACGAGCAGTTCCTGGGCGGACGCAGGTCTGGGACACGGAGAACTCCTTCACGGTCAGGAGGACAGTCCGCGGGCGAGCCGTTCCGGCACAAGAAATAAAGGAAGGGCCGTCCGAGCGGACGGCCCTCGTCATGCGCGCGCTTGGTGGCCGTCCTAGGACGGCCACCAGCTACGGCACGGAAGATGATCCATGCCGTCCAGTCTACCGGCCCGCCTGGCCCTGGCCAAGGGACCGCCAGGCCCTGACCGCCTGGACATGATCCAGGATCGGCTGCGGGTACCCGCGCGCCACGCGGAGGGCCGGCGGCGGGTCGTGAATCATGCCCGCCGGGACCCCGTCCAGCTCGGGAACGTACCGGCGGATGTACTCGGCGCCGGGGTCGAACCGCTGGCCCTGCCTGGTCGGGTTGAACATGCGGTGCCGCTGGGGGTCGGTGCCGGTGCCCGCGACCCACTGCCAGTTCAGCTGGTTGCTGGCGACGTCGGCATCGGCCAGCCGGGCCATGAAATGGGCCGCGCCTTCCCGCCAGTCGATCCGCAGGTCCTTGGTCAGGAACGAGGCCACGATCATCCGGGCCCGGTTGTGCATGAACCCCTCGGCCGACAACTGCCGCATGGCCGCATCCACGACCGGGTACCCGGTCTGGCCGTCCTTCCAGGCGGCCAGGCCGTCCGGGTCGTGGTTCCAGCGCCGGCGGGCTCCGCCGGGTCGTCCCCCCTGGCCAGCACCGCCGGGCGGCCGGTAGTCCTGGTGGGCCGCCTCCGGCCGGGCGGCGAGCAGCTGGGCGAAGAAATCACGCCAGGCGATCTGCCTGATGAATGACTCCGCGCCCGCCTTCCCGGTGACCTCGTCGACCACGGCGAGCGGCGACAGGCAGCCCAGGTGCAAGTACGGGGATAGCCGTGCGGTCTTGTCGGCCGCGAGGTCGTCGTGGTTGGCCTCGTACTCGGCGAGATACCGCTGCGACCAGGCCGCCAGCCGCTTGCGGGCGCCGGTCTCGCCCGGCTCGGGGGGCGTTACGGTGCGCCGGGCCGGGGTGAGGTCGGCGAGCCGCGGGATCGAGCCGGGGTCGATCCCGGCCGGCCCGTCGATCTGGCCCGGGGCCGGGGCCAGGTCACGGCGGGGGACCTGCAGCCAGCGCCGGTAGTACGGCGTGAACACCTGGTACGGGCCGCCGCCGGCCGGGCTGAGGCCGTCCGGGCCCGCGGTCAGGACGCCCGGGTGGGTGCGGACCTCCAGGCGGGCGCCGCCGGCCTGGTCGCGCAGCCGGGCCAGCCGGGCCGCGGCGTAGCCGGAGACGTCGTCCATCAGGTGGATCTGCCCGGCGCCGGCCTGGCCGGCGACCTCGACCACGGTCTTGGCCCACGGCCCGCGCCGGACGACGAGCCGGCCGCCACGGCCGCGCAGGCTGCCGTCCAGATCGCGCAGCGACCCGAGCAGGAACGACAACCGGGTGGGGTTCTGCTCATGCCGGGAGATGATCGCGTCGTCGAGCACGAACAGCGGCACGACCGGGCCGACCCCGGCCGCGGCCGCGAGGGCCGGGTTGTCGTGCACCCGCAGGTCGCGGGTGAACACCATCAGGCTGGGCGTCATCGTCCTGGCTCAGGGGCTGGCAGCTTGTCCGGATCGACGCCGGCCTTCCCGGCGGCCCAGCCCCAGAGCTCGCTGGCCGCGCCGGGCGGGTCAGGCCTGGCTCCGGGGACGCGGTTGACCGGCCGCGGCCGCCGGTCGTGCCAGAACCGGCCCGATCCGAGCCGTCTCGCCTCGGCTCCGGCCAGCCAGACGATCGTGTCCGCCCCCTGCTCGGGCGTGCGCAGCACCGGCCCGGCCAGCCGGGAGAAGGCGGGCAGCGACTCCTTGATCCCCGGAGTGCGCACCCAGCCGGGATGCATCGCGTGGAACGCGACCCCGGTGCCCGCAGCCCGGCGGGCCCATTCGGCGCTCAGCGCGACCTGCGCCCGCTTCGCCGTGGCGTACGCCGCGACCCCGTTGTAATCGCGGGCCATGGCCGTCGCTTTCAGCCCGGCAACGTCCAGGGCCCGGGTGTACATGCCCCCCGAGGACACGGTGATCACCCTGGCCGGCGCGGAGCCGCGCAGCAGCCCGAACAGCGTCCAGGTCAGCAGGAACGGCGCCACGACCTGCGCGCCGATCGTGCGTTCCAGCCCGTCGGCGGAGCGCTCGAAGGCCGGGTTGATGGCGCCGGCGTTGTGGATCAGCACGTCAAGGCGCTGATGCTGGCCGATGAAGGAGGCCGCGAAGGCCCGGATCGAGTCCAGGTCGTCCAGGTCAGCCAGGCCGTAGCCGGTCGCGCCGGGATCGAAGCCGGCCCGGCCGGCGACGGCGGCGATCTGGCGCCTCGTCCGCTCCGCCCGGTCGGCGTTCCTGGCCAGGAACTGGACCCGGGCGCCGCGGCTGGCCAGCCTGGTGGCCGCGGCCAGCCCGATCCCCGAGGTCGCCCCGGTGATCAGGACGGTGCACCCGGTGAGCTGGGGCTCGCCGGTTCCGGTGAACTCCGGCAGCAGGCGGGAGCGGACCGCGTAGCCGATCCGCGAGTAGCCGCCGGCCAGGCTGGCCTCGAGCACCCTGTCGGCCGGCCCGCCCAGCCGCGACCGGCCGCCGTCCTCGCCGGTCACGACGACGTCGCCTTCCCCGTGTTCCCGGCCGGAGGCGCGGAGGTCAGCACCCGGCGCAGGCCGTCCGCGGCGCGGTCGCCGGTCTTGCCGAAACCGCGGGTCAGCACCGGGTCGAGCAGGCGCAGCGGCCCGCGCAGGGTGACCTCGGCCTGGTAGCTGACCGCAGTGGCCTGCCCGGCCGCCGTGGCGGCCAGAACCGTGATGACGTCCCTGGCCCGCAGCAGCGGGCTGGTCGCGTCCAGCACTACCCGGCGGTCCGGCCCGGAAAACTCGGTGACCTGGTAAGTCAGCGGCAGCTTGCGGCCGATGAACGGCACGACCAGCCGGAACCGGCTGCCCGCCCGCACCGGCCCGTCGTCGAGCGCCTCCCCGCTGAGCACGCCAGGATCCCACTCCTGGGCGTTGCTGAACCTCGCCAGGTATCCGAACGTGTGGTCGGCCGGCCACGCCGACGGGATCGTCGCCTGGTAGATGGCCATGGTGTCTCCGTCCTTTCCTGCTCCGCGAACCGGCGCCAATCCGATCGCGGCCCCGCGTGCGAACACGGGTTGCGAACCGAGACGGGCTAACCGGGCCGGCCCGCGGCCGCCTGGTGACCGCGGCCAGCGCCCCAGCTGGCCGTGCGAACCTCGCGTTGGCCGTGGCTTAAGCTTAGTGTAATTTAGTGTTGATTACCAGCAACCCGGGCCGTGCCCGGCGGTACCGATCCGAGCGAGGAGCGCAGATGCCCACCAGCACCCGGCCGAAGGCGGCGGTGGTCGGATCGGGCGTATCCGGCCTCACCGCGGCCTACCTGCTCCAGCGCCGCTACGACGTGACCTTGTACGAGGCGGACGGACGGCTGGGCGGGCACGCGCACACCCGCGAGATCCCCGTCCGCGGCGGCCGCCTGGTGCCCCTGGACACCGGGTTCCTGGTCCACAACGCGACGACCTATCCGAACCTGATCAGGCTCTTCGCCGAGCTGGGGATCAAGACCCAGGACGCCGAGATGAGCCTGTCCGTGCGATGCGAGGGCTGCGGCCTGGAATACGCGGGCTCGCGCGGGCTGGCCGGGCTGGCTCCCGGTCCCGGCCAGCTGGCCAGGCCGCGGTACCTGCGCCTGCTGGCGACCGTGCCCCGGTTCTACCGGGCCGCGAAGAAGCTGCTCGCCTCTCCGCCCGGCCTGCCCGGCGCGGACGAGCTGACCCTCGGCGAGTTCGTGACTGCGGAAGGATATGACCCCTATTTCACCGGCCACTTCGTGATGCCGCTGGTCGCGGCGGTCTGGTCCTGCTCGCCGGGCGACGCGCTGGCCTACCCGGCCCGGTACCTGTTCGAGTTCTTCGACAATCACGGCATGCTGTCGCTGGCCCGCTCACCGTCGTGGCGGACGGTCACCGGCGGCTCGGCGACCTACGTGCAGCAGATCGCCAAGCAGCTGACCTCGGTCCGCGAAGGGGTGCCGGTGCGCGGGCTGCGGCGCAGCGGCGGGGGCGTGGAAGTCACCGCGGAGTCCGGGCCCGCGAGCTGGTACGACGCCGCCGTCGTGGCCACCCATCCCGATCAGGCCCTGGCCCTGCTCACCGCGCCGACGCGGGCCGAGCGGGAGGTGCTCGGCGCGTTCCGGTACTCCGGCAGCGAGGTGCTGCTGCACACCGACGTCGCCGTGCTGCCGCGGAGCCCCGGCATCCGCTCGTCCTGGAACTACCTGCTCTCGGACTGCGCAGGCTCGGCGGCGGACGTGCATGTCAGCTACTACCTGAACCGGCTGCAGGGGCTGTCCGAGCCGGAGGACTACATCGTCACGCTGAATAGAACCGACCTCGTCGGGGCAGAGCGGGTGCTGGAACGGATGCACTACGAGCATCCGCTGTACACCAGGGAGTCCGTCACGGCCCAGCGTCGGCTGGGTGAGCTCAATGCCGGCGGCCTCGCCTTCGCCGGCGCGTATCACGGCTGGGGCTTCCACGAGGACGGCTGCCGCTCGGGCCTGACCGCGGCAGCGGCGCTGGGGGTTGCCTGGTGAGCGTGGCCGTCAGCGGCACCGCGCCCGCGCTCTACCGCTGCACGATCACGCACGTGCGGACCGCGCCCGGCCGGGCCTTCAGCTACGGCGGGTACCTGTGGCTACTCGACCTGGACCGGCTGCCGAGGCTGCCGTGGCCGGCCGCTCCGCTGGCCAGCTTTCCGGTCGCCGATCACTTCGGCTCCCCCGATGCGCCGTCGATCAAGTCCAACGTGACCGCCTACCTGGCCGGGAACGGCATCGCGCTGGAGGGCGGCCGGGTGCTCATGCTCAGCGGCGCCCGGGTCCTGGGCTACGTGTTCAACCCGCTGACCGTGTTCTGGTGCTACCAGGCGGACGGTCAGCTGGTCGCGGTGCTCGCGGAAGTGCATAACACTTATGCCGAACGCCACGTCTACCTGCTGCGGCCCGACGCGCACAGCCGCAGTTCGGCGGACAAGAAGTTCTACGTGTCGCCCTTCCTGCCGGTGGCCGGCCGGTACCGGCTGCGGCTGCCCGAGCCAGGGGAGCGGCTGCGGCTGGCCGTCACCCTGGACCTGGACGGAGCACCCGCGCTGGTCGCGAGCGTGCGCGGGATCCGGCGGCCGGTCAGCCTGGCCCGGCTGGCCGGCTATTCGCTGCGCTTCCCCTGGCCGTCGCTCCGGGTCACCCTGCTCATCCGCTGGCAGGCCATCAAGTTGCTCGCCCGGCGGCTGCCCGTGCTGCCGCGCCCGGCGCACCGCCCGCAGAAGGGGGTCCAGTGAATTCGCTAGTCACCACCGCCACCGGGGTCCGGCCGCCATCCCCGGCGGCGGCCGGTACGTGGCCGGTACTCCCGCCGGTCCGGGCCGGCGGCGTGCGATCGTGGGTCGCGCGCATGCTGATCACCCAGATCGCGTCCCGGTGGCCGATCACGGTCGAACTGCCCGGCGGGGCTGTCTTCGGCGGCGGCCGCCCGGAGGCGCCGCGGCTGCTGCTGCGCGATCCGGCGGGGTTCTTCGGCCGGGTCGGCACCGGCACGGCCGGCTTCGCCGAGAGCTACATGGCCGGCGACTGGGATTGCGATGACCTGCCCGGCCTGTTCGCCGTGCTGGCCCCGCGCCTGGCCGACCTGGTTCCGGCCCCGCTGCAGGCGTTCCGGCGGACCTACATTCCGCGGCGGCCGGCCGAGGAGAACGCGACCGTCGAGGGCGCCCGGCAGAACATCGAGCGTCACTACGACCTGTCGAACGACTTCTTCGCGCTCTTCCTTGACCCGACGATGACGTACTCCAGCGCGCTGTTCGGGCCCGGCGACACGCTCGAGCAGGCTCAGCAGCGTAAGGTCGACCGGCTGCTCGACATCACCGGAACCGGGCCGGGGACCCGGCTGCTGGAAATCGGCACCGGCTGGGGCGAGCTGGCGCTGCGCGCGGCCGCGCGCGGGGCGCAGGTCACCTCGCTGACGATCTCGCCGGCCCAGCTGGAGGCCGCATCCCGCCGGGCCGACGCGGCCGGCCTGGCCGGCCGTATCGACCTGCAGCTCCGTGACTACCGCGAGGCGTCCGGCGAGTACGACGTGATCATCAGCGTCGAGATGATCGAGGCGGTCGGGGCCGAGTTCTGGCCGGTGTACTTCGGGGCCATCGACCGGCTGCTGGCGCCGGGCGGCCGGGCCGGGGTCCAGGCGATCACGATGCCGCACGACCGGATGCTCGCCACCGTCGGCGGCCAGACCTGGATTCACCGGTACATCTTCCCCGGCGGCCAGATCCCGTCGGTGCGGGCCGTGCACGAGACCCTCGACCGCACCGCCCTGCGGGTCACCTCCGACCAGGCCCTGGGCGCGGACTACGCGCGGACGCTGGCGCTGTGGCGGGCCCGGTTCGCCGCCGCCGGCGACGAGGTCGCCGCACTGGGGTTCAGCCCTCAGTTCCGGCGCATGTGGGACCTGTACCTGGCCTACTCCGAGGCGGGTTTCCGCTCCGGCTACCTCGACGTCCACCAGTTCCTGCTCGAGCGCCCGGTCCCCTGACGACAGGCGGCCGCCTTGCGCAGCTCCGGTAGACGGCGGGCAGCGGTCAGGCGGCGAGCGTGGCCGGACAGCGCGGGCAGCGGCGGAGGGGGCCGGTCCAGTCGAGGTGGCGGAGGGCGGCGGCGATTTCGTCGGCGACCTGGCAGGAGCGCTGAGTGATGTCGGCCCAGCTATAGCGCAGGGTGACGATGCCCGCGCCGGCAAGGTTGGCGTTGTCACGGTGGATGTCGTGCCAGCGGGCTTCTGCTGGGTGGGCGCCGAGTCCGTCCAGTTCGATGTCCAGGGCGTAGTCGGAGTAGTAGTTGTCGAGGTAGGAGCTGACATCCCCGCGGCGCTGCCTGGCTTGCCGCTGTGGCGTAGGCAGTCCGTGCGGCCGCTCGACGTCCCGGACGAACCTGCGCTCGAGGCCGGACATGACCCCGTCCTCGACCTCCTCCAGCGCACCGCGCAGGTCCTCGCTCCAGCGCAGCCTGCTCCGCGCCGCGGCCGCGACGCTGAGCTGCCCCGGCGTGACCAGCCGCCGCCCGCAGGCGGTTGTCAGCCAGCCGAACGCCTCGTCGAACGTCGCCGCCGTGTCCATCAGGTCGAGCACGGTCTCCTCGATCCGCGTCCGCGGCGGTGTCCGCGCCGGATGCCGGGCGGTCGCCAGCCGCACCGAGCGGCGCGAGACGATCGGCGGGAGCCCGCCTGCCAGTTCCGCCGCCGCAAAGCTGACTCGATGCCGCTGCGGAATCGTGACGTAGATCGCGCTGGCAGGCTTGTCGGCGAGCTGGTCGAGTTCCGCGGCGCTGTGATGGCTGAGTACCGCGTCCGGCCCGCAGCGAAGGACGGCGGCCCAGAGCATCGCTGCTCTTGACGGGAAGCCGGTGTGGCAGGCGTAGACCCCGCCGTACAAGGGAAGCCAACGTCCGCGGCGCAGCAAGGCGTCGGCGGCGGCGAGGTTGCCCGGGCAGCTAGTGTGCTGCCACCGCGCGATGACCCCGCGCTGGTATTCGATGAGTTCGCGGCGCGATGCCGTAAGCCGGACTGTCATGTGCGCCAGCATGGAATGCCCGGCGAGCCCCGATCAATCCAATCTCGTCAGCTGTGGATAACCCAGCCCCGGCAGTATCCAGGCCCCCGCCATCTCCACAACCTGCCCTTCCCCCTAACCCGGCGCCTTCCGAATCTGTAGGAAACGGTTCAGTCGATACGCCTGAGCCGTTTCCTAACAAAACTAGGTTCCAAACTGATCAGGTGGCTGGCGTGGTTCACAGGGCCAGTGGGGTCTATGGGACTGAAGGGGCGCCGGACGAGCCGGATTGGCGACGTCAGGCGGCTAGGGACTTGGTGGCTTGAGGGTGGCCGATCGACAGGCCAGAATCCGGGTCGAAGAACTGCAGGTTGGACGTGTCTACCGCGAGCTCGACCGGCTGGCCTGGCGCGATCTTGGACCGGGCGGCGACCCGGGCCGTCCACAGTGACTTGCCCGCCACCAGCGGCAGCGTCTCGTCGTCGCCCTCGGTGACGGCGTCGCCGAGCGCGGCGTGCTGGACCGGCGGGGTGTCGAGCTTGAACAGCACGTGGATCTCGCTGCCCAGCGCTTCGGTGACGTCCGCGGCGGCCGGGATCCGCGGCCAGCTCGCCTCGGCCAGCTCGCCGTCCTCGAAGTCGGACGGGCGGATGCCGAGGATGACCTCGCGATCGAGGTAGCCGGCCAGGCCCGACCGGGATTCCAGCAGGGCGGCCGGCACCGGCAGCCGGTGGTCGGCGAACACGACCGCCGGGCCATCGTCGCGGACCAGCCTGGCGGTGGCGAAGTTCATCGCCGGGGAGCCCATGAAGCCGGCCACGAACAGGTTCACCGGGGCCGAGAACAACGTCTGGGGGCTGTCGGCCTGCTGCAGCTTGCCGTCGCGCATCACGCACACCCGCTGGCCGAGCGTCATCGCCTCGACCTGGTCGTGGGTCACGTAGACGGTGGTCACGCCGAGCCGGTCGTGCAGCTGGGAGAGCGACGCGCGCATCGACACCCGGAGCTTGGCGTCCAGGTTGGACAGCGGCTCGTCCATCAGGAACGCCTTCGGCTCGCGGACGATCGCGCGGCCCATCGCGACCCGCTGGCGCTGGCCGCCGGACAGCGCGGCCGGCTTGCGCTTGAGGTAGTCGCCCAGGCCCAGCAGGCCGGCCACATCGGTGACGCGCCGGGAGATCTGGTCTTTTGGGATCTTGCGCTGCTGCAGCCCGAACGCCAGGTTCTGCTCGACCGTCATATGCGGGTAGAGCGCATAATTCTGAAACACCATCGCGATGTCGCGGTCCTTGGGCGGCAGGTCATTGACGACCTGGGCGCCGATCGAGATCGTGCCGGACGTGATCTCCTCCAGGCCGGCGATCGAGCGCAGCGCGGTCGACTTGCCGCAGCCGGACGGGCCGACCAGCACCATGAACTCACCGTCGGCGATGTCCAGGCTCAGGTCGTCGATCCCTTTAACGCCGCCCGGGTACACCTTGCTCACGTGGTCAAGGACGATCTGGCCCATCGGCGCTCACCTCCTGGTTGGCGCTCAGCCCGAGTATTTCCGCGACGGCCCGGCTGCTCGCGCGTGTTGCACCAAATGTAGCGACATATGCCCGGGCAGGGGACTGCGAGGGCCGCCAGACTGGAAGTCCCATTTCCACCAGCACGCCGTCGGGCCTGGCGGCGAGCAGCGCCTCGACGACGGAACGGGCGGCTGGGTGCCGGTGCGCGTCCCTGACCACGATCAGCAGGGGCCGGTCTCCGGCCGCCCCGGCGACCCGGGTCGCGGCCGCGGCCGGGTCGTCCTCGCCGGTCGCGCTGATCCGGTAGACGCTGCCTTCGCGCACCCACTTGGACAGGCCCCAGGGCACGGTCCCGACGGCGATATTAGCCGGCGGAACAACCTCGGCCAGCACCGGGTCGGGCAGCGGCGGCAGCGTCCCGGTGACCAGGATGGCGCGGCGGGCCGCGATCAGCCCGGCTAGCTCACGATCAGCCGGGCCGGCGCCGCGGTTGCCATCGGCGCCACCCGCCGGCGGGACGGGGGAGATATGCGGGACGGGGGAAGTATGCGGGACGGGCGAGATATGCAGGACGGAGGAGATATGCGGGACGGGAGAGGTATGCGGTACGGGAAAGATATTTGGGGCGGGTGAGGTGGCCGAGGCGTGCAAGGTGACCGACGTGTGCGAGGCGTGCAGGGCGTCCGGGGCGGGCGCGGCGGTGGCGGCGGAGTCGGGGGCGGAGTCGCGGCGGCGGTGGCCCAGTGCCGCCGCCCGGCGACCCTGGCGGCGGCCTCCTCGATCCTGGCCGCCGGGATCCGGCCCGACCTGACCGCCTCGACCAGGGCGGTCCTGACCGCCAGGTAGGTGGCGGCACCAGTTTCCCGGCCGAAGCAGAGCAGGTCGGTCCCGGCCGCGACGGCCATCACGGCCGCCTCGGGGATGCCGTACGGATCGCTGACCGCCCGCATCTCCAGCGCGTCGGACACGATCACGCCGTCGAAGCTGCCCCGGAGGAGGAGAAGCTGGACGCGGGCAAGCTAGCGGACTCGTGCGATCACTCGTGCCAGGTGTTGAGCACGTTCTGCAGCTCGGTGTTGGCCTTGGCCACCGTCGGCCCGAACGCTGGCCGCGGTCGACCAGGCCCGCTCGGAACTGCTCGACTCGGTGGCCGGATAACCTCGGCTCGCTGGTCCGCTGGTCCGCTGGTCCGCCGGGTTGGCCGGTCCGCGCGCTTCGCTTGCCCGGGGCAAGGCCCCGCTTCCCTTCCTCCCGGTTCTGCCCGAACTGCCCGGGGCCTGGTGCGTTCGGTGCCCGATGGGAAGCTGGTGACCATGACCGTCGCCGCTCGCGTGGAACACGTCGGAAGCTTGCTCCGGCCCGGCTACCTGATGCAGGCGCGGGAGAGCCGCGCCCGCGGCGACCTGGCGGAGCCCGCCTTCAAGGCCGCCGAGGACCAGGCCGTCCGCGATGTCGTCGCCCTGCAGGAGGATGTCGGACTGCCGGTGGTGAACGACGGGGAGATGCGGCGGGATTCGTTCCAGGCCGAGCTGACGGCGGCCTGCGAAGGCGTCACCGGCGTGAACATGGACGCCTGGCTGTGGGGCGAGTGGCACTCCGGCGACATCGGTGACAGCAGTATTTCCCGCCCCGACGATCTTGCCGTGACCGCCCGGCTGCGCAAGCGGCGCAACCTGGCCGCCGAGGAGTTCACCTTCCTGCGCGCCTGCACGGATCGCCAGATCAAGATCACGCTGCCGAGCCCGACGCTGTTCGCCAACCTCTGGTCGCCGGGGAAGTCGGGGGGCGCGTACCCGACGCTGGACGACTTCATGGCCGACGTGACCGCCATCTTGTGCGACGAGGTCGCCGAGCTGGTGCGGCTGGGCTGCACGTACATCCAGCTCGACGCGCCGCATTACCCGCTGCTGATCGACCCGGCGTGGCGGGCGTTTTACGAGGCGCGGGGCTGGCCGGCTGAGCGCTGGCTGTCGCACGCGATCGAACTGGACAATGCGGTGATCGAGGCCGGGCGGCCGGCCACCTTCGGCTTCCACCTCTGCCGCGGCAATCAGCTCAGCCGGTGGCTGGTCGCGGGCGGGTACGAACCGATCGCCGGGCCGGTGTTCGGCGGGATCCGGGCCGACCGGCTGCTGCTGGAGTACGACGACGAGCGGTCAGGCAGCTTCGACGTGCTGAGCCTGGTGCCCGACGACAAGGTGATCGTGCTAGGCCTGGTCACGACCAAGACGTCGCGAGTCGAGCCGGAGGCCGAGCTCGCGGCCAGGCTGGCCGAAGCCGCTCGCCGGGTGGGCGCCGAGCGGCTCGCGGTCAGCCCCCAGTGCGGGTTCGCGACCTCGGCGGCCGGCAACGCGATCACCCCTGAAGCCCAGCGCGCCAAGCTAGCCCGCCTGGTCCAGCTGGCCGCCGACCACCTCCCCGCCTGACGCCCCGCCCGCCCAGTCCGGCCGCCCGCCACCCGGCCGCAGCGACAGCTAGGTCACCACGTTGTCGCCCTAACAGCAGCAACGTCACCACGTTGCTGCTCGAGTCAGGGGCCGTGAGGACATCGTGGGGGAGTTGGTGCTGCTAGAAGGACAGCAACTACACCACGATGCTGCGCGGGCAACACCACGGCGAAGCTGGCGCAGGATGGTCAGGGGATGCCTAGCTGGGCGGCCCAGCGGGCGACGCACTCGGTGAAGAATGCCTCGCGGTCGCCCGGGTTCTCGCCAATGACGTTGTGGAGCTGGCCGAACAGCTCGAGCGAAACCATCCCGAACAGGGCTGACCAGGTCATCAGCCCGGCCTGCAGGGCAGAATCGGGCACCTGCTCGCCAACCGCGGTCACGAGTGGCTTGAGCGCGGTCTGGCCGGCCGGGCCGAGGGGGCGGCCCGCGGGGCCCGGGACCTCCAGGCGGCGCTCGGCGGCGTCGATCAGGATCTGGAGCAGCAGGTTGGACACCCGGCTGGCCGGCCCGACCGTCTCGGCCGGCGCGGCGTAGCCAGGGACCGGCGAACCGTAGATCAGCGCGTACTCGTTCGGGTTGGCCAGCGCCCAGTCGCGGACGGCGCCGCAGATCGCGGCCCAGCGACCCGCAAGTTCACCGCGGTCGGCGGCACGGTCGGCGGCCTCGGCCGCCTCGCCCAGCGAGTCGTAGGCGTCGATGATCAGCCGCGTCAGCAGGTCGTCCCGGCTGACGACATATCGGTACACCGCCGAGGAGGCCATGCCAAGATCGCGCGCGATCGCGCGCAGGCTGAGCCCGGCAGCGCCGTCGGTAGCCAGGTGCCGTCGGCCGGCTTCGAGGATCTCGCTGGTGATCTCGGCCCTGGCCCGCTCGCGGGCCGTCCTCGGCACCGACCGCGGCGGATCCGGCTCGGAGTTCGTCTGAGCTGTCATGACTGCATCCTGCCACGAAACAAGAGCGCAAGCAACATTAGAGAGCGGCGCTCTTGACGTTAGGGGCAAGGCTCGCCACACTAATTCTGAGAGCGCTGCTCACCAATGCGAGCGGCGATTGCGCAGGAAGGTTAGCATGAACCACGACGGGAACGAGAGCACGCACGCGGCGGCAACTGTCAGGCCACGCGGCCCGGGATCCGCGGGCGAGCCGCAGCTTGCCGGGGCGGCTGCGGCGGCCGGGGCGGCTGCGGCGGCCGGAGCGGTTGCGGGGTTGCACGTGGTCGTCGGAGCTGGTCCGATCGGGAGCGGAATTGCCCGGGCGCTCGCGGCCCAAGGGCACGAGGTCCGGCTGGTAACACGCTCGGGCTCCGCGCCACGTGTCGAGGCGGATGAGCTGCGCACCGAGGCGGGTACGAGCGGTGCGGAGATCGAGCTGGCCGCCGCCGACGCGAGCGACATTTCGGCGATGGCCAGGCTGACCGACGGCGCGGCCGTCCTCTACAACTGCGCGAACCCGGCCTACCACCGCTGGCCCGAGCTGTGGCCGCCGATCGCGGCCGCGCTGCTCGGGGCGGCCGAGCGGTCGGGGCTGTGCTGGTGACGATCTCCAACCTGTACGGCTACGGCCCGGCGCGCCTGGCCCAGGGCAGCGCGGGCTACGACGCCGGGCACCCGATGACCGAGGCGACCCCGCTGGCCGCGACCGGCCGAAAGGGCATCGTCCGGGCCCGGATGTGGCAGGAAGCCCTGGCCGCGCACCAGGCCGGCCGGGTACGCGCGACCGAGGTCCGGGCATCGGACTATGTCGGACCAGGCGCCGAGAGCGTGCTGGGCAGCCGGGTGGTGCCGAACGTGCTGCGCGGTCGCGGCGTGTTCGTGCTCGGCCGGGCCGACCGGGCGCACACCTGGAGCTGCACCGCGGACGTGGCCGCGATGGCGATCGCGGCCGGCCGCGACCCGCGGGCCTGGGGGCGCGCGTGGCATACCCCGTCCGGGCCGCCGCGTACCCAGCGCGAGGCCGTCGGCGATCTCGCCCGCGTGGCCGGGCTGCCGCCGGTCCCGGTCCGGGCGCTGCCCGGCGCCATCGTGCGCGCGGCCGGCGCATTCTCGCCGCTGATGCGCGAACTCGGGGAGACCAGGCACCAGTTCACCGAGGACTTCGTGTTGGACTCGTCGGCGGCGCAGCACCTCTTCGGCCTCGCGCCGACGCCCTGGGATCAGGTGCTGGAGTCGGTGCTGCGCTCGTTCGGTTGGCAAAGTCGCACGTCAGGCGGGTAGCCTCGGCAGCTGACATGCCACGACAGTCCCCGGAGGTGGCAGATGGCCGATCCGCGTAGTAAGCGTCCCGCGGTGTACGCAATGTCCGGCGCCGCGGCGATCGCGTCGGCGGTGGCGGCGAGCCTGCTTGCGGCCTGCGCGCCCGCGACGGCGACCGCGTCTACCGTCGCGCCGAAGGCAAGAGCCGGCCAGGCCAGCGCCGCGACCGCGGGTGACTCGCCGCCCGGGTTCTGGTACGGCACCGATAGCACTCAGATGGCGGTCGGCGGCAGCGGGCCCTACACCGAGCCGGTCATCGGCGGCAACTACGGCGGTTACGTCGGCATGGCCGGCAACTGGGCGCACTGGCAGAACTGCGGCGGCAAGCTGGTCTGGTCATCGGCCAACGCCCAGCAGGCGGCCACGAACGACTCCAAGTACGGCAAGGGCGTCGGCGTCTCGGCGTACTGGTTCATGGCCGGGCCCGGCGTGGATCCGCACTTCGACGGCACCGTCTCGGAGGCCACGGCCTGGGGTCAGCAGCAGGCCGCGCGGGCGATCGCCGACGTCAGCCCCTCGACCGAGAACTACCCGGTGCTGTGGATGGACATCGAGCTGCCCGGCAACGCGCCGACGTTTACCCCGGCGCCGGACAACGGCTGGAACTCGGTGTACATGTCGCCCTGCAGCGGGAAGACGACGGCCGGCTACATCGACCCGGCGGTTGACCGGGCGGTGGTGGACGGGTTCAGCAGCTATCTGACGACGCACTCGTCCTACCAGCCGGGCGTGTACTCGGCCCCGTCGATCTGGCGGTCCATCTTCGGCACCGGCAGCGCGGCCCAGATCCCCGGCATCTACGAGTGGACCTACACGGCCAACGCCAGCCTGGCCCATCCGCCCTCGGCCTGGTGCCTGAAGACGACCTCGACCTGCGCGCATTTCTTTGGCGGCCAGCAGAGCACCGACAAGACCGCGGTGATGTGGCAGTGGTCGGGCGGCGGCGGCGCGCCGAATGGCTACGGCGACTTTGACCAGATCGACGGCGCCCGCACGCCGTAGTCAGGCGGCGGTCAGTCAGCGTGCCCGCCGAGCAGGCGGTCGGTGGCCGGATCGGGCTCGCCGCCGTAGAGCCGCTCAAGCACGTCGGCGAACACCGGCTGGGCGGGGTCGGCCCGGTGGAACAGCGTCATCGACGACCGCAGTTTCATCGCGTCGATGCCGCCGAAGATCTGCTCGGCCGTGCGCCCGGACAGGCCGGCGACAATGCCCGCGCATTCCGCCAGCCGGGCGCCCAGAACGTCGTGGCGCAGGTAGGCGCGGGCTTCGTCCAGAGATGAGATCGCGAACTCCCGTGCGATCTGACTGCGGCCCAGGCCCGCGAGTTGCGGGAACACGAACCACATCCAGTGACTCGCCTTGCGGCCTGCCCGCAGTTCGGCGGTGGCTCGTTCGTACGTGCGGCCGGAGTCCTGGGCCGCGATGAATCGCCCGAGCTTGTCGTTCTCGCTCATATTCCGTTCCTGCCCTGCGGACTCCTGCTCATGTCCTGGCCGGCGGCAGCGCGTCGCCTGGCCGCAGCACCGGCGCGCTGGCCGGCACCGTGTCCGGGTACTTCAGCCCGGTGCCGGTGTTCAGCACGACGACCTGCTCGCGGCCGGACAGCCAGCCAGACTCCCGCAGGCGGCGGATCGCGCTGACGCAGGCCGCGCCCTCGGGGCAGATGTAGCAGCCTTCCAGCCGGGCGGTCAGCCGCTGGTCGGCCAGCAGCTCGTCGTCGTCCACGGCGAGCGCGGTGCCGTCGGTCGCGCGCACGGCCTCGAGCACGAGGAAGTCGCCGAGCGCCTTGGGCACGGTGAGCCCGAACGCGATCGTCCTGGCGTCCGGCCACGGCTCGCTGACCGCGGCGCCTTGCTCGAAGGCGGCAACGATCGGGGCGCAGCCGCTCGCCTGCACGGCCACCAGCCTGGGCAGCTCACCGGTGACCCAGCCGAGTTCGGTGAGCTCGAGCAGCGCCTTGTAGATGCCGATGATGCCGACCCCGCCGCCGGTCGGGAACACGATCACGTCGGGCAGCTGCCAGCCAAGCTGCTCGGCGATCTCCAGGCCCATCGTCTTCTTGCCTTCCAGCCGGTAGGGCTCGCGCAAGGTGCCCGAATCCTGGTAGCCGGGCCGGTCAGCCAGCGCGCCCGCGACGAGCGCCCCGGCGTCCCCGATCAGGCCATCGACCAGGTACAACTCGGCTCCGGCGGCCGCGCACTCTGACCTGGCGATGGCCGGCGCGGCGACCGGCATCACGATCAGGGCGGCCAGCCCGGCCCTGGCCGCGTAGACCGCCCAGGCCGCGCCGGCATTTCCGTTGGTCGGCATGGCCACGCCGGTGGCGCCGAGCTCGGCCGCCCTTGATACGCCCACGGCGGCGCCGCGGGCCTTGAACGTGCCCGTCGGGATCAGGCCCTCGTCCTTCAGCAGCAGGCCAGGCAGGCCGAGCTCGGCACCGAGGCGGGGCAGGGCAAGCAGCGGGGTCATGCCCTCGCCCAGGCTGACCACGTGCCCGGGGTCGGCGACCGGAAGCAGTTCGTGATAGCGCCACAGGTCGGCCGGGCGCCCGGCGAGGTCGGCCTGCCGCACCGTGGCGGCGACGCGCTCCAGGTCATAGCGGGCGAGCAGCGGTGATCCGCAGTCGCACAGGCCCTGCTGCGACGTCGCGTCATGCCGCCGGCCGCAGCGCGGGCAATCCAGCTGCGACAGGGCCGAGAACGTGCTCGCCGTCATGGGCTCCTCCTAGCTATCGGGTCCTCCGCCCACTATGTCGGGGCCAGCCGGTACCGCGCGGGGCAACCGCCGAGGGGATTCCCCTAAAAGGAATGCGATTGTTATTCCGTGGCTCTTTCGCAATTTTCTTTAATGCGTTATGATAAAAGTAATTCTTGATAATCTCCGGCGCATGACGCATTCTTATTCTCGCGAGGCCAGCCGGACCGCGCTGTTGGCGGCGGCGGCCAGGGCCGCGCACCTGATCGTGGACGGTCCCCCGGTGATCTTCGTCGACCCGGTGGCCGCAGCGCTGCTGGGCGACCAGGCCGACGAGCTGATCAGCTACCACCGGCTGCACGGTGATCACGTCGTGTTGGCCGGCGCCCGGGGGCAGGTCATCTGCCGCAGCCGGTACGCCGAGAACGCGCTGGCCGCCGCGGTGGCCAGCGGTACGTCCCAGTACGTGATCCTGGGGGCCGGCCTGGACTCGTTCGCCTACCGGTCGCCGCTGGCTGCCCGGCTGCGGGTCTTCGAGGTCGACCATCCGGCGAGCCAGGAGGCCAAGCGGCGGCGGCTGGCCGCGGCCGGGATCGCCGTCCCCGGCTCCGTCGCGTACGTGGCCTGCGACTTCGGGGCGCTCGGGGCCGGCCGGCCCGTTCCCGGCTCGCTGGCCGGGGCGCTGGCGGCGGCGGGCTTCGATCCGGGTCGCCCGGCCTTTGTCAGCTGGCTCGGGGTGACCGTGTACCTGACCGAGCAGGCGATAGCGTGCACGCTCGCCGAAATCGGCTCGCTCGCGGCGAGCAGCGAACTGGTGGCCGACTACATGCTGCCGGCCGGCCTGCGGGATGAGGCCGGCGAGGCCTACTACCGGCTGGTCGCGGCGGCCAGCGCCGAGCAGGGCGAGCCCTGGCAGAGCCTGCTGTCCCCTGAAGCTATGTCCGGACTGCTGCGCGGCCAGGGGCTGACCGCGCTCCGCCACGTTAGCCAGGCCGACCTCGCGCCGGACGGCATCTGGGATCGCCAGGACGCGCTGGCGCCGGTCACGCTCTCGCATGTCGTGCATGCGGTCGTGCCGGGCCCAGGAACCTGAGGCCGGCCGAAACGGCAAATATCGCAGCAACCGATCTCGCCCGGCACGGGTGACGTTTAGCCGGGGACAGCAGGGGAGCATGTGTCGCATGAACAAGGAGTCCCTGTCCATGCGATCCAGGTCCGCCCGTCGCGGGCCCGTCAGGCTCGGCGCGGCGATCCTGGTCACGGGCGGCGTTGCGCTCGTCGGCGCGTGCAGTTCGGCCAGCGGTAACGCGGGCGGCACGAGCACGCCGGCCAGCACTCCGATGACCCACTCGGCGAGCCCGTCGACGTCGGTTTCGGCCTCGGCGGCCACGTGCCAGCACGTCTCCTCGCTGAAGACCTCGCTGGACAGCCTGACCCACCTGCAGCTCAACGCGAGCGCGGCCAGCCAGATCCGCAAGGACCTCACCAATATCCAGACCCAGCTGACCGCGATCAGGGCCAGCGGGAATGGCGCGCTGTCTACTCAAGTCAGCGCGCTGTCCAGTTCGCTGGGCCAGGTTCAGAACGCGGCCAAGAACCTGTCCAGCCCGCCGTCGGCCTCGCAAGTGACGTCGATCATCAGCGCTCTCAGCGCGCTGAAGAACAACTCCAAGGCCACCCTCGACTCGATGAAGTCGGCCTGCCCGAACGTGTAGCGCGGCCTACAGCTCGGACGCGACCGTGAGGCCCTCGAGCACGGCCTCTTCGACGGTGCGCGGGGCCACGCAGTCGCCGATCTCGTGCACCCGCGGCCCGGCCCCGGCGGTTGCCCCGGCCGCCGCAGCCCCGGTCAGCTCGGCGGCCAGACTGCTGACCGGCAGGTGACCAGCCGACACCACCAGGGCGGCGGCAGGCTCGACCAGGACCGGCTCGCCGGTCAGGACGTTCTGGAAGTACACCGTCTCGTCGTCGGCTCCGTATGGCCGCACCAGCGGCATCATCTGCACCCCCAGCCGGAGCGCGTCGGCGATCATGCCGTCCCGCACGTACTGCTGGATCCGCTGTCCCGGGTGGTAGCCGGATACGCCGAGGGTGACCTTCCGGCCGCGCTGGGCCAGCAGGGCGGCCACCCCGAGGCCGATCCAGTCGCACCGCCAGTCCGCGACCACGACCCGTCCCGAGGGCACCTCGGCCCCCTGCAGCACTTGCCAGGCGGTCAGCACGACCGGGGACCCGGACAGTTCCAGCGGCGGCATCCTGGGAACGGCGCCGGTCGCCAGCACGACGTCGTCCGGGGCCAGTTCGGCAACCAGGGCGCCGTCGGCAGCGCGGCCGAGCAGGAACCGCACCCCGGCGCGCTCGGCCTCGCCGGCCAGGTTGGTGATCGCGCCCCCGAACTCGGCCCGGCCAGGCAGCTCCTGGGCGAGCAGAACCTGGCCGCCGAGCCGGCGGCCGGCCTCGGCCAGCGTGACCTGGTGACCGCGCTCCGCGGCGACCGCCGCCGCCTTCAGCCCGGCCGGCCCGCCGCCGATGACCAGCACCGACCGGGCCGGCGCGGCCGGCCGCCTGATGCCGTAGCGGAGTTCGCGCCCGGTCTCGGGGTGCTGGGTGCAGGAGATCGGGTAGCCGGCCTGGAAGTGCCCGATGCAGGCCTGATTGCAGCCGATGCAGGCCCTGATCTCCTCCGCCGCTCCGGACCTGGCCTTCGCCGGCAACTCGGGGTCGCAGATCAGGGCCCGGGTCATCACCACCGCGTCGGCGTCGCCGCGATCCAGGATCCGCTCGGCATCGGAGGGTTGGTTGATCCGCCCGGCGACCATCACCGGAACCGGGACGACCGCCTTGACCGTGGCCGCGAGCGGTGCCGTGTAGCCGGAGGGGAAGGCCATTGACGGCACGATGTGACCGGAGCCGGCGATCGTCGCCGACGTGCCGGCCACGACCGAGACGTAGTCCACCAGCCCGCCGGCGACCATTCCGGGCAGGGCCGCGAGCATCTCGGCCGCGGTCAGCCCTTCGTCGGACTGGGACTCCTCGCCGACCGAGATCCGCAGCCCGACCGCCAGGCCCGGCCCGGCGCCTTCCCTGGCCGCCGCGATCGCCGCGCGCAGGAACCGGAGCCGGCGCTCGTCCGAGCCGCCGTACTCGTCGGTGCGCAGGTTGGTGCGCGGGTTCAGGAACTGGGCGGGCAGGTAGCCGTGCGAGGCGACGACCTCGACCCCGTCCATGCCGGACCGGGCCACCCGTTCCGCCGCGGCGCCGTAACAACCGATCATCTCGCGGACAAAGCCGGCCGGCATCTCGCGCGGCATCACGCCGAACCGCTCGTTCGGTACCGCCGACGGTGCGTAGGCGACCGGCAGCGTGCCGTCTTCGGACTCCATCAGCTCCCGGCCGTCGTGAAAGAGCTGCTGGAAGATGACCGTCCCGTGCGCGTGCACGGCGGCCGCGAGCCTGGCCAGGCCGGGCACGCAGGAATCGTCGTCGGCCATCAGGATGTGGCTGCTGTACCTGGCCGAGGCGTGGATGCCGGCGACCTGGGCGACGATCAGGCCGGCCCCGCCCGCGGCCCGCGCGCTCTGGTAGGCGACGAGCTGATCGGAAACCTTGCCGTCCACGGCCATCACGGTGTCGTGCCCGGAGGAGACGATCCGGTTCGGCAGCGTCACCGGCCCGATTCGCAGCGGGGTGAACAGCAGGGGAAAGGTCGGCGCGGTCATGCCTCGATCATGCCTGGCTAGGCCGAGTGCACCGGCAGAAGATCGGCCGACTCGAACTCCCAGTAGGCGCGCAGCGCCGTGATCAGCCCGCGGCCGTCGGTCCGGTAGGTGTACACGCCGCGGACCACCACCACGTGGCGCCCGCCCGGCAGCGTCGTGCGGATGGTTCCCACATCGGCGACCTCGTCGCCGCACAGGTAGGACCGCTCGATCTCGAAGCTGATCTGATCGTTCGGCGCGATCACCGCGTCGTAGAACGCGGCGATCGCGGCCAGCCCCTGATGGCCGTTTCCGGCCGGGTCAAGCGGTGAGGGCCCGACCGGGTCGGCCACGACAGCGTCGGGCGCGAACAGGCTGAGCCAGCCCGCCCGGTCCCCGGCGCGCACCGCATCCTGGGATCGCCGGGCCAGATCCCGCGCCGTCGGCCGCCCGGCGGCCGGCCCATCGCTCATCGGCGGCTCCGTTCTCGTCCCGCGGCTGGATCCGGTTTCCCGGTCAGCCGCGCACCTTGGCGATCACGTTCTCGGCGTAGGCGTTGAGCGCGCCGATCTTGTCGGCCAGCGGCTGGGTGTCGGGCTCGGTGCTGTAGGGCCAGCGGAATCCGACCACCACGTCGGTCACTCCTTTGTCCTCCAGTCGCCTGATCCCGTCGGCGCTGTAGGCATCGGCCGAGATCACATGCACCTCGAACGGCCGGTCCGCGGTGCCCTCCTGGCGCCGGAGCTCGGCCAGCCTGGCCAGCAGGCCAGGCAGATCGGCGGGGTCGCCGCCACCGTGCATCCAGCCGTCACCGGTCCTGGCCGCCCGGCGCAGCATCGGCTCGGCGTGCCCGCCGAGCAGAATCGGGATCGGGCGGGCCGGGACCGGCGCGAGCTTGATCCGCGGCAGGCTGACCAGCTCGCCGTCATAGCCGAAATAGCCGCCCGCGGACAGGCCGCGGATGATGTCGATGCACTCTTCGAGCCGCCGCCCGCGCCGCGGCCAGGGCACGCCGAGGATGTCGTAGTCCTCCCGCCACGGGCTGGTCCCGACGCCGAGCAGCAGCCGGCCCCCGGTGAGCACCGCGGTCGAGGTGGCCTGCTTGGCCACCAGCACCGGGTTGCGCACCGGCAGCTTGAGCACGAAGGTGACGAACCGCAGCGTCGACGTGACCGCGCCCAGGGCCGGGATCAGCGAGAACGGCTCGAGGAACGGCTTGCCGTCGAGAAACTCGCGGGTCCCGTCCGGGCTGTACGGGTAGGTGCTGGTCGCGTGCTCGGGATAGCAGATGCTGTCGGGGATGACCATCGTGTCGTACCCGGCCGCCTCGGCGGCCTGCGCCAGCGGGCCGTAGAACGACGGGTCGGTCATCGACTCGGCATACGCAAAACGCATCGCACCTCCGGGTGCGGTCGGCTCCCTGGCCCGATCCTGCCAGGCCAGCCGGCGGATGGGTAGAACATGTTCTAGTAACCTGCGGCCCCCAGGCGGTTCGGCCGCGCGGCGTCGATCGCGGCCAGGTCGGCGGTGACGAACCGGGCCATGTCGTCAGGAAGGTCCGCCTGCTGAGCCGGGGCCAATCGCTCGCCGGTCGCGGTCAGCTCGGCGGCGAGCCGCCGGGCGGCGGCCAGCAGGCGGCCGGGATCGAGGTCGGCGACGGTCTGGCGGAACGTGTCCGGCATCTGGCCCGGCGCGAAGTCCAGCATGCTGGTCAGCCCGTACTGCGGGTTCGGCACGGCGCAGACCACGGCCTGCAGTTTCCAGAGCTGGTCGCGGGCCTCGTGCAGCCGGCTGAGAGCCTCCCACCCGGACCCGCGGCGCAGGTACTTGCCGAGGTCCGCGAGCGCGCACCAGCCCGCGAACGCCCACTCCCTCGCCTGCTGCGGCGTCACCTCGCGGTCGGTGAACCGGACGGTCCTGCGGCCGTCCGGGTCGTACAGCACGACCTCGTCCTTGACCGCCCCGTAGTCCTCGCCCGCCGGGGTGACGACCAGGTCGACCTGGCAGCGGTCCGCGTACTGGGCGAAGATGCGCTCGTGCCGCATGGCCAGACCGGGCAGCTGGTGGTGCAGGCTGTCGACCAGGTCGCCGAGCTGATCGACGGCGATCCGGACGGCGGCCAGCCCGGCATCGAAGTCGTCGTCGGCGATGCCCAGCCCCATGTCCAGGTCGGACAGGCGGTGGGCAGCGGAGAGGAGGACAACGCAAGATACGCACAAAAAACAGAAAAAACCACCCTCCTCCCCCACGGCCAACCGCTTTGTCTG
>JBPCKO010000422.1:0-11076 GCA_051004215.1 Streptosporangiaceae bacterium | reverse complement strand
GCGGAAGGGGAATCCGCCACCGCACCTCCGCCACACGCGCTGGCGGCCGCCCGCTCCGCGCCAAGGAACCGGTCGCCCGACCGGGAGGACCGGCTCAGGGTGGTCCTGGCCAGGTCGTCGTTCCTGGTCGACGGCCAGCCAGCCGGGACCAGGCCGCCCGAGTCGCTGGTCCTGGCTGCCGGAGCCGAGATCGAAGTGCTGCCCCCCTTCGCCGGCGGCTGATCGCCGTCCCGCCGCGCCCGGAGCCCGCTGGCGGGGTCAGGCACACCGACGATCCCGCGGTGAGAACATCCGCCTCGGCCCTGATTGAACCAGGTCAGGCCCGGGTCCGTTTAAGTTGGTGTGGTGGTTCGCGATGGTGCGGGGGGCCGGAAACAACCCAGACCGGTGGCCGACGAAGGCCTCGTGCGGGCGCTCTACCATGAGCACGCCGGCCCGCTGCTGCGCTATGCGCTGCACCTGACCAGCGGGGACCGGCAGCGGGCGGAGGACATCGTGCAGGAGACGCTGCTGCGGGCCTGGCAGCATCCCGATGCGCTGGTCAGCCGCCCGCCGCGACCGTGGCTGTTCGCGGTGGCCAGGAACCTCGCCGTGGACGCGCACCGGGCCAGGCAGGCCAGGCCGAACGAGGTCGGCGACGGAGCGCTGGCGCTGGCCTCGGTGCCGGACTCGGCCGACCGGGCGCTGGAGTCCTGGGCCGTGGCCGACGCGCTCCGCTCGCTGCGTCCTGACCACCGCGCGGTATTGCTGGAGACCTACTACCGCGGCAAGTCGGTGGCCGAGGCCGCCTCGGCCCTCGGCGTGCCGGCCGGGACCGTCAAGTCGCGCACCTTCTACGCACTCAAGGCGCTGAAGCTGGCGCTCGAGGAACGGGGGCTGGCGCCATGAGCGACCCGTCCTGCCGCATGTACAAGGAGCTGCTCGGCGTCTACGTCGTCGGCGCGATCGAGCCGCAGGAGCGCGCGGCCGTGGATGAGCATCTGGCCCAGTGCTATGAGTGCCGCGAGGAGCTCGCCGGGCTCGCGCCGCTGCCCGCGCTGCTGCGCCGGGTCCCGGCTGATGAGGCCGAGCGGATCGCGGCGTCCGCGCCCTATCCAGCCGGGCCGACGTCCGATCCTCCCGCCGGGATGCTGGAGTCGCTGCTCGCCCGCACGGCCGCCAGCCGCCGCACCAGGCGGGTCAGGGCGATGTTCACGGCCGCCGCGGCCCTGCTCATCGCGGTCGGCGGGGCGGCCGCGATCGGGGAGTCGCTAGCCCCGCAGCCGACGCATCAGCCGGTCAGCGCCGAGATCTCGAAGGCGAGCGCCGGGCGGGTCACGGCCACGGTCCGGTACGGCGACAGGACCTGGGGCACGTCGATGTCGGTGCAGGTGACCGGACTCCCGCAGTGGACGAACTGCAAGTTCTACGTGCGAACCAAGGACGGCCGGCGGCTCCTGGCCGGAGCCTGGACCGTCGGCCCGGACGGCGGCAACTTGTGGTACCCGGTCGCGGTCGGCGTTCCCGCGTCCCGGCTGAGCGGCTTCGTGCTCGTGACGGCCCACCACCGTCCGCTGCGCATCCCGGCCGCCTGACCTGGCGGCCAACGGCCGGGAATGTCGGCCGGGGCCGGCCTGTTGTCCGAGCGTGACCGGAGGATTGATCGCGAGCCTGCTCGCCCTGGCCGCGGCGACGGCGTTCGGCTGGTACTGGAAGTCCCGCAACGGCCGGGTCGTCAGTCAGGGCCCGGCGGCACCCGTCGAGCAAGACCGGCCGGACGGGTTGTCGTCCGATCAGCTGGGTGTGCCGCTGGGCCGCCGGGCGACCCTGGTCCAGTTCTCTTCCGCCTTCTGCGCTCCGTGCCGGGCGACCCGGCGGACCTTGTCGGATGTCGCGGCCATGATCGACGGGGTCGCGCACGTGGAGATCGACGCCGAGTCCCGGCTTGACCTGGTCCGCCGGCTCGACGTCCGGCGCACCCCGACGACCTTCGTCCTGGGGCCCGATGGCCTCGTGACCCACCGGGCGAGCGGCCAGCCACGCAAGGCCGACGTGATCGCCGCGCTGGGAGCGGTGGTATGAATTCCCACCTGACCAGGCGCCGGGTGGTCGACTACGGGCGGCTCGCCGCCGCGCTCTGATCGCGCGGCCGTTATTCCGGCTCGCGCCGTTGCCCTGCTCCCGGTTCACCCCGGCGGCACCCGTGCCGTACTGGAGTTCTCGGAAGGAACCCACATGGAGATCGATCCCAGGGGCCCGCGTACCGCCGCCCTGATCACCACGGCCGTGTTCATCGTGGTGCTGATTACCGGGAGCGCCTGGCTGCTGGCGGCGCAGGCGGTGGTGTTCGCGATCGCGACCGTGTTCGGCATGCGCTACGCCCCCTACGGCCTGGTGTTCCGGGTGCTGATCCGGCCGCGGCTCGGGCCGCCCGGCGAACTGGAGCCCGAGGCGCCGCCGCGGTTCGCGCAGGGCGTCGGGATGGTGTTCGCGGTCATCGGCGTGATCGGCTACGCGACCGGCACGACGCCGCTGGGCATCGTCGCGACGGCGTTCGGGCTGATCGCCGCCTTCCTCAACGGAGCCTTCGGCCTGTGCCTGGGCTGCGAGATGTACCTGTTCATCCGCCGGATCGCGCCCGCCCGCCAGGGGTAAGCGGGATCCGGCCGGCCTGGGCAGGCCCGACAAGCACAAGCAAAAGAGGAGTTTATTCGTCATGAGCCGTTCTGATGTGCTGGTGGACGCCGACTGGGTGCAGGCGCACCTGGGCGATCCGGGCCTGGTGCTGGTCGAGGTGGACGAGGACACCTCGGCCTACGACAAGGGCCACCTGCGCGGCGCCGTGAAGATCGACTGGAGGAAGGACCTGCAGGACCCGGTCCGCCGGGACTTCGTGGACCGGGCCGGTTTCGAGAAGCTGCTGTCGGCCCGCGGCATCGGCAACGATGACACGGTCATCCTCTACGGCGGCAACAACAACTGGTTCGCCGCCTACGCGTACTGGTACTTCACGCTCTACGGGCACCGGGACGTCAAGCTGCTCGACGGCGGCCGCAAGAAGTGGGAGCTGGACTCGCGCGAGCTGGTCACCGAGGTGCCGGACCGGGCCGCCACCACCTACCGGGCGGCCGAGCAGGACCGCTCGATCCGGGCGTTCCGCGACGACGTCCTGGCCGCGGTGGGGACGCTCAACCTGGTCGACGTCCGATCGCCGGACGAGTTCGCCGGCCGCCTGCTGGCTCCGGCCCACTTGCCCCAGGAGCAGGCCCAGCGGGCCGGCCACGTGCCCACGGCCAGGAACGTGCCCTGGTCCAGGGCGGCGCGGGAGGACGGCACCTTCAAGTCCGACGAGACGCTGCGGGCGCTGTACGAGCAGGACGCCGGGCTGGACTTCGGCAAGGACACGATCGCGTACTGCCGGATCGGGGAGCGCTCGGCGCACACCTGGTTCGTGCTGCACGAGCTGCTCGGCCAGCCGAACGTCAGGAACTACGACGGCTCGTGGACCGAGTACGGCTCGCTCGTCGGCGTCCCGATCGAGCTGGGTGACGGCCAGTGACCGCCCGCGAGCCCGCGACCGCGGGCGGCTGCGGTGCGCCGGCCGGCGGCATCAAGGTGACCGCCGGGGCCGGATCGCAGGCCGTCGTCACCGGCCGGGTCACCAGCACCGGCACGCCGGTCACGTCGGGCTACGCCCGGCTGCTGAACGCCGGCGGCGAGTTCGTGGCCGAGGTCCCGCTGGGCGAGGACGGCAGCTTCACGTTCTACGCCGCGCCCGGTGAGTGGACGCTGCGGGTTCTCGCTCCGGGCGGGATCCGGGTGGAAACGCCCGTGGCCGCCAGCACCGGCACGATCACCGAGCTGAATCTCTCGGTCTAGCCCGCGGCGGACCAAGGCGGGATGCGCGGCTGATGCGGCTGTTCGTCGTTAGTTTCCGTGTACTCATGCGCTGTTCAACTTCCCGTCACCTTCAGCGCTTAGAAATGGGCTGACCGCGGTGTGCCGCCGCGAGCCGACCTGATTCCACGACGATGCGAGGCGCGTAATGTCGATTGACGCCGGGCCGGGTAACCACGAAGTGGGCTCGCCAGGCGACGTCGCCGCCGTCCAGGCGGTGCGCGATAGCGCCGTCGCCGATACCGGGGTGCCGGACAGCGCGGCCGTCCTGCAGACCGTCGGCCTGACGCTGGGATTCGGCCAGCGCACGATCCTGCGCGAGGTCAACCTCAACGTCCGGCGGGGCGCGATCACCGCGCTCATCGGCCCGACCGGTTCCGGCAAGTCCACCCTGCTGCGCACGTTCAACCGGATGAACGACAAGGTGACCGGCTACCGGCACGACGGGGATGTCCAGCTGGACGGGCGCAGCATCTGGCATCCGTCGGTCGAGCTGATGGCGCTGCGCCGCAAGGTCGGCATGCTGTTCCAGCGGCCCAACCCGTTCCCGATGTCGGTCATGGACAACGTGGTCTGCGGCGTGAAGGCGCACCGGCTGGCCAGCAAGAACGGCCTGCGCGAGATCGCCGAGGGACGGCTGACCGAGGTTGGCCTGTGGGACGCGGTCAAGGACCGGCTCAAGGACTCGCCGTTCCGGCTGTCCGGCGGCCAGCAGCAACTGCTCTGCCTGGCCCGGGCGCTGGCCATCAGTCCCGAGGTGCTGCTGCTCGACGAGCCGACCTCGTCCCTCGACCCGGTGACCACCGAATCGATCGAGGCCCTGATCAAGACGCTGGCTCCCGGCCTGACCGTGGTGATCGTCACCCACAACCTGGCCCAGGCGAACCGGGTGTCGGACCGCACGATCTTCCTCAACGATGGCCGCATGGTCGAGCACGGCGAGACCAAGCGGATGTTCGAGAGCCCGGCAGAGGAGGAGACAGCCCGCTACGTCAGCGGGCGCTTCGGCTAAAACACAGACCACCCGCCGGGGAGGACGGCACTCCTCCCGGGCGGGCGCGAGAACCGCGCAAGGCGCGGAACCCATCGCACGCATCCGCGTGCGAGTCCTGTAGCGCATGCGTAAGCATGCAGAAGTAAAGGAGTATTCCCCGGTGACCAACCGATCCCGCTTGGCTTGCACAGCGGCTGCTCTGGTCCCGCTGGCCGTGCTGGCCGCCGCGTGCAGTAGTTCCGGAGGCTCGGGCGGAGGCTCGGGCTCAACTAGTGCGCCGTCGGCGAAGATGCAGGGGCCCGCACTGCCTTCTAAGCCGAACACCAAGCCGGCGTCTCTCACCGAGACCGGCAGCACCTTGCTGTTCCCGCTGTTCGGTACGTGGTCGACGGCGTACCAGAAGCAGTTCGTGAACTCCGCTGGCTCGCCGATCGTCACGATCACGACGGGCGGCACCGGCTCCGGCACCGGCATCACCGACGCGGCCACGGGCACCGTCAACATGGGTGCCTCGGACGCGTACCTGTCCAGCGCCGACCTGCAGCAGTACCCAGGGTTGCTGAACATCGCGCTGGCGATCTCGGCCCAGCAGATCAACTACAACGTGCCGGGGGTGAAGAACCTCAACCTGAACGGCACCGTGCTGGCCCAGATTTACACCGGCAAGATCACCAACTGGAACGACCCGGCGATCAAGAAGCTGAACCCGGGGGCCAGCCTGCCGAACCTGAAGATCATCCCGCTGCACCGCGCGGAGAGCTCAGGTGACACGTTCCTGTTCACCAGCTACCTGAGCGCGCAGGACCCGTCGGCTTGGTCGGCCTCCAACGTGAACACCACGATCAGCTGGCCGAACGTGTCCGGCGCGCTGGCCGAGACCGGTAACAGCGGCATGGTCGCCGGGTGCCAGGCGAACAAGGGCTGCATTGCCTACATCGGCATCAGCTACCTGCAGAAGACCCAGGCGGCCGGTCTCGGCACCGCCTCGCTGCAGAACAAGGCCGGCAAGTTCCTCCAGCCGACCACCGCCGCGATCAAGGCCGCGGCGGCCGCGCTGACCGCCAAGACCCCGGCCAGCGAGGCGCTGTCGATGATTAACGGCCCGGCGGCGACCGGCTACCCGATCGTCAACTACGAGTACGCGATCGTGAAGACCAGCCAGTCCAACGCCATCCAGGCCGAGGACATCAGGGCCTTCCTGCACTGGATCGTGCACACCGGCCAGGACCAGACCACCTACCTGGACCCGGTGGACTTCCAGCCGCTGCCGGCCAGCGTGGTGTCGCTGTCGGACAAGCAGATCGCGAAGATCGGCAGCTAGCCAGATGGCCTCATCAGCACCAGTGCTGAACCCGGTGGGGGAGGCGGGCACCCGCCCGCTTCCCCGCCGGGTCGGCGCGGCGATCCTGGACGTCGTGCGCGGCGACGGCGCGATCAGGTGGACCGGCCGCGTAGTGGCGTTCATACCGGCTATCGCTCTGCTGCTCATCCTGGTCACGCTGATCATCAAGGCCATCCCGGCGATTGAGTTCAACGGCCTGGGGTTCTTCACCAAAAGCGTCTGGTCAGAGGGATCGTTCTACACGCCGACGGTGACGAGCAACGGCGTCACTCATCCGCAGGGCGCCGCCTACGGTGCCGTGCCGGAGATCGTCGGGACACTGCTGACCTCGCTGATCGCGCTGATCATCGCGGTGCCGACCGCGATCGGGGCCGCGCTGATTATCGTCGAGCGCCTGCCCAGGCGGATCTCCACCACCGTAGGCATCTTCCTCGAGCTGCTGGCCGGCATCCCGAGCGTGGTCATCGGGCTGTGGGGCGCGCTCACCTTCGGGCCGTTCATCGCGCACGACGTCGCGCCGGTCATCGCGCGCAACGTGCCGGACGTCCCGGTTCTGCGCTACTTCCGCGGCGACACCGGCAACGGGCAGGGCCTGCTCGTGTCGGGCATGATCCTGGCCGTCATGGTGATCCCGATCGTCGCGGCCACCTCGCGCGACCTGATCAGGCAGGTGCCCATCCTGCCCAGGGAGGGCGCGGTCGCGCTCGGCATGTCCGACTTCGAAACCGCCCGCCGGGTCACGCTGCCCTGGGTGGGCGGCGGCATCGTCGGCGCCGTGGTCCTCGGCCTGGGCCGGGCCCTCGGCGAGACCATGGCCGTGGCGATGTGCTGCGGGCTGGCCCTCGGCGCCGTGCCCGGGAACATCTACGCGGCGATGACCACGATCGCCGCCACGATCGTGCAGACGCTGGAGACCGCGCTTCAGGACGCGACCGGCCTGGCCGTCGAGACGCTCGCCGAGCTCGGGCTGATGCTGATGATCATCACGCTGCTGGCCAACGTCGTTGCCCGGCTGCTGGTCAGGCGGGTGTCCGGCACGGCGCTGCCGGTCGGCCGGGGATTGTGAGGCGAGCATGAGTCACGCAGCGGCGGCTGGCCCGCATAACCCGGTGCAGGACGACTTCGCCTGGCCCGAGGTGCCGCGCCGCCGGAAGCTCGCGAACTGGGTGTTCTGGGCGCTGTGCTTCGTCGCCCTGGGTGTCGTGATCGTGCCCACGCTCTGGCTCGCGGGCGGCATCGTGATCCGTGCCGTCCCGCATTTCAGCTTCAGCGTGCTGGTCACGAAGACCTCGGGCACGACCGGCGGCCTTGAGCAGGCGGTGCTCGGAACCCTGGCGATCACCTTCGGGGTACTGATCGTCGGCGGCGCGATCAGCATCCTGACCGGTCTGTACCTGGCCGAGTTCGCCGAAGGCAGGCACAAGGGCTTCCTGCGCGGCGGGTACGAGATCCTGGCCGGCATCCCGTCGATCGTGCTGGGTTACGTGGCCTACGTGACCCTCGTGGTCGGCTTCATGCACTGGGGCTTCGGCCTGCTGCCGGCCATCATCGTGCTGACGATCGTCTCGATCCCCTATATCGCCAAAGCCACCGAGACCGCACTGGCCCAGGTGCCGACGGCGTACCGGGAGGGCGCGGAGGCGCTCGGGCTGTCGGCCGGCTGGACGCTGCGCAAGATCGTGCTCAAGACCGCTATGCCCGGGATCGTCACCGGCCTGCTGGTCGCCACCGCGATCACCATCGGCGAGACGGCGCCGCTGCTGTTCACGGCGGGCTGGTCGGACCAGAACCCGACCGCCCAGCTCACCAACAACGCGGTCGGCTTCCTGACCTACCCGATCTGGTCCTTCTACCAGTACGGCCCGCAGTCCAGGGACCTGTCCTATGACTCGGCCTTCCTGCTGCTCGTGCTGGTACTACTGCTGATCATCGCCGGCCGGCTCGTGATCTGGCGGGCCCGGCGGAACGCGGAATAGCCACGGACCGGATCGGCGCAGGCCAGAGCGGCAACGGGTCCGGCGACGGGGCCGGGCCGCCTCAAAGTGTCGCCCGTTCGCTGAGTCTCGTTGCGGGACGCATAACCCGCAGTTCAGCTTCCCGTCACCCAGCCTGCTTAGAACTGATACCAGAACGTAGCGCGGCCGGCTACCTGAGGCGAAGGGCATCCTGTGGCATACACCAGCGACGACAGGCCGGACGTCGCCGGGGTGCTGGCCGACCGCCTCGCGGCTACCCTCGTCCATCATGAGCCCGGCTGGCGGCTGCCGCGCCCCAGCGCGCTGGCCCGCCGGTACAACGTCCGCCCGGCTCAGGTCGAGCAGGCGGTCAGGGAGCTGGCGGCCCGGCACCTGATCAGGCAGCTTCCCGACGGCCAGCTGTACCGGGCCAGCCCGGCCGAGTACCTCATCGCGGTGCAGGGCGTGCCCAGGCTGGGGGCGCACCTGGACCCGATGGGCGGCGAGGTGATCTGCCGCAAGCGCAAGGTGTCCTGGCGCCGGGTGCCCGAGGACGTCGGCTGGGCGCTCGGCATCGCTCCGGCCGACTCGGTGTGCTCGGTCAAGTGCCACTGGGCGCTGAACGGGGAGCCGGCCGCGATCTCCACGGCCTACCTGACCGCCCAGACCGCGGCTCAGATCGGTGAGCTGGCCGACGAGCAGGACCGGGCGGTCGCGGACCTGCGGCTGTGCGGGTTCGGGGATGGCGCGGAGCGGCATGATCTTGGCGCCCCGGCCGCCCTGCACCTGGAGTTGCAGCCGCCGCCGTCCTCGGTCGCCCGCGGCCTGCGGCTGAGCGCGGGTCAGCCCGCCGTGATGATCACGGTCAGGTTCGACAGTCAGGCGACCGGCCGCCCGGTGGCGCTGACGGTCGCCGCGCTGCGGGCCGACATGCTCAGGATCGTGGTGGATTCCCCGTCGGGAGCGCCGGCCCTGAGCCAGCTGATTCCGGCCGACGCCCTGGCCGACGACCACGCCGTCACCCCCGGCGAAGCGGTTGGCCAGTGATCCTGGCCGACGCCCGAGCCGTGGACACGCCGTCATCCCCGGCGAAGCCGTGGTCATCGATCCTGGCCGCCGATGGTCGTCGGCTCGGAATCCGGTAGATAGTCCGCCTATAGCGGGGTTGGTGACCGGATTGCCGGCCCGGGGATCCGGGAGCCCGGCCCGCGAGTAAGGTGCCGGTGTGCCGTTATTTCCCGCGGGGCCGGCCGAGGCCGTTCCGGTCAGGCCGGGTACCGCCGCCGGACATCTACCCGCCCCCTGGCGCCAGTTAGCGGCGGCCTGCGGCGCGCTCGCGGTGGCCGCCGAGCTGGCCATCGCCCCGGTCACCCTCGGCTGCACGGCCGTCCTGCTCGGGGTTGCCCGGCTCACCAGGTGGCCGCCGCGCTGGCTGGCGGGGCCTGCGATCATCGGCGCCGGCTGGGCGCTGCTCGCGGGTCCGGGGCGCGCGGCCGCCGGATTCGCGGTGGCCGGCGCTCAGGTAGCCGCCTTCCTCGCGGCGCCAGGGGCCGTTCCGGCTCACTTGGCCAGGTTGCCGGAAGCGATCTTCAGGTGGCGGGCGGCGCTCGCCGGCCAGCTCCCGCTGGCCCTCATCGCCGCCGCCGCCCAGGCCGCGGCCGCCGGAGGAATCCGCGGTCACCTCGGCCCAGTTGCGCACCGTAGCCGCGGGGACAAGACCGGACTGGGGCTGCTCGGCGCCGCGCGCCGGGCGTACCGGACCGCGCTGGTGCGGCGGGGAGATTTCGCCACCGTGGACGGCGCCTGCCTGGGCATCGAACGGGACACCGGCCGGCCAGCCGGGCTGTCCTGGGCCGATGCATCCGGCGGCGTCCTGATCACCGGACAGGACCGCGACTCGGTGACCAGCACTGGCCTTGATCTGGTCAGGGCGGCGATCCAGCATCGCAAGGCCGTCATCATCGTCGACCTAGCCGCTTCGCCTGGCCCGGTCGCGGCGGCCATCGCGGACGCCTGCTCGGACCACGGGGCGCGTCTGCGGACCGTGCTCCAGGCCGGCGAGCTGGCCGGCGGAGCCGGAGCGAATCCGGCCAGCACTCCTCGGGGTCGGCGGCCGAGGCCGGGGACCAGCGAGAACAGGGCCGGATCCGCGGACCGGGCGGCCGGGCCGGGTACCGCCGGCCCGTCCGTCTTCGCCGAAGTGCTGGCCCTGCGGCAGGTCCTGCTGGCCCAGCCCGGATCCCGCGGACCAGAAGCGGCGGCCGGCCTCGCACGTTTCATCGTCAGCGGGCTCGCTGCGGCCCTGGCCGAGCGGCGCGCCCTTGGCGTGCCGGCGGATGGCCTGGCCTGGGTCAGCGGCTGCGAGCGAGCCGGTGCCGGGACGCTGGAGGATCTGCTCGCCTGCCCCCGGGATGTCGGCGTGCCGATCAGTGTCGGTACCGCCGCGGGCTCGGTCGCATCCCGGCTGGCTGGCGAGCTCGGCGCCATCGCCATCCGCGGCCAGCCTCCGGGCGGCTGGGCGGGTAGCCGGCCAGACGGCCGGGAGGGGCCAGGAACTCCGGACACCGGGACGACGGACCTGCCCGAGCTGCCGGCCAGGCTGCTGGCCGGGCGGGCAGCCGACGATCTGGCCGTGCTGGTACGCGGACCCGCGCCGCGACTGCACACCAACTGCCAGGCGCTGCGATGACCGAGCCGGCCTTATACCCGCACCTGGGCTGGCAGTTCGTGCCGGCCAGGCCCGAGCCGGAGTCGCCCCCAGCCCGGCCGGCCGCCTGGCCGGCCGAGCGCCTGGAGCCGGGCTGGCAGTCCGCCCAGGTGCGGATCTCCCGGATCGCGCGGCGGCCCGCACGGGCCGTCGCCGTCGCCGGGCTGCTTACGGCGAGCCTGGCCGGCGGTGCCCTGATCGC
>JBPCKO010000421.1:0-11028 GCA_051004215.1 Streptosporangiaceae bacterium | reverse complement strand
GCGCCGCGCAAGCCGGCAGCCGCCAGGCCGGCCCGTTGATGCCGCCGGTCGGCGCCCAGGCGCCAGCCACCGCCGCAGCCCCGCCCGCGACGGGAACCCAAGCGCCCATCGGAGCCCAAGCCCCCACGGGAACCCAAGCCCCCACGGGAGCCCGAGCATCAGGCAGAACGAAGCCGCCCGCCGCAGTCGCAGCGACCGCCGACAGCCAGCCGCCCTCGGCGCCAGACCGTTCCGCTCCGGCCGTTCCCAGCCAGGCCAGTGCGCGTCCGGGGCCTGCTACTCCGAGCCCGGCCCCCGCTGGCCAGGCAACTCCCGGCTCAGCACCCGACGGCGTCGCGGCCCTTGGCCCGGCGCCCTCAGGCCCGGCCGCCCCGGAATTTCCGGCCCCGCCAAGCCCCGGCACCGCCACTGCGGGCCGGGCGTCACTCAGTACACCGGCGCCAGGCACCCCGACTACCGGCCCGGCGTCACCCAACCTAGGCGGTGGGCTGAGCACCGCTCCGACCGAAGCGGATGACGAGGAAGCGGCGAGCAGCGTTCCCGGCGGGCCGCCCGCGTTCCGGCGGCAGCGCAGCTCGCCGACGCCGCCGGACGAGCAGTGAACAGGACGTATCCCTAGCCGGGACCTGAAGGCTTCCTAGCCAGGCCCGGACGGACGAGCGCGGTCGCGATGGCAGCGATCCCTTCGCCGCGGCCGGTCAGGCCAAGACCATCTGTGGTGGTCGCGGACAGGCTGACCGGAACGCCGCCCAGGACCTTCGACAGCACGGCCTGGGCCTCATCGCGGCGGGCGGCGAGCCGCGGGCGATTACCGATCACCTGCACCGCGACGTTGCCCGCGTGGCAGCCGGCGGCGTCCAGGATCTGCCGGGTCCGGTCAAGCAGCACGGCACCGCCGGCGCCGGCCCAGCGCGGATCGGCGGTGCCGAAGTTGCTGCCCAGGTCACCGAGGCCCGCCGCCGACAGCAGCGCATCGCACATCGCGTGCGCGACTACATCGCCGTCGGAATGGCCGGTCAGGCCGCGTTCACCCGGCCAGTGCAGGCCGGCCAGGTAGAGCTCACGCCCATCACCGAACGGATGAACATCGACCCCGATGCCGACGCGCGGCATCGAACCGTCCACAGGCCCGACGCCGGAACTCAGCTGGCGAGGATCTCGTCGAGGAGCGTCTCGGCCTTGTCCTCGTTGGTCTTCTCGGCCAGGGCAAGTTCGCTGACGAGGATTTGCCTGGCCTTGGCGAGCATCCGCTTCTCGCCAGCCGACAAGCCGCGCTCGCGATCCCGGCGCCACAGGTCCCTGACTACCTCGGCGACCTTGTTGACGTCACCAGAAGCGAGCTTCTCCAAATTGGCCTTGTATCGGCGTGACCAGTTGGTTGGTTCCTCGGTAAACGGTGCCCGCAATACTTCGAAGACCCGCTCGAGACCCTCCTGGCCGACAACATCCCTCACACCGACAAGCTCCGCGTTATCTGCTGGAACCCGCACCGTCAGGTCACCCTTGTCGACCTTGAGAACGAGATACGACTTATCCTCGCCCTTGATCGTGCGAATCTCGATCTCATCGATCCGCGCAGCCCCATGGTGGGGGTAGACGACGGTGTCGCCGACCTTGAAAGTCATGTGGCACGTACCCCTTCCGCTGCATCTATCTTACCACGGCGAGCAACGCGCAATAGCCATGCTTACCGACAAAGATGCAGGTCAAGGGCGCTTTTGCATACTGTTAGTGACTCATGGCGCCCACCAGCGGACTGACCCGCGACCCGGCCTCCCGCCGGATCCGCGGGCCGGCCAGGGACGCGGCCGAGGCCGCGCACGCCGACATGCGATAACCACCAGTTTACCGCTACCCCACGGCCGCCACAGCCCCCGCCCTGGCCGGCGAGGAACCTGGCCGCCCGAACTGCCGGTCCCCGGTTACGCCCGCGGCCCGGCAGGCTCATACTGAGGGCAACGGCGTTCAGCGATCCGGAGAGAGACGCGCGTGAACCAGGGCGGCGAGCCGGCGCACGATGATTACGGGCTGCCGCGGGTCGACATCGAGATTCCCGATGACGCCCGCGAGCTGGACCGGGACGTGCAGGCCTACCATCGTGAGCTGCGCGCGCTGCGCCGGATCGAGCGCAGTAACCGCTGGCGGGCACCGCTGCGCAAGAGCGGCATGCTGGTGCCGCTCATCGCCGGATGCCTGGTCCTGGCGATGATCGGCGGCATGTTGCTGACCATGTTCAGCGCCAACCCGAACCTCGCCGGCTTCACTGGCCGGAACAACCCGCCGGTTACTACCCGCCCGTCCGATCACGCCAGCCGGCCCTCGGCGAGCCCCGGCGGCTCAGCTTCAGCGCCTGGCCACTCCCAGTCTCCAGCGAGCATCGGACCTGCGGCAGCGTCCGCCGCGGCGAGCGTTCTCCCGGCCGGCCTGCTCGCGACGGCCAGCCGCAAGCAGATCCGGTTGAGCACGCTGAACTCCGCCGCCATCGCGATCATCCCCGCTCATTGCCAGTGCGCCAGGGTGCTCGGGCGCCTGCTGGCCCGGGCCAGCCTGGCCGGTATCCGGGTGTACCTGGTCGGGCTGCGCGGCAGCAAGGTAAGCGATTTGCGCAGTATGGCTCCGCCGTCGGCGGCCACCAGCGCCGTCCTGGCGATCGATGCGCACAACGCGCTCGCGGTCGCCTACCGGCCCATCGGCCTGACCGTGCTGCTCGTGGACAAGCACCGGCACGTTCGGGCGGCACCGGCGCTTGCCACCAAGGCCCTCGACCGAGCCCTGCGGTCACTGAACTCCTAACCGCCGCCCGCGGGCCCGGCCGCCCTTCGTTGCCCGGGCCGGCTGTGCCGGAAACAGCCTGCGCGGCTACGCTGGGCCAGGTCTACTTGGCGTAGTAGTTCGGTGCGGGCGCGGGCCCGCCAGCAGGAGGAGGCTCGGTGATCCGGACCAGCCGCGGCGGCACCGCGTCGCGCTGCATTCTGATCGCGGCTGCGGCCGTGCTGGTGCCGCTGATCGCCGCTTGCGAGGCCGGCCCGAACGCGCCGACACTGCACTGGCATCCGCCCACCGGCGGCACGCACAAGACCCTGGGCGCGATCACGATCAGCAACGCGTTCGTGCTCGGGGCCCCGGTCGGCAAGGTGCTGCACAGCGGGCAGAACGCCGGGCTGTTCCTCGGCTTGACTAACGTCGGAACGGGTTCTGACCGGCTGCTCGCGGTTCACGCTCCCGGCGAGGCCGGCCAGGTGCAGGTGCCGGCCGGCGGCGTGACCCTCGCGCCGCAGGGCCAGGTGCTGCTCACCGGCCCGCAGCCGCGGGTCGTGCTGACCAACCTGACCCGCCCGCTGACCGGCGGCTCGGTGGTGACGGTCTACCTGGTCTTCGCCAAGGCGGGAACGACCATGCTCCAGGTCCCGGTCATGCCGGCCAGCTCGTTCTACACAACCCTTTCGCCGGCGCCCGCCGCGAGCAGCCCGTCGCCGAGCCCGTCGGCCTCGGGCCAGAAGCACCACGGGTCCGCATCCCCGTCGCCGTCGCCCTCGCCGTCGAGTTCCTGATCGGACTGGCTAGCTGCCCGGCTCGTACTTGTAGCCGAGCCCGCGGACGGTGATGATGTGCATCGGCCGCGCCGGGTCCTGCTCGACCTTGGCCCGCAGCCGCTTGATGTGCACGTCCAGCGTCTTGGTGTCGCCGACGTAGTCGGCGCCCCAGACCCGGTCGATCAGCTGCATTCGCGTCAGCACCCGCCCCGAATTCCGCAACAGCACCTCAAGCAGCTCGAACTCCTTGAGTGGCAGCTGCACGGCGGCATTGCGGACCATCACGATGTGCCGCTCGACGTCCATGCGAACCGGGCCGGACTCCATTACCGACGCGCCCGCGTCTTCACCGTCGCCGCGGCGGCGGAGCACCGCCCGCATCCTGGCGACCAGCTCGCGGGACGAGAACGGCTTGGTGACGTAGTCGTCGGCGCCGAGTTCGAGCCCGACGACCTTGTCGATCTCGCTGTCCTTGGCGGTCAGCATGATCACCGGCACGTTGGACCGCTCCCGCAGGGCCCGGCAGACCTCGCTGCCCGGCAGCCCGGGCAGCATGAGGTCGAGCAGGACCAGGTCGGCACCGGTCCGGTCGAAGGTGTCCAGGGCCGCGGGCCCGGTCGGGCAGACCGCGACCTCGAAGCCTTCCTTGCGGAGCATGTAGGACAGCGCGTCGCTGAACGATTCCTCGTCCTCGACAACGAGCACCCGGGTCACGTGGCCGCCTCCTTGGCAGGTCGGTCAGATCGGGTCCAGGCCGGCGCCCGGCCGCAGGTCATGTGGGGCTCCCTGGCCGCAGGGGCAGCCGCAGGGTGAACGTCGACCCGGCGCCTTCCTTGCTGGTCACGGTCACCTTGCCGCCGTGGGCGGCGGTTACGTGCTTGACAATCGCCAGCCCGAGGCCGGTGCCGCCGGTCACCCTGGACCTGGCCGGGTCGACCCGGTAGAACCGCTCGAAGATGCGTTCCAGATCGCGCTCGGGGATGCCGATCCCCTGGTCGGAGACGCTCAGGGCCACGACGTCCCGGCCGGCCGGCTCGGTCGCCACGACGACCCTGGTCTTCTCCGGGCTGTAGGCGACCGCGTTGTCGAGCAAGTTCCGCAGCGCGGTGACCAGCAGCTCCTCGTCGCCCTGGACGAACAGGCCGCGCTGGCCGGTCGAGGCCAGTTCGATGCCGCGCGCGCCGGCCTTCATCCGGCCGCGATCCAGTGCCTCGGCCACCACCGCGTCCAGGTCGACCGAGGCCGGATCGGGAATCGGCTCGGCGGCCTGGATCCTGGACAGCGTGATCATGTCCTGCACCAGGTTGGTCAGCCGGTTCGCCTCCTGGCGCATCCGGCCCGCGAAACGTCGTACCGCCTCGGGGTCGTCGGCGGCGTCCTCGACCGTCTCCGCCAGCAGGGCCAGTGCGCCGACCGGGGTCTTGAGCTCGTGGCTGGTGTTGGCGACGAAGTCACGGCGGACCTCCTCGACCCGGCGGCGCTCGGTCTGGTCCTCGACCAGCAGCAGCACGAGGCCGCCGTCGCCGACCCCGGAGCCGAGCGGGGCGACCCGGACCGCGAAGCTGGTGCTCCGGCCGTCCAGGCCGCGGCCGACGCTCAGGTCGATCTCGCCCTCGCGGATCTCACCGTCCCGGCGGACCTGCCGGGCCAGGGCCAGGAGCTCGCCCACGACCAGCTCGTGGCCCGAGACCAGCCCGAACGCGCGGGCGGCGTCGCTGGCCTGCAGCACCCGGTCGTCATTGTCCAGGACCACGGCCGAGGAGGACAGGACGGCGAGCACGGCCGCCAGCCCGCCGGGCAGCCGGACGTGACTGCGGCCCCCGGATCCCGCCGGGCCGGGGGTACGAGGAGTGCGCTTGCCGGATTTCCTGGCGGTCTTGGCCGCCTTTTCCTTCACCTGGGCCGGGGTCTTCGGGCTCACCTGACCACCCCGGCGGGTGCGGCCGCACCAGCCGGTCTGACCGCAATCACCCCCACATCCACACTTTGATGGTATGCGCAGGCCGCCTCAGAGCGCACCTCAGCAACTCGCTGACCAGCGTCAATTCGCCGAGAGTTCATACGACCTCTCACTCGCGTTCACACGTCCGGGGGCCGCCGGCCGCCCCGCCGACGCCAGCGGACCTGGCACCGTCCGCATTCCCTTCACCTGCCCGCCGGACCGCACGGATCCGGCTCAGCGGCCCTGGCCGCGGACCGCCTCGGCGGCCACCTTGGCCGCCTCCGGATCGAGGTAGGCACCGCCCGCCGTCACCGGCCGGTACCGCTCATCCAGCTCGTAGACCAGCGGTATCCCGGTCGGGATGTTCAGCTCCGCGATCTCGTCGTCACCGATGCCGTCCAGGTGCTTGACCATCGCCCGCAGCGAGTTGCCGTGGGCCACGACCAGCACCGTCCGGCCCACGGCCAGATCGGGAAGGATCGCGTCGTACCAGTAGGGCAGCAGCCGCCAGACGACATCGCGCAGGCACTCGCTGCGCGGCATCACGTCACCGGCCAGCAGCTCATAGCGCGGGTCGCCGGCCTGGGACAGCGGGTCAGCGTCGGGTATGGGCGGCGGCGGTACGTCGTAGGACCGCCGCCACAACATGAACTGCTCGTCGCCGAACTGCTCGCGGGTCTGGGCCTTGTTCTTGCCCTGCAGCGCGCCGTAGTGCCGCTCGTTGAGCCGCCAGGACCGCCGCACCGGCAGCCAGGCCAGGTCGGCCGACCCGAGCGTGGCGTTCGCGGTCTGGATGGCCCTGGTCAGCACCGAGGTGTGCACGATGTCCGGCTTCAGCCCGCTGCCGGCCAGCAGTTTGCCGCCGTTTTCGGCCTCGGCCAGGCCCTTCTCAGACAGGCCGATGTCGACCCAGCCGGTGAACAGACCCTCGGCGTTCCAGACACTCTCGCCATGACGCAGCAGCACCAGGGTGGCCATGACGCGAGCGTATCGCGACCGCCGCGGCGGGAACCTGCGTGCTCGGCACCATGACACCCGAAATAGCCTGGCCGGGAACATGGCGGAGTTCTTTCGGGTTCATCCGTCTCGGAGGTGTATGCCAGTGCCGCGTCGCTACCCGCAGCGAGTCGCGACCATCAGCGTTCATACGTCGCCGCTCGAGCAGCCCGGTACCGGAGACGCCGGCGGTCTCAATGTCTATGTCGTGGAGACCGCCAAGCTCCTCGGGGCCAAGGGGGTGGAAGTAGACATCTTCACCCGCGCGGTGTCGCGGGACCAGCCGCCCGTGGTCGAGCTTGCCCCTGGCGTGCAGGTCAGGCACATCGAGGCCGGCCCGTTCGAGGACCTCGACAAGTCGGACCTGCCAGGCCAGCTCTGCCAGTTCACGTTCGAGGTGCTGCGCACCGAGGCGGCCTGCGCGCCAGGCCGGTACGACCTGGTACACGGCCACTACTGGCTGTCCGGCCAGGTCGGCGCGGTGGCCAAGGAACGCTGGGGCGTCCCGCTGGTCCAGTCCATGCACACTCTCGGCAAGGTGAAGAACGCGGCCCTCGCGGCCGGCGACGCCGCCGAGCCTGACCTGCGGATCAGGGGCGAGGCCGAGGTGATCGCGACGGCGGACCGGATCGTCGCCAACACCGACGCGGAGGCCCGCGAGCTGATCAAGCTGTACGACGCCGCCCCCGGCCGGGTCATGGCGGTCAGCCCGGGGGTGGACCTGTCGGTGTTCAAGCCGGGATCACAGCGGCTGGCCAGGCGCCGGCTCGGCCTGCCGCCGCACGCGGCGGTACTGATGTTCGCCGGCCGGGTGCAGCCGCTCAAGGCGCCCGACGTGCTGCTGCACGCGGCCGCCGGGCTCCTGAGGGAGCACCCGAGGCTGGCCGACCGGCTCGTGGTGGCCTTCGTCGGCGGCCCGAGCGGCACCGGCCGCAATGACCCTGACGGCCTGATCCAGCTCGCGGCCAGTCTCGGCATCTCGCGGAACATCAGGCTGGAGCCGCCGTGCCCGCAGCTGGACCTGGCTGACTGGTACCGGGCCGCGAACCTCGTCGTGGTCCCTTCGCACTCCGAGTCGTTCGGCCTGGTCGCGGTCGAGGCCCAGGCCTGCGGGACGCCGGTGGTGGCCGCGGCCGCGGGCGGCCTGCGGACCGCGGTGCGGGACGGCGTGTCCGGCGTGCTGATCGACGGGCACGACCCGGCCCGCTACACCCGCGCGATCGCCGACCTGCTGGCCAGCCCCGGGCGGCTGGCCAAGCTGGGCCGGGGGGCCCGCAAGCACGCCAGCCGGTTCGGCTGGTCGTCCACCGTCGACCAGCTGCTTGCCGTGTACGGTGACGCTATGAGTGAGGTCGCCGCCCCGGTGCACCTGTGACCGCGGCGCCGCCGGACCACGACGCCCCGGACCACGACGCCCCGGACCGCGACGCCCCGGCCCGCGCGGCCCGGCTCGGCGAGATCCTGGCCGGCCTCGGGGTCGGCCACGAGGAAGCCCAGCCTGGCGCCTTCCTGGTCCGGCTGGAGGGCCAGCACAAGCTGGTCACCATGGCATGGCTGATCGCCGAGACGCACAGCCTGCACGTCGAGGCGTTCTTCTGCCGCCAGCCGGACGAGAACCACGCCGAGTTCTACCGCTTCCTGCTGGAGCGGGGCAGCCGGATGTTCGGCGTGCACTTCGCGCTCGACCAGGTCGGCGACGTTCACCTGGTCGGACGGCTGCCGCTGGCCGCGATCTCGGCCGGGGAGATCGACCGCCTGCTCGGCTGCGTGCTCAGCTACAGCGACGACAACTTCGACCAGGCGCTGATGCTCGGCTTCGCCTCGTCGATCCGCCGGGAGTACGAGTGGCGGGTCAAGCGCGGTGAGAGCCTGGCCAACCTGCGCGCGTTCACCAAGGTGACCGGCCAGGACGGCGGCGGCGACGACGACGGCGGCAGCAGCGGAGACGGCGGCGGCCAGGGCCGGGCCGGAGCGGCGCCCCAGCCGGCCAGGTTCGGCCCCGACCGCTGATGACCGGGCCGGCCACCGACCGGTTCGGCGTCTTCGGCACGGCCGCGGTGCTGATCGTCACCGAGCCGGCCGCGCTGCCCGCCGCCCGTTCGCTCGCCGATGCGGAACTGGCCGCGATCGACAAGGCGTGCAGCCGGTTCCGCCCCGATTCCGAACTTTCGAGGCTGAACGCCACGACGGGCCAGCCGCAGCCGGTCAGCGAGCTGTTCGCCGAACTGATCGGGCAGGCGTTGCGGGCGGCCGAGGTCACCGACGGCGACGTCGATCCGACCTGCGGCGGCGCGCTGGCCGCGGCCGGGTACGACCGGGACTTCGGCGAGGTGCGGGCCGGCGGCCGGACCGTCACCGTGACCGCGCGGCCGGTGCCCGGCTGGACCAGTGTCCGGCTCGACCGGCCGAGGCGCACGGTCACGCTCGACCGTGGCGCCCAGCTCGACCTGGGGTCAACGGCCAAGGCGGTGGCGGCCGACCGGTGCGCCGGCCTGATCGTGTCCGGGCTCGGCGGCGGGGTGCTGGTCAGCCTGGGCGGTGACATCGCGGTCGCCGGGACCCCGCCGGACGGCGGCTGGCAGGTCAAGGTGACCGACGATCACGCGGCCGGGCCGGACGCGCCCGGTCAGGTCGTCACGATCACCGCGGGCGGCCTGGCGACTTCGAGCACCACCGTCCGGGCCTGGACGGCCGGCGGCCGGCCGATGCACCACATCATCGACCCGCGCACCGGCGAGCCGGCCGTCTCGTGCTGGCGGACGGTCAGCGTCGCCGCGGCGAGCTGCGCCGACGCCAACATCGCGAGCACCGCGGCGATCATCAGGAGCGAGGCGGCGCCGGGGTGGCTGGCTTCGGCCGGGCTGCCGGCCAGGCTGGTCCGCCAGGACGGCACGGTCGAGTACACGCCAGGCTGGCCGGAGGGCTCACCGGGGTAGGCGCCCGGCGGGGCGCGGCGCCGCACTGGACTGAGGAACGACGAAGGACCGACGAGGGAAGGCGGCGCCCCCAGGCGCCCCGCCTCGGGGGGTCCGGGGGGTCGTCCCCCCGGGCCAGCACCATTGTCCGGTTACGATGCGGTTGACCACTGGGAGGTAGCCGATGGGACCGCTGGACGGCGTGCGCGTGATCGAGATCGCCAGCCTGGCCCCGGCGCCGTTCGGCTGCATGCTCCTCGCCGACCTGGGCGCGGACGTGCTGCGGGTCGAGCGGCCGGAGAGCTGCCGTCCCGGCGGGCCGGCTCCGGCGGACCCGCTGACCAGGGGGCGCCGGTCGATCGGGCTGAACCTGAAGGACCCGGCCGGCCTCGGCCTTCTGCTCCGGCTGACCGAGAACGCGGACGTGCTGGTCGAGGGCTTCAGGCCGGGGGTCACCGAGCGGCTCGGCTTCGGCCCCGGCGTGTGCGCGGAGCGCAATCCCGGCCTGATCTACGCCCGGATGACCGGCTGGGGGCAGGACGGCCCGCTGGCCCCCACGGCCGGGCACGACATCGACTACATCGCGATCTCCGGCGCGCTGCACCCCATCGGCCGGGCCGGTGAGCGGCCGGTCCCGCCGCTGAACCTGGTCGGCGATTTCGGCGGCGGCGGCATGCTGCTGGCCGTCGGCGTCCTCGCCGCCCTGGTCGAACGCCAGCGGTCCGGCCTGGGCCAGGTCGTGGACGCGGCCATGGTGGACGGCTCGGCCCTGCTGACGTCCTTCATCTACGGGATGCGGGCCCGCGGCGGCTGGCGGGACGAGCGCGGCGTGAACCTGCTCGACGGGGGGGCGCCGTTCTACGACACCTATGCCACCGCGGACGGCAAGTTCGTCGCTGTGGGGGCGCTGGAGCCGCAGTTCTACGCGGCCCTGCTGACGGGCCTGGGACTGGACGGCGAGGACCTGCCCGCGCAACTGGACGGCTCGGGCTGGCCGGTGCTGCGCGAGCGGTTCGCCGCGGTATTCGCCCAGCGGACCAGGGACGAGTGGGCGCAGGCGTTCGCGGGCACGGACGCCTGCGTCGCGCCCGTGCTGTCGGCGGCCGAGGTGGCCCTGCATCCGCACAACTCCGCTCGGGAAGTGTTTATCGAGGTCGGCGGGGTGACCCAGCCGGCCCCGGCGCCGCGGTTCGGCCGCACCGGGCCGCAACCACCCCAGCCGCCGGTCCGCCCGGGCGCCGACACCGACGCCGTACTGGGCGGCCTCGGCCTGGACCAGGCCGCGATCACCGGCCTGCGTAACCGCGGGGTCGTGTCCTGACCGACCGTGGCCGGCTCTGGCGGCCGGAAGACCGGGAGATCTTCCGGCTCGCCGTCCCGGCGTTCGGCGCGCTGGTCGCCGAGCCGCTGTTCCTGCTGGCCGACTCGGCGATCGTGGGCCGCCTGGGCACCGCGCCGCTCGGCAGCCTCGGGGTCGCCGCCCAGGCCCTGACCGCGCTGGTCAACCTCTCGATCTGGCCCTGATGTTAGGAGTCTTCGGCCCGTTCTTGGAGCCGTAGATGAGGAACTCACCGCCGTCCCACAAGAACCACACCGGGGAGGACTGCGGCTGGCCCGACGGGCTCACCGTGGTCAGCCAGAT
>JBPCKO010000420.1:0-4796 GCA_051004215.1 Streptosporangiaceae bacterium | reverse complement strand
GGGGACGAAGGAGACCTGACGGGAATTGTTGGTGCCGGGCCCGCCGTCAAGGCAGGTCCTCTCAAGCATGTCGAGGCTGTGGTGGGCGCGGTCCCGGCCGACCACGGCCAGCGGCACCCCGAGCTCGGGGATGTCCTCGCGGTGCAGCCGGAACAGGTCGCCTTCGACTCGCTCGAACACCCGCACCGTCCAGATCGACAGCTCGCCGCCGCGGCCGTCGCCGCCGGCCTCCGGGCTGGCTACCGGGCTGGCTACCGGGCTGGCCGCCGGGCGCACGTCCATGATCAGCGTGTGCTCGCCGAGGCCGGCCGTGAAGGACGGTCCCCGGCCGAGCCCGCGCAGCCGGCCGGTCGTGTTCACGTCGAACACGAGCAGGCCGCCGTCGGCGAGGTGCTCGCGCACCCGGGCGAACAGGGCGAGCCAGTCGGTCAGCGCGGTCAGGTGGTTCAGCGTGTCGAAGACGCAGATCGCGACGTCGAACCGGGCGCCGAGGCCGAACGCGGTGATGTCGGCTCGCACCAGCCTGGCCCCGGGGACGGTGCGCCCGGCGATGGCCAGCATCTCGGGGGACTGGTCGACCCCGGTGACGGCCAGGTCGCCGGCCAGGGCGGCCAGCACGGCACCGGTGCCGCAGCCCAGCTCGAGCAGCGTCTCGGCGGCTGGCCGGTAGCGCCGGATGAGCGACCTGATCCGATCGAACTCGGCCGTCCGGTCGCCGTTGGCCTGGTCGTAGAACCGCGCATACGTCGCGTACGGCATCACGCTGCCATCATGCCAGCGCGGCCGCTAGCCGGCCCCCGGCCCGCACCGGGGCGAGGTCGGGCTCGGTGCCGAGCTTGGCCCGCAGGTCGGGATTGAGCCTGGCGGCCTGGGCGGCAGCCTCAGCGGCCTCGTCCAGCCGGCCCGCCCCGGCCTGGGCGCAGGCCAGGTTGTACCAGGTCATTCCCGCGGCCTGGGCCGGCACGTGCAGGTATCCGGCCAGCGCGACCGCTTGGGCGGCGAGGCCGGCGGCACGTTCGGTCTGGCCGCGGGCCAGGTAGTAGTCGGCCAGGTGCCCGGCCGGGTGCCAGAATCCCCGCACCACGACCTGCAGCCAGAGCTGACGGCCGCGCAGCCAGGGGTTCCGCTCCGGGTCGAGCAGGTCGTCGGCCGGCACCGCCGCCAGCCCCCCGATCAGCTCGCCGGCCACCCGCCAGCTGTCGGGGCCGGCCTGCCCGGCGTCCTGGCTGGCATAGCCCTGGTACACCTCGGCCGAGCGGTGGTCGATCTCGGCGAACTCGCCGGGCTCCCGGCCGGCCTGGATCGCGTGCAGCCGATGCACCTGCTGGGCCCGGAACTCGGTGTTGTGGGCAACGAGGGGCACGGCGGCCCAGCGCCCGGGGTCGCCGGTCTCGCCGGCCGGGGCGACGGCGAGCAGCCGCTGCTCCTCGGCGGCGGCGAACCCGATCAGGCCGGTGAGCGCGCTGACCAGGTCACGGCCGCCGGTCATGCCGCCGCCTCCGGTCGCGCGGGCTTGACCGCGACGAATTTCAGCACGTCGTCCACCATGATCGTGAGCGCGCCGAACCCGAGCGTCTGCAGGCGGCAGACGATGCTGCCCGGCTCGACCGGATTGTAGGTGTCGCCCTCATGGAACTGGTGCAGCCCGTCGCTGGCCAGGCTGTCCGAGCCGATCAGGACGCCTCCCGGTCGCAGCACCCGCAGCGTCTCGGTCAGGATCGCGTTCTGCCGGGCCTGGGTCGGCACGTGATGGAGCATGGTGAACGAGCCCACCGAGTCGAACGACTCGTCCGGGTAGCTGAGCCGGGTCGCGTCTCCGGTGTCGACGGTGACGTTGCCGCCGGCGTGCCGGTCGGCCAGCTTCGCCGCGGCGGCCTGGTCGATCTCCAGCACGGTCAGCCGCTTGACCCGGTGCCGCAGCCACTCGGTGGCGGCACCCGGTCCCGGCCCGATCTCGAGCATGTCCGCGCCGAGATCGGCGTGCGCGGTCAGGGCGGGCAGGATCTCGTCCTGGATGTGGGACGCCCACTCCGGGCTCGGACACAATTTCGCGTGGTTGTTGTTCATGGCTGGAACGCTACGGACGCGGTCACCGGGGCCCAAGAGCGTAAGCTGCCAACTCGTGTCGCCCGATGGACAATCTGCCGCCGCGGCGGACCGGGCCGGCCAGGCCGCGGTCTTCGTGTGCACGTTTCCGATGCCCGCCGGGCTCGTGTTCGACTGGCATACGCATGTCGATCACCAGCTGGCCTGGGCCGCCAGCGGAGTGCTGACCGTCCGCACGGACACCGCGACCTGGGTGCTGCCGCCGACCAGGGCACTGTGGATACCGGCCGGGCTGCGGCACGAGACGCTCTCGGCCGGCGCCGCGACCATGCGCACCCTGTACGTGCGGCCCGGGCTGTGCCCGATCAGCTGGCCTGACTTCACCCCGGTCGCGGCCAGCCCGCTGCTCGCCGAGCTGATCGGCTACCTGGAAGACCCCGGTCTCGACGGCGCCAGGCGGGCCCGGGCCGAGACGGTGCTGACCGACCTGCTCCAGCCGGTGCCGATGAGCACGGTCGACGTGCGGATGCCGGCCGACGACCGGGCCCTGCGGGTCGCCCGGGCGCTGGCCGCCGACCCGGCCGACGGCCGGACGCTCACCGAGTGGGGAAGGGAGGTCGGCGCCAGCGCCAGGACGCTGGAACGCGGGTTCCTGGCCGGCACCGGTGTCCCGTTCGGCCGCTGGCGGTCACTGCTGCGGTTGCAGTCCGCGATCCCGGCCCTGGCGGCCGGCGACCCGGTCAGCACCGTGGCCCGCCGGATCGGCTACGAGTCGGCCAGTGCCTTCGTCGCCGCGTTCCGCCGCGAGACCGGTCAGACCCCGGCGGCCTACTTCCGGCCCCCTGGTGAACCGGGCGAGCCGCGCGAGCCGGCCGGCCCGGCCGCCGGCTAGCTGGTCAGGTCGTCAGGGCAGGAACGGCCGGACCTCGAAGGTGCCGATCGAAGCGCTGGGGTGGCGGGCCGATACCTCGATCGCCTCGTCCAGGTCGGCGCACTCGAGCACCATGTAGCCGGCCATCTGCTCCTTCGTCTCGGCGTACGGCCCGTCGCCGAGCAGCACCTCGCCGTCGCGCACCCGCAGCGTCGTGCTGTCGCGGACTGGCCGGACCTCGCCGCCGCCGACCAGGATCCGGCGGGCCAGCATCTCCTTGTCCCACGCCTCGACCGTCGCGTCGAACTCAGGGCCGGGGATCTCGTTGCCGTCCTCGTCCCAGAAGATGGACTCGTCGAGATAGTGGATGACCAGGTATCGCATCGGCTGATTCTCCCGTTCCGGCGGTGGAGTACTCGTCATCATCCCGACGCACGGGCGGCCCGCGAAAGGACATCCGGGCATCCCGCGCGAGAGCGGCGGGCGGGAATCCGGGCGGCCATCCGGGCGGCCATCCGGGCGGCCATCCGGGCGGATGGAGGGGCATGGGCAGGCTAGTGGCGGAACTAGACGGCCGGACCACGACCTGCGGGCAGGTGCGCGATATTGCCCGCGGCCGCTCCGCCGCGGTGGTCAGCCGGCCGGGGATCGAGCGGGCGGCGGCGGCGGCCAGGACCGTCGCCGACGTGGCTGCCCGGCGCGAGGTCTACGGCCGGACCACCGGAGTCGGGGCCAACCGGAACCAGCCCGTCGCCCCGGCCGACCAGGCCGCGCACGGGGTGCGGCTGCTGCGCAGTCACGCGGGCGGCGACGGCCCGCTGATCGCGGCCGATCTGAGCCGGGCCATGCTCGTCGTGCGGGCCAACCAGATCGCGGCCGGCGGCTCCGGTGTCGACCCCGGCGTGCTCGGCCCGCTGCTCGACGGCGTGAACGCCGGCCTGTGGGTCCCGGTGCCCCGCTACGGCGCGATCGGCACCGGCGACCTGACCGGGCTCGCGGTGGCCGCCCTCTGCCTGCTCGGCGAACGGGACTGGCTGCCCTCGGACCGGCCCCAGCCCCGGTTCGCGCTGGCCTCCCCCGACGCCCTCGCCTTCTTGTCCAGCAACGCGGCCACCGTCGGCGAGGCCGCGCTGGCCTGCGCGGACCTGGCCGAGCTGGTCCGGGCCGCCGTGGTGATCGCCGCCTTGTCGCACTGCGCGGTCACGGCGTCCACCGAGCCGTATGCCGCGGCCGTGCACGAGGCCAGGCGGTATCCGGGCCAGCGGGCGATCGCGGCCGCGCTGCGCGCCCTGCTCGGCGACGAGGGCCAGCCCGGCGCGCGCATCCAGGACCCGTACGGCTACCGGGCGCTGCCGCAGGTGCACGGGCCGGCGCTGGACGCGGTCCGGCACGGCGCGGGCGCGATCACGGCCGAGCTCAACGCCGCGGCCGAGAACCCGCTGGTCGACGTGGCGGGCGGGACCGTCTGGCATAACGGCAACTTCCACACCGCCTACACCGGCCTGGCCCTGGACGCGATCAGGGCCGCGCTGTTCCAGACCGCCGCCCTGTCCGCGGCCCGCCTCGGCACGCTGGTCGAGCCGGCCTTCACCGGCCTCGGGCCGTTCCTGGCCACCGATCCGCCGCCCAGCTCGGGCATCATGATCCTGGAGTACGTCTCCCAGTCGGCGATCGCCGACATGCGCCGCCTGGCCGCACCCGCCGCGCTGGGCAGCGCGGTGCTGTCCCGCGGGGTCGAGGAGCACGCCGGGTTCTCCACCCAGTCGGCCCGGGCGACCACCGACGTGGTGGACGCCTACCGGGTGGTGCTGGCCTGCGAGCTGGTCGCGGCGGTGCGCGCCCTCCGGCTGCGCGGTGCCGGGCCGCACCAGCCGGGCCT
>JBPCKO010000419.1:0-3364 GCA_051004215.1 Streptosporangiaceae bacterium | reverse complement strand
CCCATTTTCCCGTGACAACCCACTAGCCGTGGGGCCGGGTTCGTGTCGGTTCGGCGGCCGTGGCGGCCGCCGACCGGGACGCGCTCGGCACTACCACGCGGGTCGTGGTTTGGCCGCCCGGGCGGCTGGCCAGCCTGCTCCCCGCGGTGGACCACGCGATCGCCGCGCTGGACGTGCAGGCCAGCCGGTTCCGCGCCGACTCCGAGATCTCCGTGGTGCACGCGGCCGGCCCCGGCAGCTATCAGGTCAGCGACGGGCTAGCCGAGGCGATCGCGGTCGCCCTGGCCGCGGCCCGGTGGACGGCCGGCCTGGCCGATCCGACCATCGGCTCGGCGCTCATCGATCTCGGCTATGACCGCGACTTCGCCGCGATCGAGCCGAGTGACGAGCCGCCGCCGCAGGCCAGGCACCGGCGGCCAGGCTGGCCGCTGGTCCGGCTGACCGGGAACCGGCTGACCATACCGCCCGGGATCCGCCTGGATCTCGGCGCGACCGCCAAGGGGCTGGGTGCTGACCGGGCCGCCCGGGTCGCGCAGGCGGCGCTCGCCGGCGACGGCGGTGTGCTGGTAAGCCTGGGCGGCGATATAGCCGTCGCGGGCCGTCCTCCGGCCGGCGGCTGGCCGGTGCTGGTCGCCGACGAGCACCGTCAGGTCCGCGCGGCCAGGAACCTGATTCCTGGCCAGCGTCCGGCCGACCCCGCCATCGCCCAGCAGGTCAGGCTGAGCCACGGCGGGCTGGCCACCTCCTCGGTGACCTGCCGCCAGTGGCTGCGGGGCGGGCAGGTCATGCACCACATCGTCGATCCGCGTACCGGCCTGCCGGCCAGCGGCCCGTGGCGCACGATCAGCGTCGCGGCAGCGAGTTGCGCCGAGGCCAACGCCGCGGCCACGGCCGCGATCGTCGCGGGCGACGGGCCGGACTGGCTGGCCAGGCACGGGCTGCCGGCCCGGCTGGTTGGTCACGACGGGCGGATGGTGCGGACCAGGGGCTGGCCGGACGGTGACGGCGGCCGGATCGACCCGCCCGCGTCGTCCTGGCTGACCGCCTTCACCGGAACGGAGGACACACGATGAGCGCACTCGCCGCCGCCGGCGGCTCCCAGGGTCTGTGGCTGGTCTCGCGGGCCAGCGGCATGGTGCTGCTGATGCTCTTCAGCGCGGTCATGGTGCTCGGGGTGTCGACCAGGACCGGCGCGACGTCGGTACGCTGGCCGCGGTTCGCGGTCGCCGAGCTGCACCGCACGCTGTCGCTGTTCGCGGTCGCGCTGCTCGGCCTGCACGTGGCAACGGCCATCCTCGATCCTTACGTGACGATCGGCTGGCTGTCCACGCTGATCCCGTTCACCTCGCATTACCAGACGCTCGCGATCGGCGCCGGCACGCTGGGGGTCGACGCCGGCGGCGCGGTGCTGATCACCAGCCTGCTGCGGCGCCGGATCGGCCAGCGGGTGTGGCGGGCCGTTCATTACCTGGCCTACCTGGCCTGGCCGGTGGCGTTCGTGCACGCGATCACGGCCGCCAGCTACGACCAGCATCTGTGGTGGGTGGCCCTGGCCGAGTGGGGGTCGCTGGCCGCTGTCGCGACCGCCGTCATCGTCAGGCTGGTCCGCCGCGGCCGCCCCGGGCCGCCGGCGAACCGGCCGGACGGCCAGCGGCTGCCGACCATGCAGTCTGCCCGCTAGAGCAGAACCCCATGGAAGGAGCAACGATGACCTGGGACGGGCAAGGAACGGCCCCCCAGCAGCGGGCCAGGATCGGCGCAGCGGCCTCGGGCGCCGATCCTGGTCGCCTGCCCCGGCTGCTGCCGGCCGGCTTTGTCGCCGACCCGGTCCGGCTGGCCGATCACCTGGCAGGGTACGGGCCCCCGTCGCCGCGGCCAGCCGGACGACGCGCCGGCGAGGCGCTGATCGCCGAGGTCGACCGGGCCGGCCTGGCCGGGCGCGGCGGTGCGGGGTTCCCGACCGGACGCAAGCTGGCCGCCGTCGCGGCCGGGCGGCGCGCGATCGTGGTCGCGAACGGCACCGAGGGCGAGCCGGCCAGCGCTAAGGACAAGGTCCTGCTGGCCCAGTCGCCGCATCTGGTGCTGGACGGCGCGGTCGTGGCGGCCGATCTTGTCGGCGCGCCCGAAGCGATCATCGTCACGCATCCCGCCGTGACCGACATCGTGGCCGACGCGGCCGCCGAGCGCCGCCGGTCCCGGCTTGACCGGGTGCGGCTCACGGTCACCGACGCGGCCGGCCGGTTCGTGGCCGGCGAGGCCAGCGCCGTCGTGCACTGGCTGGAGCGCGGCGTGCCCACCCCGACGGCGACGCCGCGGCGGCTGTCCGAGCGCGGCCTGCACGGCCGGCCGACGCTGGTGCAGAACGTGGAGACGCTCGCGCACCTGGCCCTGATCACCCGGCACGGCGCGGCCTGGTTCCGGGCCGTCGGCACCGCCGCCGAGCCCGGCTCGATGCTGGTCACGCTGGCCGGAGCGGTCAGGGACCCAGGGGTATACGAGGTCGCGATCGGCACCAGCCTCGGCGACGTGCTCGGCGCCGCGGGCGGCCAGGACGGCCCGCTGTCGGCGTTGCTCTTCGGCGGTTACTTCGGCAGCTGGGTGCCGGCCGCGACCGCGCTCGGGCTGCCGCTGTCCGACGAGGGCCTGCGCGGCGCCGGGGCGGGAACCGGGGCCGGCCTGATCGCGGCGCTGCCCGCCGGTGCCTGCGGCCTGGCCGAGGCCGCGCGGATCGCCCGGTACCTGGCCGCCGAGTCGGCCGGGCAGTGCGGCCCCTGTGTGTTCGGCCTGGACGCGATCGCCGGCCAGATGGAGCGGCTGGCGGCCGGCCGCGGCCCCGACCTGGCCACGCTCCGCCGCTGGATCGGCCAGGTCGGTTCGGGCCGCGGCGCGTGCAAGCATCCGGACGGCGCGGTGGCGATGGTGGCAAGCGCGCTGAAGACCTTCGGTCCCGAGATAGACCAGCACGCCAGGGGATGGTGTACCGGAACGGGCGACCGGGCCGCGGTGCTGCCCGTGCCGTCGTGGAGCCAGCGGTGAGCGCGGCCGCCCGCCGGGCGGGGGCGCCCGGGGCGCTGCGTGGCGCCCGGCTGAAGGTCGACATGATCGCCTGCGACGGTCGCGGGCTGTGCGCGGAGGTGCTGCCCGAAGTGGTCACGCTGGACGACTGGGGCTTCCCGATCGTCACCAGCCGCGTCCCGGCCCGGCTGGGGGACCAAGCGCAGAAGGCTGTCCGGCTGTGCCCGCGCCTGGCCCTGCGCCTGGAGCGGGATCGCTAAGGCCCGGCGAGTAAATCGCCGGGACGAGCCACAAGGCCCCCTACCGCCCAAACGAGACCCCCCGCACACACGGCGTCAACCAAGCACAA
>JBPCKO010000418.1:0-5849 GCA_051004215.1 Streptosporangiaceae bacterium | reverse complement strand
GCGGCCACAAAGGAGGCCAGGAGGCACAGGCCAGCACGACGGGTGGCGATCATCGCCGAAGGCGTGGTGTTCGCGGCGAGCAGCGCAGTCGGTGGGGCCGCGGCCACGCCCGGTAGCAGCACGGTGCCGACGGCACGAACCCTGAGGTACTTCGCCTTCGATATCAACAACTCGACCAACGACCCGGGCTTCGTCCCGGTACCGGGAACGAGTCCCGGCGCCTTCGCTCAAGGCGACGAGCTGATCATTAATGATCAGCTCACTGTGACCCGCAAGTCAGGGAGCGGCTACCCGATCGTCGGCTTTGACTCGGGCGTCTGCACGCTGACCAGGCGGCCGGAGAAAAACGCCCGGCAGACCTACGGCAACTGCGTCGTGACGGCCGTCTGGAAGAAGCACGGCAGCCTGACGTTCCAGGGCGTCGTCCAGTTCAAGAACCAGCAGCCCCAGTCGGCGGCGCTTGCCGTGACCGGCGGGACCGGCAGCTATGACGGAGCGAGCGGAGTGCTCGATGTCTCGTTCACCGCGAGCCACAAGATCCTGACCATCAAGCTGAGGTAGCAACGCCACGGCCGGCGCTTCTCCGCCGGAGCCCACTTCTGCCTCGGCGCGCCCCTGGCCAGACTGCACGGAGAGGTCGCGCTGAGCACTCTGCTCACCCGATTGCCCGGCCTGGCCGCCGGCACCCCGCCTGACATCACCGCCAGCGTTCCCATTCGCCAGGTCGACCACTTCACCGTCACCTGGCCGCGCGACTAGGGCGCGCTAGGCGGCCGGTACCGCATCGGGACGGGACACACGGGCGATGTCGGCGGCGGAGCCGATCTCGGTCAGTCCCCGCAGGACCGCAGGCAGCTCGCCGTGGTAGACCACCCCGGCCCGCTGGGTCGCCCTGGTCAGCGCCACGTACAGGTCGCCGAGCCCGCGCGGCGACTCGGCCAGCATCAGGCCGGGATCGGCCACCAGCACCGAGTCGAACTCCAGCCCCTTGGCTTGGCGGACCGTCAGCACCACGACCGGCCGCTCAAGGTCCGGCGCGCCATGGCCGGGACCCGGTCCGGCGCCGTCACCGCCCGGCCCGGGCGACACCGCCCCCGGCAGCGCCACCGCCACGGCCGCGCTGAGCTCGGCCTGCCGCCCGTCAGGAACGATCACCGCCATGGTCCCGTCGACGGTCTGGCCGGCCAGCGCGACGGCTGCCTCGGCCACCAGCGCGGCCAGCCCTGACGGCCCGCGGGCGGTCAGCGCCCACGGTGCCGTGCCGGTCTCGCGGACCGAGCGCGGCGGCGTCGCCCGCGGGTCGATCTGCGCGAGCACGTCCGCCGCGACCGTCATGATCTCCGCGGGCGTCCGGTAGTTGACGGTAAGCGGGGCCAGCCGCCACCGGTCCGCCACGAACGGGCCGAGGGCGTCCGCCCACGAGGCCGACCCCGAGACGTCACCGGTCTGGGCAACGTCGCCGACGACCGTGATGGACTTGGCCGGACAGCGGCGCATCAGCGCTCGCCAGGCCATGGGCGACAGCTCCTGGGCCTCGTCGACGATCACATGTCCGAACGCCCAGGTCCGGTCGGCCGCCGCCCGCTCGGCCGCGGTCAGGTACAGCTCGGCATCCTGGCGGGCCGCGAGCCCGGCCGCGTCCAGCATGTCCGCGCCCATCAGGATTTCCGGATCGTCTTCGTCGTCACGCCCGATGATGTCCAGCACGCCCTGGGCGTAGGCCTCTTCCTGCTCGCGCCGCCGCCTGGCGGCCGCCTTGACCGCCCGGTCGTCCTCGCCGAGCAACTCGGCCGCCTCGTCCAGCAGCGGCACATCGGCGGGCGTCCACGGCGAGCCGGGCGCCCGCAGCAGCAGGTCCCGCTCGGCCTGCGGCAGGCCGGCCGCGGCGACCGCCAGCAGCCGCCGGGAGGCAAGCAGGTCGCCGAGGAGCTGCTGCGGGGTCAGGACCGGCCACAGCCTGCCGATCGCCGCGCGGACCTCTTCGTCGTCGCGCAACTCGGCCCGCAGGTCCTCGATGTCGGTCCGCCCCATCAGGTTGCCGCCGCCCAGCGGGTTGGCCCCCAGCCGTCCCGCGACCACCCTGGCCAGCTCGTCCAGGGCCTCGCGCAGGAATACCGCCCTGGCCCGGTTGTGCGGGCGCCGGGACCGGCGGGCCCGCTCCCTGGCCCCGGACAGCCCGGCCCGGCTGAGCGAGTAGCGGGTGTGCTCGAAGGTAATCTCCAGGTCGTCCCGCGGCACCCGCTGCCGGTCCCGCACCGCGGCCGCGATGACCTTCGCCATCGTGGCCCGGCCCTTGATCCTGGCGACCCCGGCGGGCTCGGTCCCGGTCGCCTTGATGCCCGGCATCAGGTCGCCGACCGTGGCCAGCAGCACGCTGGTCTCGCCGAGTGACGGAAGCACCTGCCCGATGTAGCGCAGGAAGGTGGCGTTCGGCCCGATCACGAGAACGCCGCGCTTTTCCAGCTGCCGCCGGAACGTGTACAGCAGGTAGGCGGCCCGGTGCAGCGCGACCGCGGTCTTGCCGGTACCCGGTCCGCCCTGGACGACCAGCACTCCCGGCATCGGGGACCTGATGATGTGGTCCTGCTCGGCCTGGATGGTCTCGACGATGTCCCGCATCCGGCCGGTCCGGCTCGCGCCGAGCGCCGCCAGCAGTGACGACTCGCCGGTCAGGCCCTCGTGCCGGGACGGGTCGGCGGCCGCCAGGTCGAGCACCTCGTCGTCCAGCCCCTCGACCGTCCTGGCCCTAGTCTTGATGTGCCGCCGGACCTTGACCTCGCCCGGCGACGCCGCGGTGGCCAGGTAAAACGGCCGGGCCGCGTCGGCCCGCCAGTCCATCAGCAGCTGGTCGTAGTTCTCGTTGTCGGCGTGCATGCCGATCCGGCCGATGTAGTTCCTGAGCCCGTCGCTGAACTCGAGCCGGCCGAAGCACAGCCCGTTTTCTGCCGCATCGAGCTGGGCGAGCTGCTGCCGGTACATGACCGTGAGCGCCTCCCGCTCGGTACGGGCGGCCGGGGTGCCGCCGGCCTGGCTAAGCACGCCGGCCAGCCTGCTCCCGGCCCGGTCCCTGAGCTCATCGAGCCGTTCGTAGAGCCCGGTGATGTACGCCTGCTCGTGTTCGCGTTCGCCTTCGCTGCGGTCCTCGCCCGACAAGCGCGTATCCCTTCGCCGCGAGAAAAGTGCCCATACAGTGTAGGCGCCCCCGCGGCGGGCGGCATGATCGGATCTGCGCAGCAGGCAGGCGCTTGCCCACTGGATCCGGAACTCCAGGCCGGCGAACCGCGGCTGGCTAGCGCGGCTCGAGCCGGGGGTCGGTGCCCCGGGGTCCGAATCCGGCGCCGGCCGGTTGCTGGGGATCCCAGTCGAATACCACTGAATTGTCGTCGTCGCCGATCAGTACCTCGGCGCCAGGCTCGGCGCCGGCCCGGGCCAGCGCCTCTTCGATGCCGAGCCGCTCCAGCCGGTCGGCCAGGTAACCGACCGCCTCGTCGTTGCTGAAGTCGGTCTGCAAGATCCACCGGCGCGGCTTCGCCCCGCGGATCCGGAACGCGTTGTCGCCGATCCCGACCAGCTCGAAGTCCGGCCCGGCGACCGGTTCAGGCCTGATCACGAGCCTGGTCGGCAGCGCCTCAGGCGCGGCCGCCCGGTCCTGCTCGATGACCGCGCCCAGTGCGAACGCCAGCTCCCTGAGCCCCTCCCCGGACGCGGCCGAGACCAGGTGCACGGGCAGGTCCCTGGCCAGCAGGTCAGGCAGCACGATCTCGGCCAGGTCCCTGGCCTCGGGCACGTCGACCTTGTTGAGCACCACGATCCGGGGCCGGCCGGCCATGTCAGCGCCGGTCAGCTCGTCGTACGCGGTCAGCTCGGCCTCGAGCACGTCCAGGTCGCTGATCGGATCGCGGCCGGGCTCCTGGGTCGCGCAGTCGATCACGTGCACGAGCAAGGAGCAGCGCTCGACGTGGCGCAGGAAATCTAGCCCCAGGCCGCGGCCCTGGCTCGCGCCCGGGATGAGCCCGGGCACGTCGGCCACGACGTACTGGGTCTGCCCGGCTTCGACCACGCCGAGATGCGGGGTCAAGGTCGTGAACGGGTAGTTGGCGATCTTCGGCTTGGCCGCCGACATCGCGGCGATGAGTGAGGACTTGCCGGCATTCGGGAAGCCGACCAGGCCGGCGTCGGCGATCGTCTTCAGCTCCAGCAGCAGTTCCTTGTGCTCGCCCGGCTCGCCGCGCAGCGCGAACCCCGGCGCCTTGCGCTTGGTCGAGGCCAGCGCGGCGTTGCCGAGGCCGCCGTGACCGCCCTGGGCCGCGACGAACTGCGTGCCCGCCCCGACGAGGTCGGCCAGTTCCTCGCCGCCGCCGGTCTTGACGACCGTCCCGTCCGGGACGCTGACCATCAGGTCGGCGCCGTTGGCTCCGCTCCGGTTCGAACCCGCGCCGGCCTTGCCGTTCCCGGCCCGCCGCAGCGGGCGCCGGTGGAAGTCCAGCAGCGTGGCCACGCTCGGATCGACCGTGAAGATCACGTCGCCGCCGCGGCCGCCGTTGCCGCCGTCGGGGCCGCCGAGCGGCTTGAACTTCTCCCTGTGCACCGACGCGCACCCGTGACCGCCGTTGCCCGCCTGGATCCGGAGCTCGGCTTGATCCGCGAACTCCGCCATGACAATCCCCTCTCACCCGGTGGCCGGTCCGGCCGCCGCTGGTCCGCGGCCCCGCCGTGGCCAGTCACGACGATGGACCATCACCGTCGCGGTGATGGCCCATCGTCACTGCTTACGTGGTCCGCGCCCGCCGGCTGGCGGCGCGGCCAGAACCAGGACCGGCTCAGCTGGCCTTGGCCGTGGCCTTCGCCTCGGCCGGAACAATGCTGACCGAGCGCCGGCCGCGCCGCGAGCCGAACTCGACCTTGCCTGCGACCAGCGCGAACAGCGTGTCGTCACCGCCGCGCCCGACGCCGATGCCGGGGTGGAAGTGCGTACCGCGCTGGCGCACCAGGATCTCGCCCGCGTTCACGACCTGGCCGCCGAACCGCTTCACGCCGAGCCGCTGGGCGTTGGAGTCGCGCCCGTTCCGGCTGGACGAGGCGCCCTTCTTGTGTGCCATCTCCGCGTACCCCTAAGCCTTCTTCTTGCCCGCGCTGGCCTGGCCAGAGCCGATGCCGGTGATCTTCACCTGCGTGTACTTCTGGCGGTGGCCCTGACGGCGCCGGTAGCCGGTCTTGTTCTTGTAGTGGATCATGTTGATCTTCGGGCCGCGGGCGGCACCGACGATCTCGGCCGTGACCTCGTAGCCGCCAAGCTCGGCGCTGTCGCTGATCACCTTCTGGCCGTCCACGATGAGCACGGCTGGCAGCGTCACGGTCGAGCCCACCTCGCCGGCGAGCTTGTCTACGGTCAGCACGTCGTCAACGGACGCCCTGCTCTGCCTGCCGCCGCAGCGAACGATCGCGTACACGAAGAACTCTCTCTCCCTGGTGCCTAGCCCGCCGCGTGCTTCGCGGCCTCGTCCGAATGTCGAGGCGACCGGGCCTGCCGACATCACGCGCCACTCGCCCGGGCGAACACAATCGCTCAGGGCAGCCAGACACGCCGACGACAAAGAATATCAGACTACGCGGCCCTCAGACGCCCGCCTCCGAGCCAGATCCAGCGCCCGAACCGTCGTCTGGCCCGCTGGCGTCCCCGGACTCGGGCCCCGGACTGGCCGTGGACGTCGTCGGCGCCGTCGCTGGATCGGCTGCCGCGGCCGGCGGCTCCGACGCCGCTCGGGCAGCGGGGCTGGCCGGCTCGGCCTGGGCCGGCTCGGCCTGGGCCGGCTCGGCCTGGGCCGGCTCGGTCAGGACAGCCGCACCCG
>JBPCKO010000417.1:0-8171 GCA_051004215.1 Streptosporangiaceae bacterium | reverse complement strand
CGGCGCTAGCCCAGAGGAACCGAAGGCGGACGGCGTTCGGCTCGTCCAGAGCAGCCGGGCCGGCGCTGGCCCGGACCACCAGTGGCCGCTCCACGACGCGGCCGGATCCTCCGGCCGGCTGGCCGCCGCCCGTTCGTCCGCCGCCTCGGCCGCGCGCCAGCGACCCAGGGCCGCCGGGCCCCCGGTCAGCGAGACCGGTGCGGCCCCGGCCCGCTGCACCCGCTGCTGGCTGGCCGGATCCATCCGCGCCGACCACCAGGAGGCCCTGGAGTCCTGCGCGAGCGCCGCCGCGACCGGTCGCAGCGCGACGCGGACGGCCGGGTCCTCCAGGGCGATGTCCTCGGGGTCTGGCTGCTGCCAGTACATGGCTTGCTGGGTGACCGCGGCCAGGGCGGCGAGGAGCCCGGCGTCGTCGTCCTCGCCGGGCAGTACCGTCTGCGCGGCGTCGGCCGTGCAGGCGGCGAGGTCGCCGGCTACGCCGGACAGGTCGCCGCGCTGGGCGGCCGCCCCCAGCCGCTCGCGCTGGGACCAGTCGGACGCGCCGAGCAGCGCGGACTGCACCAGTTCCCAGCACAGCCGGCGGCCGCGCGGCCCGTGCAGCAGCGCGGCGGGCGGGATCGGCCAGGTCATCCGCTCACCCTAGGCCGCGGTGCCGGGCGAGCCGGAGCTCAGCCGCCGGCTCGCTGGCCGGGAACGACAAGGCCGCACTCGTAGGCGAGCACCACGAGCTGGGCCCGGTCCCTGGCCTCCAGCTTGGTCATGATCCGGCTGACGTGCGTCTTCGCGGTCAGCGGGCTGACGTACAGCTGCCCGGCGATCTCGTCGTTCGACAAGCCGGCCGCGACCAGCGTCAGCACCTCGCGTTCCCGCGCGGTCAGCACGTCCAGCTCCCGCCCGGTCGCCCGGTGGCCGTCCGGGCGGCTGGCCAGGTCCGTGATCAGCCTGCGGGTGACGCTCGGGGAGAGCAGCGCCTCGCCGCGGGCGACGACCCGGACGGCCTGGATCAGCTCGGCCGGCTCGGCGTCCTTGACCAGGAAGCCGCTCGCCCCGGCCCTGATCGCCTGGTAGACGTATTCGTCGGACTCGAACGTGGTCAAGATGATCACCCGCACCCCGGCCAGGTCCTCATCGGCCGCGATCCGGCGGGTCGCCTCCAGCCCGTCCACATTCGGCATCCGGATGTCCATCAGGACGACGTCGGCCCGGTTCCGGCGGGCCAGCACCGCGGCCTGCGCCCCGTCGGCGGCCTCGCCGACGACCTCGATGTCGTCGGCCGACTCGAGCAGGATCTTGAACCCCGCCCTGATCAGTGACTGGTCGTCGGCCAGCAGGACCCGGATCACTTCCGGCTGCCGTCTGCGGCCGGTGACGGCGCGGCCGCGGGCGGCCGCCGGACCGGCAGCTAGGCGGTCACCGCGAACCCGCCCCCCTGGCCTGCCGGTCCCGCGGTCAGCTCGCCGCCCGCCGCGGCGGCCCGTTCTCGCATGCCCGGCAGGCCGTGCCCGCCGGGCCGGGGATGGGCCCCGCCCGGAGTCCCGCGCCCGGTGTCGCGGATCTCGATCCGCAGGCGGTCAGGCTCATAGCCGAGCGACACCGTGGCCGTGGCCGGCCCGGCGTGGCGGATCACGTTGGTCAGCGACTCCTGGATGATCCGGTAGGCCGCCAGGTCGACCGCGGCCGGCAGGGCCGCGGGCTCGCCCGTGGTCCGCACCGCGACCGGAAGCCCGGCCTTGGCCGCCCCTTCGACCAGCACGGGCAGCTGGGCCAGGCCGGGAGCCGGCGACGTCGGATCGGCCTCGTCGGCCTGGCGGAGCACGTTCAGGATCGCGCGCAGCTCGCGCAGCCCTTCCTTGCTCGCGATCCTGATCGTCTGCAGCGCCTCAGCGGCTGCGTCCGGCCGCTCGGTCAGCACCATCGCCGCCGCCGCGGCCTGCACGTTGATCGTCGACATGGTGTGGGCGACGACGTCGTGCAGCTCCCTGGCGATCCGCAGGCGCTCCTCGTCGATCCGGCGCCTGGCGTCGTCGTCGGCGCGCTCGGTGATGGTGGCCACGAACGCGCGCCGGCTGCTCACCGCCATGCCGCCGAACAGCGCGGCCGCGATCATGGCCGGGATGAGGTAGAAGCCGCCGCCGGTCGGGCCAAACGGGTTGTCCGCGGCGGTGCCGGTCATCAGCACGATCAGGGTGACCAGGGCCGCCGCCGACGCCTGCCACACGCCGCAGGCCAGCGCGACCGCGTACAACGCGAACTGCGGAAGCAGCAGGGCCGCGCCGTTGACGTAGCCGAGCAGGGAGTAGGCCGCGACCGCGGCGGTCGAGGCGGCCAGCACGGCGAGCGGGTAGCGATGCCGCCAGACCAGCACCACGCCGGCGGCGGCCACGAGGAGCAGGGCCGCGTCGGGAGTGTGCGGGATCGGGTGGTCCTTGGGGATGTCGGCCGGGTTGGAGGGATGCGCCTCCCCGTAGGCGGCCAGGACCAGGCTGACGGTCAGCGCGACCATCAGGACCGCATCTCGCGCCCTGGCATTCCGCCAGGTACGCCCGGCAGCCGTCACGACGCTCACCGGATAAGCGTAGGGGCGGTCGTGCCCGCGCGGCATCCTACGGCGGGAGACAGTGCCCGTACTCCCGCCGGAGTAGGGGCGAGGGAAGCTGCTCCGGGTGCAGTAGATCAGGTGTCTCCGCCAGCGGGACGACCCTGCGGGCGGGAGGCGGGAGCCTGGGAACTGCCCGGCGGAGCGCCCGCCGGTGCCCTGTCCCCAGGAGACCACGATGCCGTCCCTGACCCGTTTCGTTCTCCGCCACAAGGCCCTCGTCGCGTTGTTCTGGCTGGTCGTGGCCGTCGCTGGCGTGCTGACGATCGGCGGCACCACGCACCGCATGACCAACAACTTCGCTATGCCAGGCCAGGCGTTCAAGGTCGACAACCAGATCACGCGCAGTTACGGCGACGGCGGCTCGCAGACCCCGTACGTGCCGGTGCTCACGGTCCCGGCCGGGGAGTCGGTCACCGGCAAGGCAGCCGCGGCCCAGGCCGGCCGGGCCTTCGCCGCCGCCGCGGCGGCGCTGCCGCACGCGCGGCTGGCCGACTACGCGACGACCGGTGACAGGGCGTTCGTGACCAGAGACGGCCGGACGACGTTCGCGCTCATCTACACGCCCGCGGTGGCCGGGTTCGGCGGGTCCGACCTTGGCCCGGCGATCACCAGGGCGCTGCATCACGCGGCCCCGGCCGGCTGGTCAGCCGGCGTGACCGGCTCCCAGCTGCTGGCGAACGGCAAGCCCGCGGCCGACAGCAAGGGCACCAGCGTGATGGTCGAGGCCATGATCGGGGCGCTCGGCGCGCTGGCCATCCTGGCCTTCGTCTTCGCCAGCTTCCTCGCGCTGCTGCCGCTGCTCATCGGCGGCGTGTCCGTGCTCGCCACGTTCCTGCTGGTGGGCGGGCTCACCGAGATAACCGGGATCAGCCAGATAGTGGAGTTCCTGATCGCGCTCATCGGTCTTGGGGTCGCGATTGACTACTCCCTGCTGGTCGTGAGCCGGTGGCGGGAAGAGCGCGCGGCCGGCTTGGACAACGCCGCCGCCGTGGCCCAGGCCATGAACCATGCGGGTCGCGCGGTGGTGTTCTCCGGCCTGACCGTGGCGATCGGCCTGCTGTCCATGATCGTGCTGCCGGTGCCGATGCTGCGCAGCGTCGGTTACGGCGGCGTGCTGGTCCCCCTGATGTCCGTGGCGGTCGCGGTGACACTGCTCCCGGTCATCCTGGCCACGGTCGGCCCGCGGCTGGACTGGCCACGGCTGCGCACCGAGCGCTCGGCCAGCCGCCTGTTCTCGGCCTGGGCCCGCACGGTCTACCAGCACCGCTGGCTGTCCGCCGTGGCCGGCCTGGTCGTCCTCGCCGCGCTGATGCTGCCCGCCCTGTCCCTGCACCTGGGCGAGCCCGGCAGTTCCGCCGAGGCGACCGCCGGCCCCGCGCACAACACGCTGGTCACGCTGACCAAGGGCGGCATCCCGTCCGGCGTGATCACGCCGGCTGAGGTACTGACCACCGGCCACGCGGCCGCCGCGGTCGCCGCCCGGGCCGGGCACCTGCCCGGCGTGTACGCGGCGGTCGCGCCCGCCACCGCGGACTACCGGCAGGCCGGCACGGCGATCGTGACCGTGCTGCCGCGCACCGAGAGCACGCTTCCGGCCGGCCAGCACGTCGTCGCGGGCCTGGAGCACGCCCTGATCGGCACCGCCCACGTGGTCGGCGTCGGCGGCGCCGGAGCCGAGCTGATCGATTTCGACCACGCGGTCTACGGCGACTTCCCGCTCATGCTCGCGCTCATCGGGATCGCGACCTTCCTGTTGCTGGCCAGGGCGTTCCGGTCGGTGCTGCTGGCCGCCAAGGCCGTGGTGTTCAACCTGATCTCGCTGGCCGCCGCGTACGGCGTGCTCACCTGGGTCTGGCAGGACGGGCACGGCTCGAACGCCGTGTGGGGCATCCCGGCTACCGGCGCGATCACGATGTGGGTGCCGCTGATGGTGTTCGCGTTCCTGTTCGGACTGTCGATGGACTACGAGGTGTTCATCCTGACCAGGATCCGCGAGTCCTACGACGCCAGCGGCGACGCCCGCGCCGCCGTCACCGAGGGACTGGGCCGGACCGGGCGGCTGGTCACCAGCGCCGCCGCGATCTTGATGCTCAGCTTCCTGTCCATGTCGACCGGTCCGCAGACTGACCTCAAGATCCTGGCCACCGGGCTCGGCGCCGGCATCCTGATCGACGCCGTCGTGATCCGCTGCCTGCTGGTGCCGGCCATGGTGGCCCTGTTCGGCCGGGCCAACTGGTGGATGCCGGCCAGGCTGGCCAAGGTCCTGCGGGTCCCGGCGCCCGTTCCGGTGCCGGCCCGCCCGGCGGTCGGCGACACGGTCCGTCCGGCTCTCACTGGCGCCCGCTGATCACCGCCCGCCCGGAGACGCCGGGCCGGAGTCCCTCCGGCCCGGCGTCTCTGGTTTCCCGTCTCCCCTCCGCCGGCCCGCGTCGCGCCTCCGCCGACATATCACTGATTTCAGTCGGCAAAACCGGCAAATTACCTTGTGATCATGGCGCCAACCCGTGATATGTCGGCGCGGACCGGGGGGTGGGGGGTGGGCGGCGGGCGCTGATCTTGACCTTGTCGGCCGGGTACTCGCCGACCCGCGGCGGCCGGGTGGCGACGTGCTCGGGGACCAGGCCGGCGGCCTGCAGCCGGGCGGCCAGGTCACCAGGCCCGTGCCGGCCGACCACGACCCGGCCTTCGTCCCGGTCCAGCCACTCGTCGCCGTCGCCGCCGTGGGTGAACACGACCAGTACTCCGCCCGGCTTCAGCACGGCCGAGAACCCGGCCAGCGCGCCGTCCAGGCGGGCGGCGGGGAGGTGATGCAGCGAGTACGAGCAGACCACGCTCGCGCAGCTGGCCGGGCGCAGCGGCAGGGCCAGCAGGTCGCCCGCGATCAGCCTGGCCCGCGGGACGAGCCCGGCCGCGGCGGCGAGCATGGCCGGGGCCAGGTCGATGCCGATCGCGGCGCGGCCGCGGCCGGTCAGGTAGCCGCAGACCTGGCCTGGCCCGCAGCCGGCATCCAGGACCGGCCCGGGCGGCAGCCCGGTCAGCGCGTCGTCCAGGAACCGCGTCTCCGGCGACGGCTCGCGCAGTTCGCCGCCGAAGGTCACCGCGTAGTCGGCGGCCATGCCGTCATAGATGGCCAGGACGGCGTCCCGGTCGTATCCGTCGGCCTGGTCGGCAGGCATTCCGTCGGCTCCTCCTTCGCGGTGCGCGGCGCGGATGGCATCGTTAGTCCGTCGGCCGGCCAAGCCTGCCGGCCTGAGACGACGATGACAGCAAGGGCAGGGACGGCGCATGACATTTCGCGACGGCAGTGCGGGTGGCGACGGCAGCCTGGGCGACGAGGCCAGCGTGCCGGCCGACTTCGCGGCGGCGCTGGCCGGCAACGTGCGGGCCAGGGAGGTCTTCGACGCGATGCCGGCCAGCCACCAGCAACGCTGGATCTGGTCGGTCACGTCGGCGAAGGGCGAGCAGACCAGGCAGCGCCGGATCAGCAAGGCGATCGAGGAACTGAGCAGCCGCTGACACGCCCGGTCACGGCACAAACGGACGGTGCAGTTGCCAGGTGGACGAACAGGCCCGGGCTAGGATCATCGGCCATGCGAAAGTCGCGTCGCGCGGTGGTCGCGACCATTGTCGCGCTCTGCGGCCTGTCGATCGCCGCCGGCGCGATGCAGACCTGGATCAGCGCCCGCGGGACGCGGCCAAGCTCGGGCATCAGCCACACCGCGATCGCGGGCGTAGCCCACTGGACCTACCGGTACTGCGCCGCCTTCGACCATTCGTTCGCCATGGTCGTGGTCGTGGCCGGCGGCCTGGTCTTCCTCGGCGGGGTCGTCGCCTCTGAACTCGTCGCGAGCCTGTTCTCGTTCGTCGCGCTGGCCGCGTCCGCGCTGTGGATCGGCCTGAACGGGGCCCATTACCGGCCGGTGAACCTGCCCTACACCGACCTGCGGGCCGGAGCCTGGCTCGCGATCGGCGGCAGCCTGCTCGCCCTGATGAGCTCGTTCTTCGTCCGCGGCTAGGCCTGGCTAGCCCGCCTCGTGCTGACCGGATCCGTGGCCGGACGGCGGCCAGGGGCTCAGCGGCTTGCCGACCTCCCAGTGGTGGCCGAACGGGTCAGCGACCCGGCCCAGCAGCCAGCCGTGTTCCTCGCTGGCCGGGTAGACCAGCACCGCGCCGGCCCCGACGGCCCGCTCGATCGCCGCCCGCGGGTCGTCCACCAGCAGCAGCATCCTGGTCGTCGAGCCGCCGACGGACTCAGGGCTGTAATTGTCGTGCTCAGGTGACTCGTCGGCGACCCAGAACGGCGCGCCGCCCACCGACAGCTGCGCGACCACGGCTTCGTTGTCCGGGGTACCGCCGACCTGATAATCAACATCGGCGCCGAACGCCTGCTGGTAGAACCTGATCGCCGCCAGGCCGCCGCGTACAGACAGCTGCGGAACCACGGCGACGAACTGGCTGGCCGGAGGATGGCCGGTGACGCGCATCGCATGCTCCTTCTCGCGGTACAGGCCGGGTCCGCGGGGCCGGCCGGGGGCCGCCGTGCTCGCCGGGCCTGGCCGCTCGCTCACGACCAGCGGATGTGCACCCGGTCCAGGAACAAGCCGAGTACGCCCGCATCGCCGTGCACGGTCAGCCCGCTAGCCGGGGCCCGGTTCCACAATGTCAGGTACAGATCGCCGGCGCGGCCGGATACTTCGCAGTCGGCCGGCCCGGTCCCGGTCAGGGCTCCGGCCGGCCCAGCCGGGGTGGTGATGACCCGGTCCGGCCCGATCGCGACGAGCCAGTCGCCCTCGGCGTCGGTGCAGCGGACCCGCAGCCTGCGGACCTGGCCGGCCCTGAGCTGGCCCCCTGGCCTGGTGATGAAACAGGTCAGCAGCTCGGAGACGCCGTCCGCGGCGAACGGCGCGGGAACCTCCCCGGCCGGCCAGCCGGCCGCGAGCTCGGCGTCCACCGCGTGGACCGACGTCTCGTGCGCCTGGCGGCGCGCCCACATCGCCAGCGGGGACGGCCCGGCCAGGAACGTCCAGCAGGTCACGGCGGGATCGGCGTCGGCCAGGGTGCGAGCGAGATGGCCGGCGCCGGCGCCGAACCAGGCGATCAGGCCTGCGTCGTCCGGCCAGGTGCCCACGACCTCGTCAAGGTCGGCCCGCCATGGCTCGGTCCGCGGCGTGCCGACGATCCCGGTGGCCCACCGGTGCACGCCGCCCTGATGCCTGACCAGGTCGCGGACCACCCAGTCCGGGCAGGTCGGCACGTCGGCGGCCGGCCCGGCCGCCGCCGCGGCGGCGGACAGCCGCGCGCTCGCCGCCCGTAGTGCGTCGATGTGCTCGCTCGGTTCCACGACCGGTAATTATGCCGTGCGGTCCTGGCGGCCGACGCCGCGGGCAGCCCGCGCGGCCCTGGCTCCGTCCGGTCGTTCTGAGCGCAGGCGCGGGTCGCGCGTCTGGTTAGATCGCCAGTCATGCGGAACGAATCGCTCGGGACCCGGCTGCGCGGCGGCGAGAATCTTTACGGCGGCTGGACGGCCATCGGCGACGCCGTCGCGGTGGCGGCGATGGCCGCCGCCGGGCTC
>JBPCKO010000416.1:0-10701 GCA_051004215.1 Streptosporangiaceae bacterium | reverse complement strand
GTCACGACGCGCTCGCGGCGGCGGGCGCGTGCCTGGCGCATTCGCACGGGCGCGGGGCGCTGGCGTGCAGGCCCTCGACGACCAGCGACAGGATCATCTCGAAGATGGCGTCGTCGGTCACGCCGGCCAGGTCGTCGCGGATCTGCCAGATGTGCGGATGGCCGGCCCGGTCGACGGCCAGGTAGGCCCGGGTCCAGGCGGCCTGGTCGGCCCGCTGCTGGGCCGGGTCAAGGGCCAGGAACGCCGCCTCCCCGCCGGCCCAGGCCAGCGCGAAATCGCCGAGCGCCCGATAGGTCGTGGCCGCCTCGGCGCCTTCGAAGCCCGCCTGCAGCACGGCGCCGATCAGCACGTTGACGATCCGCATCTCGGCCGGGCGCTGGGTCGTCCGTGACGCCGACAGCGCGGCCGCCCCGGGATGAGCGCGGTAGGTGGTCCGCAGCCGCCTGGTCATGTCGGTGATCGTGTCGATCCAGCACGGCTGGACGACCAGGCCGTCCATCGCCTCCTCGATCAGCCGGTCGGCGATGGCCAGCACCAGGTCGTCCTTGCTGGCGAAGTGCCGGTAGACCGCGGTCGGGTCGGCGCCCAGCACCTTGCCCAGCTTGGGCAGGCTGAAGCCCACCGACCCCTGCGCGTCCAGCAGGCGCAGGCTCGCCGCGACGATCATCTCGGGGGTGAGGCTGCCGCGCCGCAGCCGCTGCCCGGTTCGCTGTGTGGCCATCGCCCGCCTTCGCCGTGCCCCTCGTTACGCAGGAAGTTACCTGGCCGCGGCACTACCGACAAGGCTTTGTCACAGCCATTGACTACGTCTGGCGCAAGTGATCTAATCACCGGCAATAAGCCTTGAACCGGGAGGTCTTCGTGCGGTCCGGTCCCGAGCTGGCGTTCTGTAACGGAACGGTCTTCGACGGCACGCGGTTCTGGCCAGCGGGCACGGTGGTGCGGGTCAGCGGCGGCCGGATCAGCGCCGTCGGCGACGCCGCCGGTACCCGCCTGGACGGTGCCGAGCTCGTCGATCTGGGCGGCGGCACGCTGCTGCCCGGCTTCATCGACGCTCACGTGCACCCGGTGTTCGCCGGAGACCGGCTGCGCCGCTGCAACCTGGCCGGCGTGGTGACCGCGGACGAGTACGCGGCCATCATCGTCGCCTACGCGGCCGAGCATCCGGACGAGGAGTGGATCCTCGGCGGCGGCTGGTCGATGGAGGCGTTCCCTGGCGGGGTGCCGGCCAAGGACCTGCTCGACGCGCTGGTGCCGGACCGGCCGGTGTTCCTGCCTAACCGGGACGGTCACGGCGCCTGGGTGAACAGCCGCGCGCTGGAGCTGGCCGGCATCGACGCCTCGACGCCGGATCCGGCCGACGGGCGGATCGAACGGGACGCCGCCGGCCAGCCGGTCGGCATGCTTCAGGAGGGGGCGCAACAGCTCGTTTCCCGGCTGCTGCCGGAAGCGACCGTGGACGACTGGTACGCCGGGTTGCTCGCCGCCCAGGACTACCTGCTGTCGCTGGGCATCACCGGCTGGCAGGACGCGATCGTCGGCAGCCGGCCCGGGCTGCCCGACCCGGTCGACGCCTACCTGCGCGGGTCGGCCGCGGGGACGCTGCTCGTGAACGTGGTCGGCGCAATGTGGTGGGAGCGGAACGGCGGCATCGAGCAGGTCGCCGAGATGATCGAGCGCCGGCGCGAGGCCCGGGCCGACCGGTTCAGGGCCACCAGCGTGAAGATGATGCTGGATGGCGTGGCCGAGAACCACACCGCCGCGATGCTCGAGCCGTACCTGGACGGGCACGGCTGCGCGACCGAGGTGAGCGGGCTTGACTTCATCGACCCGGCCGAGCTGCCGCGGTTCGTGACCGCACTGGATGCCGAAGGCTTCCAGGTTCATTTTCACTCCCTCGGCGACCGCGCGGTCCGCAACGCGCTGGACGCGATCCAGGCCGCCCGCACGGCCAACGGGGTCAGCGGGCAGCGGCACCACCTCGCGCACATCCAGGTCGTGCACCCGGACGATGTGCCCCGGTTCGCGGCCCTGGAGGCCACCGCGAACATGCAGCCGCTGTGGGCGACCCACGAACCGCAGATGGACGAGCTGACCATCCCGTTCCTCGGCGAGCGCCGCACCACCTGGCAGTACCCGTTCGGGTCGCTGCACGCGGCCGGGGCGGCGCTGGCCGGGGGCAGCGACTGGTCAGTTTCCAGCCCCGACCCGCTGCTGGGCGCGCACGTGGCCGTGAACCGGGCCCTGCCGGCCGAGCCGGGCAGCTCGGCGGCCGAGCCGTTCCTGCCCGAGCAGGCCATCGCCAGGGAGGTCATCCTCGGCGCGTACACCTCGGGCAGCGCCCGGGTGAACGGGCTAGCCGACGTGACCGGCGCGATCCGGCCTGGCCTGGACGCCGACTTCGCGATCGCCGACGCCGACCTGGCCCACTGCGCGGCCATGGACATCGGCCGGGCCACCGTGACCAGCACCTGGGTCCGCGGCCAGGCCGCCTACCAGCGCACGTAACCACCAGACCCCGCAGCTCAGCCGGCCACGCACCGGCGCCGAACGAGGAGGACAGATGGCCAGGAGAACACGCCAGCGGATGGCCTTGTCCGCCGTGGCGGCCGCGTCCGCGGCCGCGCTCGCGCTCGCCGCCTGCGGCCGTTCCGCGCCCACCACCAACAACGGCGGTGGCGGCAACCAATCCGGCACGATCTCGCCGACCAAGGGGCTGGTCGTCTCGACCAAGCCCGGCACCAAGCCGGTGTCGACGGTGACCTGGGCGGTCTACCGGGACGTCAACTCGCTGGACCCGATCTTCGCGTTCGATTACCCGGAGAACACCGCGGACTCGCTGATGTGCGAGTCGCTGCTCAAGCAGGCTCCGGACGGCTCGCTCGGCCCGGGGCTGGCGACCATGACCAACCCGTCGCCGACCTCGCTGGTGTTCACCATCAACAAGGCGGCCAAGTTCTGGGACGGCCACCCGGTCACCCCGGCCGACGTGGTGTACAGCCTGGACCGGGCCATGAGCCCGAGCCTGGGCGGGTTCTACACCCTGGTGTTCAGCCGGGTGAAGTCGATCGCGGCGACCGGCAGCGATCAGGTCACGATCACGCTGAAGCAGCCCGACTACTGGCTGCCCGGCGAGCTGGCCTCGATGCCCGGCATCGTCATCGAGAAGGCGTTCGCGCAGCAGCAGGGCAAGAAGTACGGGACCCCGTCCGGCAGCATCATGTGCACCGGCGCGTACAAGCTGAAGTCGTTCGTGCCCGGCGTCGGCGTCACCGCGGTTCCGAACCCGCATTACTGGCAGCCCTCGGTCAAGCCGCTGGTCGGCCAGATCATCATCAAGGGCGTCGCCTCGGACACCGAGCTGACCTCGGGCCTTTCCACCGGCGCGATCCAGGGCACGTTCACCTCGGGCGGCCTGTCCACGCTGCCGCAGCTGAAGGCCGGCAACGCGGTGAACATCTACAACGGGCAGGGCTGGTCGACCGACGCGTTCATCGTGGACAGCACCAAGGGCGTGCTCGGTGACGTCCGGGTCAGGCAGGCGCTGTCGCTGGCGCTGAACCGCCAGGCGATCGTCAGCAACGTCTACAAGGGGGCGGCGCTGGTGCCGCACTGGCTGTCCAACCCGGGCGTATTCGGCTACGGCAAGTCCGTGTTCTCCAAGGCTTACGACTCCTCCCCGACGCTGTCCTACAACCTGGCCAAGGCCAAGAGGCTGATCAAGGCGGCCGGGGCGACCGGCAAGACGTTCACGATCGGCACCTCGCAGCAGATCGCCAACATCGCCGCTGTCACCGGCGCGTACCAGGCCGCCGCCAATGCCATCGGCCTGAAGACCGTGCTGCGGAACGTGTCGGCCCAGAACTACATCAACTTCTTCACCGACCCCAAGGCCAGGGCCGGGGTGGACGGCTTCCTGACCGTGAACTACGGCGACGACGCCGACCCGGCCGCGCTGCTGTCCACGCTGGTGGTCCCGGGCGGGTCGCAGAACTACGACAACTTCAAGGACCACCAGATCCTGACCTGGCTCGAGCAGGCCCGCTCGACCGCCAACCCGGATGCCAGGGCCGCCCTGGTGGCCAAGGCCGAGGAGCGGGCAGCGACGATCCTGCCCTGGATCCCGAACGTTCAGCCGGAGAACCTGCTGATCTTGTCCAAGAACCTGACCGGGGCTACCGCGTCCTTCGCCTACATGTTCGCGCCCTGGGCGAACAGCCTGGGCGGGAGCTGACCGGTGCGCTGGCGGTTCCTGGCCCGCAGGCTGGCGATGCTCGTCGCCAGCCTGCTGATCGCCAGCTTCGTGATCTTCGGCGCGCTGGACCTGGCGCCGGGGAACCCGGTGGCGGCCCTGTCCGGCGGGCGGTCGCTGCCGGCCAGCAGCCTGCGCGTGCTGGAGGCTAGGTATCACCTCAATCAGCCGTTCTTCGCCCAGTACTGGTACTGGCTGGAGGACGCGCTGCACGGGAACCTGGGTATCTCGATCACGCTGCGGGAGAACGTGACCACGCTGATCGCGTCCCGGGCCTGGACCACGGCCGGCCTGGTGCTCTACGCGTCGGTGATCATCTTGATCCTCGGCATCGGCCTCGGCCTGCTAGCCGGGCTGCGCCCCGGCTTCACCGACACCTCGGTGCTGGTGTCGAGCGCGATCTCAGCCGCGATCCCGTCGTTCGTGGCCGCGATCCTGCTGATCTCGCTGTTCGCGGTCAAGCTGCGCTGGTTCCCGGCCCTGGGCAACGGCACCGACCTGGTGAGCAACATCCGGCATCTCACGCTGCCCGCGTTCGCGCTGGCCCTGTCGTCGCTGGCCATCGTGGCCAGGGTGACCAGGGCGGCGATCCGCGAGGAGTCCGACCGCGAGCACGTGCAGACCGCGATCAGCCGCGGCATCCCCGGCCGCCAGCTGATCAGGCGGCACATCCTGCGCAACGCCGCAATCCCGATCACCACGGTCTCCGGCATCACGATCGCCTCGCTGATCGCCGTGGCCGCGGTGGTCGAGACCGCGTTCAGCCTGAACGGGCTCGGCGCCTACCTGGTGACATCGGCCCAGAACAAGGACCTCGCGGTCGTGCAGGGCATCTCGCTGGTCCTGGTCACCGCGTTCGTGGTGATCAACGTCGTGGTCGATCTCGCCTACGCGGTCCTCGACCCGCGCGTGACGCTAGGGAGCCGCGCGGCATGAGCACCTCAGTCCCGCTGGTGACGGTGCAGGCCCCGGTGATGACCAGGCGGGGCCGGGCCTCCGGTCTGCTGCGCGGCACCGGCGTCGCGGGCCTGACCTCGGCCGCCGTGATCGCCCTGGCGACCGTGGTCGCGCTGATCGGCGGCCTGATCGCGCCGTTCAGCCCGACGCTGCCGAACCTGGCCCTGTCCTTCGTCGGGCCGAGCGGCGCGCACCTGCTCGGCTTCGACTACGAGGGCCGGGATGTGCTGTCCAGGCTGCTGGCCGGCACGCAGTCGTCGATGCTCGGCCCGCTGGCCGTGGTGACCGGCGCGCTGGTGATCGGTACCCTGCTCGCGGTGATCGCGGCCTGGCGGGGCGGCGTGATCGACGCGTTCATCGGCTCCGGCCTGGACATCCTGTTCGCGTTCCCCGGCATCCTGCTCGCCGTGCTGGCCGCGGCGGTGTTCGGCGCCGGGCTGTGGGCGGCGGCGATCTCGCTGGCGATCGCCTACATGCCCTACGTCGCCCGGGTACTGCGCGGCGCCGCCCTCAAGGAACGCAGCCAGCCCTACGTGGCCGCGCTGGAGGTGCAGGGCGCCTCGGCGACCTCGATCTGCCTGCGGCACATCGTGCCGAACATCATGCCGCTGATCGTTGCCCAGGCGACGATCCTGTTCGGCTACGCGATGGTCGACCTGGCCGCGGTCTCCTTCCTCGGGCTCGGCGTCCAGCCGCCCGCTCCCAACTGGGGCGTGATGATCTCCGAGAACCAGGTCGGCATCCCGCAGGGCTATCCGCTGCCCGCGCTGTCCGCGGGCGCCTGCATCGTCGCCGTCGTGATCGCGTTCAACATTCTCGGCGAGCGCCTCTTCGAGCAAGCGCAGGCCCGCCGATGAGCGGGCCAAGCGATCCGGCGGGGCGCGGTGGTGCCTGGACTGACGAGCGAGGAACGAGCGAGGAGGGAAGGCGGCGCCTCCAGGCGCCCCGACCTTCGGGGGGTTCCGGGGGCTCGCCCCCCCGGGCCAACACGGATAGCACATCCCTGCTGGAAGTTGAGGGCCTGACCGTCCGGCTGGCCGTGGAAGGCCAGTCCAGGGCCGTGCTGCGCGATGTCAGCCTCAGCGTCCGGCCGGGCGAGGTGGTCGGGCTGGTCGGAGAGTCCGGCTCCGGCAAGTCGATGACGGCGCGGGCGATCGACCGGCTGCTGCCGCGGGGCGCCGAGGTCAGCGGGCAGATCAGCTTCGCCGGGGCCGACGTGATGTCCTATTCCAGGGCCGGGCTGAGGGCGTACCGGAACCAGGTCGCGATGATCTTCCAGGACCCGCGGGCCCATGTGAACCCGGTCCGGCGAATCGGCGACTTCATGACCGAGGCGCTGCGCACCAACCTCGGCGTGACCGGCGCCGACGCCCGGCGCCGGGCCGCCGACATGCTCGGCCAGGTCGGCATCGCCGACGGCGAGCGGCGGCTGCGGCAGTACCCGCACGAGCTGTCCGGCGGCATGCTGCAGCGGGTGATGATCGCCGCCGCGCTGCTGACCGAGCCGAAGCTGCTCCTCGCCGACGAGCCGACCACGGCCCTGGACGTGACCACCCAGGCCGAGGTCATGGCGATCATGGACGACCTGCGCCGTGAGTTCGGGCTGGCCATGCTGTTCATTACCCACAACCTCGAACTGGCCGCGGCGATCTGCGACCGGACGGCGGTCATGTACGCGGGCCAGATCGTCGAGGTGCGTGAGTCGACGCTCCTGCACGACGACCCGCTGCACCCGTACACGGCCGCCTTGTCGGCGGCCAGGCCGGACATCGCCGCGACCGCGCACCGGCTGGCCGCGATCCCCGGCCGGCCGCTGTCGGCGTTCGAGGCCCCGGCGCAGGAATGCGCGTTCGCACCCCGCTGCCCGCACGCGCAGGAGATCTGCCGGGACGGCACGCCCGAGCTGATCGGGCTGGACGGCGGCCTGTCCCGGTGCGTGCGGGCGATCGAGCTGCGCGGCCGGCTGACGTCGGCCGGCGCCGGCGCCGGCGCCGGGGCCGGCGAGGCGCGAGGTGACTGACGTGCTGGCCGTGCCCGGGCTGCGCAAGGAGTTCGGCGAGCTGGTCGCGGTCGACGACGTGAGCTTCGAGGTGCCGCCGGCCAGGTCACTGGCGATCGTCGGCGAGTCCGGGTCCGGCAAGACCACGATCGCCAGGATGATCGTCGGGCTGGAACGGCCGACATCGGGCACGATCTCCGCCTGCGGCCAGGACCGGTCAAGCCCGGCCAGGTCGGCTAGGGACCGGCGGCGCCGCGGCGGTGAGGTGCAGATCGTCTTCCAGGACCCGTACACCAGCCTGGACCCGAGGCAGACCGCCGAGGCGACGATCGACGAGGTGCTGCGGCTGCACCACGGCTTGGAGGCTGACCGGCGACGGGACCGGATCGCCGAGCTCACCGGGCTCGTCGGGCTGGACGAGCGGCAGGCCAGGGCGCTGCCGCGGGCGCTGTCGGGCGGCCAGCGGCAGCGCGTCGCGATCGCCAGGGCGCTGGCCGCCGAGCCCCGGGTGCTGATCCTGGATGAGTCGGTCGCCGCGCTTGACGTATCCATCCAGGCCCAGGTGCTCAACCTGCTGGCCGACATCCGCGACTCCACCCGCGTCTCCTACGTGCTGATCAGCCACGACCTGGCGGTCGTCCGTCAGCTCACCGACGACGTGATCGTGCTGCACCGCGGCGTCGTGGTGGAGCGCGGCCTGACCGCCGACGTGCTCGACCAGCCGCAGCACGAGTACACCAGGCGACTGCGCGCGAGCGTGCCCAGGCCGGGCTGGAAGCCGCGCCGCAGCCTGCTCCGCGGCAACGGGGAGGGTTCGGATAGCCCATGAGCGACCTGCACTACATCTCGGCGGCCGACGCGCTCGCCAAGTTCGCGAGCAAGGAACTGTCGCCGGCCGAGCTGATGTCAGCGGTGATCGCGCGGGCCGAGGCGGTCGAACCGTCCATCAACGCGTTCGCCGAGGCCCGGTTCGACGAGGCAATGGAGGGGGCCAGGGCGGCCGAGGCCCGGTACGCGGCCGGGCAGCCGCGCGGGCCGCTGGACGGGCTGCCGGTCGCGGTCAAGGAAGAGGCGCCGATCGCGGGCCAGCGCAACACGCTCGGCTCGCTGCCGCTGCGCGACGTCGTCGCCGACGAGACGGCCGCCTTCGTGCAGCGGATCCTCGACGCGGGCGGGATCGTGCACGCCAGGACGACCACCCCTGAGTTCTCCAGCGCGCCGGTGACCTGGACCAGGCTCTGGGGCGTGACCAGGAACCCGTGGAACACGGCGTTCTCGCCTGGCGGGTCGAGCGGCGGCTCTGGCGCGTCCCTGGCCGCCGGTTCGACCACGCTGGCCACCGGATCCGACATCGGGGGATCGATCAGGATCCCGTCCTCGTTCTGCGGCGTGATCGGATTCAAGCCGCCGTACGGGCGAGTGCCCGAGGTCGCGCCGTTCAACCTGGACCACTACTGCCACGAAGGGCCGATGGCCCGCACGGTCACCGACTGCGCGCTGCTGCAGAACGTGATCGCCGGGCCGCATCCGAGCGACGTCGCCTCGATCAGGCCCAAACTCGAGATCCCGCTGCCGCTGGCCCCGGTCACTGGCCTGAAGATCGCCTTGTCGCCCGACCTGGGCTGTTATGACGTGGACGCCGACGTGGCCGCCAACACGCTCGCGGCCGCGGACCGGCTCCGCGACGCCGGGGCGACGGTCACCGAGGTGTCGCTGCCCTGGGACCTGGAGACGATCGCCAGGACGGTGAACATCCACTTCGGGATGATCTTCGGCGCGTCCATGAAGGAGATCAACGCTGAATTCGCCGACCAGCTCACCCCCTACGTCAGGCGGATGGTCGCGGAGTCCGAGCAGGTCAGCAAGGACGACTTCTACGCCGGGCTGTCGCTCGAGGCAGCGATCTACGCGCCCCTCGGCGAGCTGCTCGAGGAGTACGACGCGCTGATCTGCCCGACCTTCGCGGTCCCGGCCCTGCCCGCCGAGTACGACACCGGCGACGTGGTCGAGGTGAACGGGCGGCCCGCTCAGCGCTGGCTGGACGTGCTGATGACGCTGCCGTTCAACATCGCGAGCCGGTGCCCGGTCGTGAACGTGCCGTCCGGGCGGTCGAAGGACGGCGTGCCGACCGGGCTGTCGGTGGTCGGCAAGACCTATGACGACGCGACCGCGTTCCGGGTCGCGGCCGCCCACGAGTCCAGGCTGCCCTGGCTCACCGCCGATGGCCCCCGGCCGTCGCTGTGATGGCGGACCCCGGGCCAGCACCGAGCGACTCGCCCGCGGGGGGTTCCGGGTCCTCGTCCCCCCGGGCCGGCGCGACGTTGGCCAACTGGCAGGACGGGCCGTACAACCGGTGGGCGTTCCAGCATGTGCGCGAGCTGATCCCGAGCGCGCGGATCGCCGCCCGGCCAGGTCAGGCCCGGCGATGGGCGGCCGGCCCGCGGCAGCTCGGCGATGTGGTGTTCCGCTATGAAGGTCGGGAGCAGACCATCGCCGGCTGGCTGGACGCGAGCTGGACGGACGGATTCCTGGTCCTGCACCGCGGCCGGCTGGTCACCGAGCAGTACCTGAACGGCCTCGAGCCGGACACGCCGCACCTGCTGATGTCGGTGTCGAAGTCGGTAACCGCGGCGGTCGCGGGCGTGCTGGCCGGACAGGGCAGGCTGGATCCGGCCGCCGAGGTGACCGCGGTCCTGCCGGAGCTGGCGGGCACCTCGTTCGCGGGCGCGACCGTGCAGCAGCTGCTCGACATGCGGACCGGGACCAGGTTCAACGAGGACTACGCGGACCTTCAGGCGGACGTGCGGGCCTACGAGCGGGTGTACCTGTGGCGGCCGCCGGCCGGGCCGCCCGTCGCGGCCGACGCGACCGCGTACATCGGCACGCTGGTCAGCGACGGGCCGCACGGCGGGCCGTTCCGGTACCGGTCGATCCTCACCGACGTGCTCGCCTGGGTGATCGAGCGGGCGGCCGGGGAGCGGCTGCACACGCTGATCAGCCGGGAGCTCTGGCAGCCGATGGGGGCCGAATTCGACGCCGAGATCACGCTCGACGCGAGCGGCAACCCGATGGCCGACGGCGGGATCAGCGCCACGTTGCGCGACATCGCCCGGTTCGGCCAGCTCTACCTGCAGCGGGGCCGGATCGGCCGGCGCCAGGTCGTCCCGGCCTGGTGGATCGACGACACTGTGCGGGGAGCGGCCGACGGGGCGGCGGCGTTCGCCGAGGGCGACGAGCGGGCCGGGTACCCGGAGGGCGCTCATTACCGTAACTGCTGGTGGATCCGCGATCCCGCGATCCCGTTCTTCCACGCCAGCGGGATCAACGGCCAGAACGTGTTCGTGCACGTGCCGTCGCAGACCGTGGTGGCCAAGCTGTCCACCTGGCCGGTTGCCTGGGACCAGGACCTGGCCGGGCCGGCCGCGGCGGCCGCGCTGGCGATCGCGGGCGCGCTGGGCTAGCCGGGCTGGCGCTCGCCCGGCGGGCGGCTAGC
>JBPCKO010000415.1:0-5563 GCA_051004215.1 Streptosporangiaceae bacterium | reverse complement strand
AGGGGGGTGGCCCCGGACGACAGCTGGGAAACAGGCTGGACGTTCTTGCCAGTCTGGGGGTTGCCTGTGCGCCGGCTGGCTGACGCGCCGGACCGGGCCGCGGAGCTGAAGGATCGCACGCCGCTGCGAGTCGCGCTGACCGGCGAGGACCATGCGGGCAGTTACGTGTTCCTGGCCTCGGACCGGGCCCGCGGCATCACCGGCACAGTCGTGCACTCCGATGGTGGCGCGGGCGTGCGGTAACCGCTCAGGCGGCCCGCTCAGCCCGCGGGCGGGAACCCGTGCCCGGCGAACCAGCGCCAGGTGCCGGGAATGCCGTCCTCGCGGGCGATCGTCGGCTCGTAGCCCAGCACCTGCTTGGCCAGGTCGTAGGTGGCGAAGTTGCGGTCCACCTCGCCCGGCCGGCCAGGGCGGTACTCGACCGGGTGGTCCGGTACGCCCGCGGCCGCCGCGCACAGCCGGGCCAGGTCGGCCACCGTGGTCTCGACGCCGGAGGCGATGTGCAGCACGGTGCCGCCCGGCACGTCCGCTTCCAGCGCCAGCCGCAGCGCCCTGGCGATGTCCTCGACGTGGATGTAGTCGCGGGACGACGTGCCGTCGCCGTAGATCACCATGGGCTGGCCGTCCCGGACGGCCGTGAAGAACATGTTGATCACGCCCTGCTTGCGGGCCATCCAGGGGCCGTAGACGTTCGCGAACCGCAGCGCCACCGTGCGCAGCCCGTAGCACTGCGAGAACGAGAACGCGTAACCCTCGCCCGCCAGCTTGCTCGCCCCGTACGGCGAGATCGGCCTGGGCAGCGACAGCTCGTCCACCGGCGGCGTGGCGTTGCCGATCAGCGCGCCCCCGGTGGACGCCTGCACGGTCCGCTCGATTCCGGCCCGCCGGGCCGCGTCCAGGACACGGAACGTGCCGAGCACGTTGACGTCGAAGTTGGCCGCCGGGTCCTCGACCGACTTGACCACCGACCCGGCCGCGGCCAGGTGCACGATCGCGTCCATCCCGGCCAGCGCGGCGTCCAGCGCCGGGGCGTCCCTGATGTCGCCGCGCACCTGCTCGGCGTCGACGCCGAGCAGATGCTCGGCCGACCCGGTGGTGTAGTTGTCGTAGACCCGGACCGCGTGCCCGCGCTCGACGAGCTGGCGGACCAGCGTCGCGCCGACGAACCCGGCTCCGCCGGTGACCAGAACGCGCTTACCCTCCGTCATGAGAGTCGAGACTACCCGCGAGGACGGCCGGATCCGCGCAGGTCCGCGCCCAGTCCGCGGTCAGGAGTGCGCGGCCGTCCAGGCGGCGATCAGGTCGGCGGCCTGGGTGCGGGCGCCGCCCGGCTCGAGCAGGTAGTGATCGGCCTTGATGAATTCGAGCTGCTTGTCGGCCGAGCCGAGCGCGCCGAAGAGCGCGCGGGCGTCGCTTTCGTAGACGCAGGCGTCCGCGCTGGCCTGCACGACCAGCGCGGGCACGGTGATCCTGGCCAGGTGCGGGGCGGCGATGCACTGCGACGTGCGCAGGCTCCACATGGACAGCCAGCTCCGCAGCGTGCTGGCGGTGCCGATGCCGAACACGCCGTAATTGGCCTTGACCGGCTCGCCGAGATAGCAGTGGTTCGGCGGCCGGTCCGACGGCTCGATCGAAGGGTCGATCATGCGCAGGTCGGCCCAGGTCCGGTACAAGTTGAACATCCGGTCCCTGGCCCTGGTCTCCTTCAGCGCCGCGATCTGGGCCAGCGCCCAGTCGGTGATCGTGTTGTTGCGGGCCCGCTGGGCGGCCCGGTACCGCAGCTGGAATTCCGGGCTGTAGGGCGGGCCGTTGTCCGGGTCGAACGGGTCGAGCGCCGGGTCGGCCGCGACCGGGTCGGTCTCGTCGGTCACCGAGGCGTCCAGCCAGTTGGTCAGCACCTCGGGCCGCCCGGAATGGGCGGCCAGCGCGACGAACAGGTCGCCGGCCGGCAGGTCCTCGATCGCGGCCAGCGGCCGCATCCCGGCCACCGGGGTGACGTTGGGCTCGGTGGCCTGCGAGTGGTAGGCCGCCATCAGCGATCCGCCGCCGGAGTTGCCGAGCAGGACGATCCGGCTGGCACCGGCGTGCTCGCGCAGCCAGCGGACGCCGGTGCCGATCTCGGCCAGGGCGTGGTCGAGCAGGAAGTGGGCCTCATTGCCCCGGAACCTGGTATTCCAGCCCAGGAAGCCGTAGCCGCGCTCGGCCAGGTACGAAGCCAGGTAGTGCTCGGAGAAGTCGATGTTGTAGTGGGTCGCGATGAAGGCCGTCGTCGGGGCCGGCGCCCTGGCCGGGCGGTGGTAGATCCCCTGGCCCGGGTGGCCGCCGGCGCCCGCCCGGCCGACCACCGGGGACGGCAGCCCGACGAATTCCCGCACGATCTCGGTCATGTGATCCTTCCTGGCGCTCTCGTCGCTGCCTGGCCAATGGGTGAAACTGAGTTTAGATTTAGTTATCTGTCAGTACCAGGCTCGACCCATCAGGCCACGACTAAGGGAGGCCAGATATGGCAGAACACCACGAGGCAGAGCCGTGGCACAACGAGGAGTTCAGCTTCGGCGGCGTCAACCACCTGGCGCTGGTGTGCTCGGACATGCAGCGCACCGTGGACTTCTACTCCGGTGTCCTCGGCATGCGGCTGATCAAGACGATCAGCTTGCCGGGCGGCGGCCAGCACTTCTTCTTTGACATGGGCGGCGGCGACGCGCTGGCGTTCTTCTGGTTCCCTGACGCGCCGGACGCCGTGCCGGGCATCTCGGCCCCGGTCACCGTGCCCGGCCTGGGCGAGTGGAGCAGCGCCATCGGGTCGATGAACCATGTCGCCTTCGACGTGCCCGAGGAGAAGTTCCTGGAGTACCGGGCCGCACTCAAGTCCAAGGGCGTCCGGGTCAGCCCGATCCTGGACCACGACGACAGCGAGTTCGGCGTGGCCACGCAGATGCATGACGGAGTGTTCGTACGGTCGTTCTACTTCCAGGACCCGGACGGCATCCTGCTCGAGTTCGCGGCCTGGCGGCGGGTCATGGGCCAGCCGGGTGACGTCCGGCACAAGCCGAAGACCGCAGCCGACCGTGTCGTCCGGGTCTGACCCGGGGCGCGTGCGGCGTTGCTGTCGCTGATTCACGTCATCGAGTGGCGGGCCCGGGTCACGCCCGATCACGTCGCGCTCAGCGATCACCTCGGCGAGCAGCTCACGTACGCGGAACTGGCCGCGGCGGTCGAATCGGCGGCCGCCGGGTTCGCGGCCGCCGGGCTGCGGCCAGGCCAGGTGATCCCGGTCCTGGCCCGCAACCAGGCCAGCTGGGTGACCGCAATGTTCGGCCTGGTCCGGCTGGGCGCGCTGCCGGCCGCGGTGAACTGGCGGCTGGCCGCCGGCGAGGTCACCGCGCTGATCGAGCTGATGCGAGCGGGCGCGCCGGTCCCGGCCGTGCTCGCCGACGCCGACTGCGAGCCGCTGGTCAAGCTGGCCCTGGCCCTCCTGCCGGGCGGCGAGCCGATGCTGCTCGGCCTGACCGCAGCCCCGCCCGGCCGGGCGGCCGGGCCTGCCCCGGCTGGGCCTGCCCCGGCCTTGCCCGTCCCGCCTCGCCCGGCTGACCGGCTGCGCGGCCCGGCCCCCTGCCTGCTGCTGCACACCAGCGGCACCACCGGGCGGCCGAAGCTGGTGCCGCAGACCCACGAGATGCTGATCAGTGCGGTGACCTTCATGAAGCTCGAGGTCCCCGAGGCGGTACCGGGGACCCGGCACCTCAGCGCGCTGCCGCTGTTTCACGTGGCCGGCCAGGCCAACCTGGCCTATTCGCTGTTCACCGGCGGCCATCTGCACCTGCTCGGCGGGTTCGATCCGGCCGGGTTCGTGGACGAGCTCGCGGTCAGGCGGATCCAGCTCACCCAGCTGGTTCCGGCCCTCATCGGCGCGGTCACCAGGGAGGTGCTGAGCCGGGCCGAGCCGCCCGACCTGTCCGCGCTGACCGAGATCGTCTACGGCGCCTCGCCCATCCACCCGGACCTGCTCGAGCTGGCGGTGCGGACGCTCGGCTGCCGGTTCCGGCAGAACTACGCCAGCAGCGAGACCGGGCCGCTCCCGATCAGCTCGCTGTCACCGGCCGACCATGACCCGGCTCGGGGCAAGCTCGCCACGGCGGGCCGGCCGTCACTCGGCTGGGAGGTCAGGACCGGGGAGTACGGCGAGATCCAGGTGCGCGGGGCCACGGTGCTGCCTGGCTACTGGAACGACGACGCCTCGAGCGCCGCGGCGATGACCGCGGACGGGTTCTACCGGACCGGCGATGCCGGCCTGATCGACGCCGACGGTTACCTCACCATCGTGGACCGGCTGAAGGACATGATCATCACCGGCGGTGAGAACGTCTACCCGGCCGAGGTCGAGACCGTGCTGGCCCGCTACCCGGGCGTGGCCGAAGTCGCCGTCATCGGGGTCCCTGATGGGCGCTGGGGCGAGACCGTGCACGCCGTGGTCGTGCCCGCGCCGCCCGCCGCCGGCCCGGGACCCGGCGGCCCGGGCGACGCCCCGGGCGGCAGCGGTCTCGACCAGGGAGCGATGCTGACCTGGGCCCGGGAACGGCTCGCCGGGTTCAAGTGCCCGGCCGGGATCACAGTCGCCGCCGAGCTGCCGCGTAACGCGACCGGCAAGGTGCTCAAGTCGGTGCTGCGCGAGCCGTACTGGGCGGGCCGGGACCGGCAGGTCTCGTGACCGCGCCCCAGGAAGCGAGCAGGCGCCCGGCCGGCCGGCACACGATCGCCAGGCCGCGCCGCCGCGCTCCCAGCGGGACCGCCGCGGGGGCGAACGGCGCCGGCAGGGAGTCCGGATCCGGGTCCGGGTCCGGGCCGTCGGCCAGGGCTGGGAAGACCACGCGCAAGGGCCGCGCGACCGACGAGGCGTTCCGCGCCGCCGCCCGGACCGTGTTCGCCAGGGACGGGTACCTGAACACCAAGATCAGCGACATCGCGGCCGAGGCGGGCAAGTCGGTGGCGTCGTTCTACAACTACTACGACACCAAGGCTGACCTGCTGATCGCGCTGGCCGAGGAGTTCCACGCCGAGGCCACGCAGCTCGCTGTGCTGCCGTACCGGAGCGGGCTGAACCGGGAAGAAGCGCTCCGCGAGGCCGTGGCCGGCTTCTGGCGCACCTACGCCAAGCGCCGCGGCGAGCTGATCGGCGTGTTTCAGGCGGCGATGTGCGACCCCGCGTTCACCAGCCGCTGGCTCGATATCCGGGCCGAAGCGGTCAGCCGGATCGCCCGGCAGATCAGGCAGGCGCAGGCCGAGGGGTACTGCCCGGGCGTCGACCCGGTCCTGACCGCGTCCGCCCTGTCGGCGATGCTCGAGCACTTCAGCTACATCTGGCTGGGCCAGGGCGGCGAGCGGGCCGACGTGAAGTTCAACGACGACGCCGCGATCGACACGCTGGCCACGATCTGGGTCCGCTCGGTCTACTGGCGCCCCTGACCGGCCCCGCGCCGCCCGGCCCGGCTGGCCGGCCCGCCCCCCGCTTCGCGGCCCCGGCCCGCCCCCGCATCGCGACCCCGGTCGGCTGGCCGGCCACGGC
>JBPCKO010000414.1:0-19640 GCA_051004215.1 Streptosporangiaceae bacterium | reverse complement strand
GCCTCGGCCCGCTGCTGCACCAGGTCAGGTACGAGGTGCTGCCGACCGCCAGCGCCGAGGCGGCCGTGCTCGAGTGCGTGCCAGCCGAGGTGACCGTGACGGTGACCGCGTCCCCGTCGAAGGGGCTGGAGCCGACGCTGGCCCTGACCGAGCGGCTGGCCGCGGCCGGATTCTGCGTCGTGCCGCACCTGTCGGCCCGGCTCGTCCGCGACGCCGCCCACCTGGCCGAGATCGTGGACCGGCTGACCGCGGCCGGAATTAGCGACGTGTTCGTGCCGGCCGGAGATGCCGATGCGCCGGCCGGGCCGTTCACCAGCGCGCTGGATGTGCTGGAGGAGCTGGCCAGGCTGGGCAACCCGTTCCCCCGGGTCGGGATCACCGGCTACCCGCAGACGCACCCCAAGATCGAAGATGACGTCACCGTGCAGGCGATGTGGGACAAGCGGCGGCACGCCACCTACATCGTGAGCAACCTGTGCTTCGAACCGGCGGTCCTGCGGCAGTGGATCACCAGGATCCGCCGTCGCGGGGTCACGCTGCCGATGCTGCTCGGCCTGGCCGGGCCGGTAGAGCGGACCAAGCTCGCCGCGATGGCCACCAAGATCGGCGTCGCCGACGCCGCGCGGTTCGCGACCGGGCACGGCTCGGCGCTGGTGCGGCTGTCCACCCCGGGCGCCTACCAGCCCGAACGCCTGCTCGACCGGCTCAGCGGCACGCTCGCCGGGCCGGAGTCCGGCGTGGCCGGGCTGCATGTGTTCACGTTCAACCAGGTCCGGCAGGCCGAGGAGTGGCGTCAGGCTCTGCTCGCCAGGTACGCGGCTGGTTAGGTGCGCGACCGGCGAGGTACGTGGCGCCTTCGGCTCGCCGACCCCGCACCTGGCGGATCTCCAACCAGGCGGGCGCGGCCGGCGTCTGAGAGCCATGAGGATGTTGCGGCCGGGACCGCGGGCTGGGGTCGCCGCGGTGACCCAGGCCGCCGCGTTGGTCCTGGCCGCCGCGCTGCTCGCCGCCGCCTGCGGAGCGGGCACCGGGCCGGTCACCGCGTCGCCGGCGCGCGGCCCGCTGGCCGGCGGCCGGCTGAGCGCGATCGCATTCACCGGGCCGCGGCACGGCTATGGCCTGTTCCTTCGCGACCCGGGAGCACGCTGCCAGGAGCAGGTGGCCAGGACCGCGGATGGCGGAGCCCGCTTCACCGCGCTGACCGCGGTGGTCACCTGGCCCTGTGACCGCGCCAGCCCGGCCGCATTTCTGGCTGCCGACCAGTCCGGCGACGTCTTCCTGTACGGTCCGCGGCTGCTCGTCAGCCACGACTCCGGCGCGACCTGGTCCGCGCCCCGCGGGCCCGGCAGCGGCCGCTCGGTCGTCACGGTCGCGGCGGCCGGCCCGCGGTCGGTCTGGCTGGTGACCACGCGATGCGGCCGGCCGGCCGGCGAGCTCGCGCGCTGTACGCCCGGCGTGTTCCGGTCGTCCGACGGCGGCCGGTCGTGGCGGTCGGTTCAGCCGGCCGGGGCCGGGTTCCGCGCGGTTATCGCCGGGTTCTCCGGCCAGTCGTGGCTGGTGCCCGCCGGCCGCCGGGGCGCGTACCTGCTGGCCAGGCCGGCCGTGAACCCGCGCGGGCGAGCGGACCGGGTGCCGCTGTGGTTCACGCGTAACGACGGCACGTCCTGGTCCCGCCGGTGGGCCCGGTGCGGATTCGACGCCCTGTATGCGACCGCGGCCGTTGCGCCCGACGGCGCGCTGTTTGTTGCCTGCGCGGGGGAGCCGGGAGCGGGCAATCAGGAAAAATCGGTGGCCCGTTCGGCCGACGGCGGGCTGACCTGGTCACGGCACCGCTTGTGCCCGCGTCGGCCGATGACCTGTCCCCCGCTGTCCGACGGCTATCTCAGCGCGCTCGCCGCGGCGAGCGGCCGCGACGTCTACCTCGGCGGCGATCGCAGCGCGGTGCTGGCCAGTCACGACGGCGGAGCCCGCTGGGGTGACGTCAGGCCGCTGCTTGGCGACGGGGCCGGCGGCACGTTCGCCATCACCTTCTTCGGCCCGCGGCAGGGCCTCGTGCTCGGAGACGACCCGGCCGCCGGCGAGCGGCCGGCGATCTGGCACACCAGCGACGGCGGCCTGCGCTGGCACCCGACTCACCCGGCAGTGAGCTGAGGTTCTTCCTCGGCGTCGCCGGCCCCGGGCGGACGCCGGCGCATCTGCCTGACCTCGGGCACGGCGAGCACGACGAGCGTCAGGGCAATGATCACCACGCCGCCCAGCACGAGCAGGGTCCGGATGCCCAGCACCGCGGCCAGCGGGCCGGTAACGGCCACGCCAACCGGGGCCAGCGCGAAGCTGCCCATAGCGTCGTAGGCCGACAGCCGCGACAGCAGCCGGGACGGGATCTCCTGCTGCATCGTGGTCACCCAGTTGACCACGAAGATCTCCGACGTCGTGCCCACGATGACCGCGACCCCGGCCGTCGCCAGGGCGGGCAAGGGCACGGCCAGGGCAAACAGCAGCGCGGCGAACACGCCGGCGGCCGTGCTGGCGACGACCAGCATCCGCCGCGGCCGGAGCCTGACCATCGCCAGGCCACCGACGACCGCGCCGGCGCCGTAGCCCGCCAGGACGATCCCCCAGGCCCCGGCCCCGCCGAGCCGGCGGTCGGCGACGACCGGCCCGAGCACGTCGATCGTGCCCGCGATGACCGCGGTCATGATCGTGAACTCGCCGACGATCGCCCACAGCCAGCGCCGGGCGATGAACTCCTGCCAGCCCTCGTGCAGCTGATGCAACGTGCTCTCCTGGTCCGCGGCGGGCCCGGGCGGGAACCGCATTCCGGCCCGCAGCGCGGCCGCGGCGGCGAAGCTGGCCGCGTCGACGGCGAGCCCCCAGGCCGGTCCGGCCTTTCCGACCAGCAGGCCGCCGAGTGCGGCACCGGCGATGCCCGAGGTGTTCCGGCCGATCCGGGAGATCGCGATCGCCTGCGCCAGGTCCTCCTCGGGAACGGTCCGCGGGAGCAGGCCCTGGGCCGCCGGACAGTAGAAACCGAGTCCGGCACCGCGGACAGCGGCGAGCACGAGGAGTTCCCACACGTGCGCCTGATGGGCGAAGAGGAGGGCGGCCGCGACCCCCTGGGCCAGTGCCTGCGCGCTGTTGGCGGCGACGATCACCTTGTGGGGCGGATACCGGTCCCCGGCCACCCCGCCGAGCAGCATGAGCACGATCATCGGGATCAGGCCGGCGGTCGCCACGTAGCCCACGTCGCTGGTCGAGCCGTGGATCGCCAGGACCGCGAACGGGATCGCCACGAACGCGACGGCATTGCCGGTGCCCGAGATCACGTCGCACCCGACCAGGAGCCGGAAGTTCCGGCTCCGCAGCGCTCCCCGGGCCAGTCTCATTCGCCCCATTCTCCGACCCGGCATGGGGAACTCAACCCGTTTCTCCTCCCAGCAGAGGCCCTCGTCCAGCGCCGCCCGGCCGCAGGCGGGCAGCACTTCAGAACGGGACTACGGGCAGGTCAGACAAGGGCGCGCGCGACGCCGTCAGGCGCGCGCGGCGCGCAGCGAAGGCCGTGGTACCGGGCGCCCGGTGATCTCGGCGGCTTCGAGCCAGGCTTCGATGGCGGTTTCGACCTCTGACACGGCATCGTGCGGCGTTGGGCCGTGCGAGGTGCAATGCGGCAGATCGGGGACGTCGGCTATCCACGCGCCGTCCTCGTCGCTCCAGTACACCTCGATCGGATACGGGGTCACTGCATTCCCTCCAGATCAAGATTGTACTGGCGAATCAGCGCCACGACCTGACGTACCTGATAGGGCTTGGCCTGACCATGAAGCCGCTGAAGCGTCAGAATTTCGGGCATGCGCGGATGCCCGAAGACCCGGTGACTGCCGCGGCCACCTACCTCCTTGAAGCCGAGTGCCTGGAGGAGCCTGGTCAGATCATCGAAGTCGACGTTGCGGACTGAGCTTCCGATATCCGGCTCACTAACCGTGCAGGCTTCATGCGACCCAAGCTAGGGAGGCGATCTGACAGCGAGCCCGTAGGTGTAGCGGCCTGGCGCACCAAGGGCAGCGTGGTGGCATAGCTGCTGCTCTAATAGCAGCAACGTGGCGACGTTGCTGTCGTTCTAAGCTAAGTACTAGCAAAAGAACCGACCGCATCGCCGCCCTCGACGCGAGCAGCCGGCTAGTGATCGAGTGGAGAACCGAGCTGCAGCCACGACGCGGCCCTGACCGTCGACGCGGAGCAGCCGACTAACACGACCGACGAGGCCGCGCGGAACTACGCCAACAAGGGCGTTCCCGCGGCTACGCCAGCCTGGAAACGTGCAACCAGGCCGGCCTACTCACTCACTCACTCACCCACCCGCCCGCTTGCGGCTGTCGCGGGCTACTCGGCCGCCGGGCCGGGCCGTGGCCGTCCGCGTTCGCGCGAGCTGGCCCGCAGCTCGGCATAAGACGCGGCGAACGCCGACCACCACTCGTGCGGCTCGGCCGACCCGATCGCCTGGGCGAGCTGGCGGCCCGCGTCGGTGCGCAGCGCGGCCAGCGACGTATCGCGCCAGGCCGCGGTGTCATATCCCTGGGCCTGGTACTCCAGCGCCTGGAGCAACGTCTCGATCTTGTCGGCGTCGTGGGCGAGCCGTGACTCGCGCGTCTCCGCGGCCTCGTACTCGGCGGCCAGCTCCCGCACGGCCTTGGCAGCGGCGTCCGGCATGGCCGAGACCTGGTGAGCCGTCACCGCCTCGGGCACCGCGGTGGTGACGTAGGCACGGCCGACCGACGGGACGTCGCCGATCCTGGTCTCGTGCGCGTCGTGCAGCAGGCACAGCGCCGCGGTGCGGCCGACGTCCGCGCCGTCCAGGGCGGCCAGCAGGATGCCGGCGATGCCGACGCGGAACGAGTGCTCGGCGACGGTCTCAGGCTTCGCCACGCCGAGCAGCAGCCAGCCGGCCCGGCTGAGGTGCTTGAGATGGCCCATCTCAAACAAGAACGTGGCCGCCCCGGCCAGCGGATGATCGGTCTCGCCGGGGACCGGCAGGCTGGCCTGATCGCGGACGTAGACCCCGCTGCCCGTGCGGCTGCGCACGAAGCCCTCGTCCCGCAGGGTGCGGATGGCCGTCTGCACCGTCATGCGCGAGACGCCGAAGAACCTCGCCAGCTCATGGCCCGGCGGGAGCTGCGATCCGGGCTCCAGCTCCCCGGCCAGAATCGCCGCGCGGATGGACGCGGCGATCTGCACGTTCGGCTGCCGCTTGTCGGCGGGGTCGATTGGCTGCATGCCGCTCATGTTAGCTGCCTAGGCAGCTTGACCTGTCTCGTTGACCGAGGGGCCCAGCCAGATCTAGTATCGAACTAGGTTAATAGGAGATCTGACCAGTCAGATACGCCGGGGTTCTCAGAGGTGACCCAATGCTGCACGTCGGCTCATCCCGCCAAGCTCGAGCACAGCAAGTGACGGCCGGACAAGTACGCGCGGGCGACCTGCTCGTCTGCCAGGACCGGGAGCTGGTGATCACCGCCACCTACGGCACCCGGTACCGCGAAGACGGCCTGCCGGTGGCCGGGCTGGCCGTCGAGTGCCGCTCCGGGTCGGCCCGGTGGATTCTGTACCGCCGCCGCGATGAACTGCTGCACCGCCTGCCCGCAGGCAGCCATGCCCGATGAGAGCCCTGCTCGTCTGCGCCGCCGCGACCGCCTCGTGCATCGGCCTGGCCGCCCTCGCGTTCGCCCTGCTGCTGCTCGGCAGCAGCCTCTGATCGGCCCCACACAACGGCCTAAGGAGCTGACCAGGCTGAACTGCCAGCGCAGGGCACTAAGTGGGCAGTCTTCGAAGAAGACGCTCTCAGCGGTGACATTCCTGTTGCTAGAGCGACACCAACGTCACCACGATGCTGCTCAAGTCAAACGCCGGGAGGACAACGTGGTGGAGTTGCTGCTGCTAGAGCGACAGCAACGTCACCTCGTTGCTGTTCGATTCAAGGCCTCGGGGGCCGGGCGGGAACCTGGCGGGGCTGCTGCGGCCTCTAAGGAGTGGGCGGAAGGGAGGGGTGGTGGCGCGGGACGAGGAGTTCGCCGCGTTCGTCGCGGCGCGCTACCGCGCGCTCGTGCGGACCGGGCTGCTCATGAGCAGCGATACCGGGCACGCCGAGGACCTCACCCAGTCCGCGCTGATCAGGACCTACCTGGCCTGGTCACGGCTGCGGGACCCGGGCAACGCGGAGGCCGACGCCCGGCGCACGCTGGTCAGGCTCGCGCTCCGGGCCAGGCGGCGCGGATCGGCCGGAGAGATCGCGTCCGGGCCGCGGCCGGGCACCGAAGCCAGCGGTGCCGCCGGATTCGGGCGCGAAGACCCGGCCATGGACGTCCGGCGGGCACTGGCCGCGCTGTCGCCCGGTCAGCGGGCTGTGCTCGTGCTCCGATATCTGGACGACCAGAGCGAGGCAGAGACCGCCCGCCTGCTCGGCATATCACCAGGCACGGTCAAGAGCCGGACCGCCCGCGGACTGGCCAGCCTGCGCGAGGCCGGGCTGCTCGACCCAGAAGGAGGCCGCCATGAGCGATGAGGACAGGATCCGCTCCCTAATGACCCTGGCCGCCGACCTCCCCGACGACATCCAGCCCCCGGTCACCGGCCTGCTGAACAGGGGCCCGCGGCCGGCGTCGCCTCCGCGCCGCCAGCGTCATCGCGAGCGTCGCGGCCCTAATCGCGGCGGCCTTCGTGCTGCCGGTTGCACTGCGGTCGGCTCATGACAGCCCGCCTATCCAGGCTGGCCCGGGAGCCAGGCTTCTGACGATGCCAACGGCCGCCGAGCTCGCCCGATATCACTGGTCGTCCCTGCCTCCGTCCCCCCTTGGGCCCCGCTCCCAGCCCCTGCTCACCTGGACCGGCCGCTACCTCATCGAGCTAGGGGGCGCCCATCGCGGTCACGACGTCCCGCAGAATGGTGCCAGCTACGATGCCGCCACTCACCGCTGGCGCCGGGTCGCGCCGGTTCCCCGCAGCCTAGACTTGTCAACCGCCATGCCGTCCCGGCCGGCCCGCAGCTCTTCGTGGCCAACGGACTGACCCAGCCATACCGGAGTCACTCCAAGCGGGGGGCCGCCGCGCTGTATGACCCGGCCGCCAGCCGCTGGACAGTGATCGGCCTGCCTCACGAACTGCTCGGAGCGGCCCAACTCACCGCCGCCTGGACGGGCCGGGACATCATCGTCGCGAGCATCGGGATAGCCGGCGCTCATTTCCAGGTGGCTGCCTACGAGCCCGCGGCCGCGCGCTGGACCATGATCACCCCGAAGCTGCCCCGCGGTCACCTCCCGCAGGAGTTGGCCATGGTCGGCACGCCAGACCACGTGCTGCTGTGGACCTTCTGGGCACGGGGCCGGACACTCTCCAAGACGAGCTACGTGATCATTCCGGGTGTTGACCTCTTCGCTCTCGCCCGAAGCGGCCGCTGGACCAACGTCACCGGCCACACGCCCCAGGCCCAGTATGTCCAGTCTCCGGTCGACGCGGGCGGCAGGATCCTGTACCTGGCTAGCACCTGGTGCGGAAGCTGCAGTCATCCCGCGCCCATGCTCGTGCCGCGCCTGGTCAGCGCGGCCACCCGCGCGCCAGTTTCCATCACCCCGGGCCAGCTGCGCCAAGGGGGCGACTGGCTCTGGACCGGCGCCAGCATTGTCCTTATCAGCTGGCCTCCCCGCGGCAAGCCGGCCATGGCCGCCTACGACCCGGCAACGCGCACCTGGCACCTGCTGGCTAGGCCGCCCCGGGACCAGGAACCTACCCCGGTATGGGCCGGACGCCAGCTTCTGGCCCTGACCTCGGCCGGTGCATTCTGGGCCTTCCACCGCTGACCAGCAGGCCAACGTGCGAGGTCTTAAAACACCCGGCCCCAGGGCAGAACGGCCGTCACCGCGACGGCCAGGAACAAGAAGGTCAGGTAACCGATCGACAGGTGGAACAGCCGCATCGGCGCGGCTGAGGCGCCGGCCGTGACCCGCCCGCGCATCTTGTGCGCCTCGACCAGGAACCAGCCGCCGAGCCCAGCCGCGGCAATGCCGTAGATCCAGCCCGCGTACGGCACCAGCACGAGCGTCGTGGCGACCATGAGCCAGCTGTAGAGGACGATCTTGCGCGCCACGACCTGCGGGGTTGCGACCACGGGCAGCATCGGGACGCTGGCCGCCGCGTAGTCGTCCTTGAACTTCATCGCCAGCGCCCAGAAGTGCGGCGGCGTCCAGAAGAAGATCACTCCGAACAGCACGACGGCCGGCCAGGCCACCTTGCCGGTCACCGCGGCCCAGCCGACCAGCACCGGGAAGCAGCCGGCCGCCCCGCCGATCACGATGTTGGACGCGGTGCGGCGCTTGAGGCCGAGCGTGTAGACGAACACGTAGAACAGCAGGGCGGCATCGGCCAGGGCGGCCGACAGCCAGTTAGCCAGCAGGCCCAGCATGATCGTCGACGCGATGCCGAGCACGATGCCGAAGACCAGCGCCTCGCCGGGCCGGATCGCGGCCTCGCCCCGCCTGGCGACGAGCGGGCGGCGCGAGGTCCGCCGCATGACCGCGTCGATGTCGCGGTCGATATAGCAGTTGATGGTGTTCGCGCTCCCGGCGGCCAGCGCGCCGCCGACCAGCGTGACGACGATCAGCTGGACCGAGGGCAGGCCGCGCTGCGCGAGCAGCATCGTCGGCAGGGTGGTCACCAGCAGGAGTTCGATGATCCTGGGCTTGGTGAGAGCGAACAGGGACCGGGCAATGAGCCCGGCCGGGCGCCGACCGGCTCGCGGCAAGTCCGTCCCGACCGCGGTAGCCTGACCAGCCATCGCGTCAGGGAGCGCACTCGCCGCCTGGGTCACTCGCCGTCCTCCGTGCCTTCATCCGCAGGCTTGACCTGCTCCGGCGCCGCCGCGTCGCCAGCCGGGGTCTCGGTCGCCTGAGCCGCGGTCCCGGACTGAACAGTACCCTGTGCCGTCCGCTCCGGGTCGGCCGCTTCGGCGGCCACCGTCTTGTCGGGCTCGGCGTGGGCTCCGACCGCGGCGTCGACGGCGTCCGCGCCAAATTCCGCCTTGCCCGCACGGCTGGCCGTCACCCACCGGCTCGACCTGAACGCGACGTGGCCAGGAACCGTGTGCGGGGCACGGAAGCGGATGAACAGCGCCGCCGAGACGATGACGAACACCAGGACCGGCACGGCGAAAGTCAGGTTCGCGCCATGCGGGGTGTTGTCCGGGTGGACTACCCCGAGTAGTGCTGCGTGCACTGCTGCCTCCTGCCGCTTATCACGACATTCTCACGACATCCGGTTATACCAGCTGTCTGGCCCGGCTCCATTAGTGCACCAGGTAGAACAAGATCCACAGGACGAGGGCGGCCAGGGCAATGAAGTTCCAGAACAGCGTGCACGCGCTCAGCGCGGCCTGGAACCGCTGCACGACCGCAGCCTCGGCGAACGTGGCCGGCTGCTCCACGAACGAGATCTCGGGGATGCCCCTGGCCTGCATCACCAGGTTCTCCAGCCAGAACATGGTAACGAGAACCAGGGCCGCCAGCACCGGTGAGGCCCCGACGAACACGCTGGCGAATCCGCTGGCGCCGGGCTGGAAACTGAGGTCGGTCAGCTGCCAGATCTGGATGGCCGCCGCCGCCACGCCGAGAACGACGGCCGCGATGCCCGCCATGATCCAGGCGCTCCGCTTCCCGGCCTTCACCTGTTGCAGGCCGAGCGTCTGCACGATCGCGCTGACCAGGATCAAGATCATGATCGTCGTGCCAACGCCGATGCTTGGCCTGGTGGCGATGGATCCGCTGGGGTACCACAACCCGTGCGAGTTCAGCGACCGCAGGTAGAAGAAGGCGAAGATGAACGCGCCGAGCCCGGAGGCGACGACGCCGATCAGCAGCCGCGTCCCGGTCCAGGTCGTGTTCAGCGCCGCCTCGTGGTAGAAGGCGGCCTCCTCCTGCTCCCTGGTCAGGCCAAGAACGGGCCCGGACGTCGTCTCAGCCATCGGTCATGCCTCCGCTCGTTCTGGCTCGGTGCCGGAGAAGGCGGCCGTCAGCACCCCGGCTGGCGGGTCCATGTCAGCGACCGGCGGCGCGTCCTTGATCCCGTAGTCGTACGGCCCGGTGAGCACCACCGGGACGCGGGCGAAGTTCTCGGCTGGCGGCGGGGAGGGCACCTGCCACTCCAGGCCGCGGGAGTTCCACGGGTTCCCGGTCTCGCGCTCCCTGGTCACCACGGTCGACCACACGAAGTTGATCACGAAGAGCAGGATCGAGAAGCCGAGCACGAACGAGCTGATCGACACCCAGTCGTTCAGCGTCTGAAGGCTCCTGGCGTACTCGAACACCCGCCTCGGCTGGCCCAGCAGGCCCGCCGCGAACAGGGGCATGAAGGTCGAGTTGAAGCCGAGGAACATGAGCCAGAAGTGCCACTTGCCGAGCGTCTGGTTGAGCTTGATGCCCGTCATCTTCGGCAGCCAGTAGTAGCACCCGGCCATGAAGGCGAAGATCAGGCCGCCCATGATCGTGTAATGGAAGTGCGCCATCACGAAGAAGCTGCCGTGCTCGGTGACGTCGGCCGGGGCGTCAGAGCTGTACACCCCGGTGATTCCGCCGATCAGGAAGTTAAAGTAAAAGGCCAGGCAGAACAGCATCGGCACGCTGAACCGGATCTTGGCCTTCCACAGCGTGCCCATGCCGACCAGGAAGATGAAGCCGGTCGGGATCGAGATCAGCTCCGTCGTTAGCATGAACAGCGGCCGCATGTTCGGGTTGATGCCGCTGTCGAACAGGTGGTGCTGCCAGACGAAGAAGCTGAGCAAGGTGACCCCGATCATCCCGGCCGCGGCCACCTTGTAACCGAACAGCGGCTTGCGGGTGAACACCGGCAGCAACTCGCTCACGATGCCGAAGCCGGGCAGCGCCAGGATGTACACCTCGGGATGCCCGAAGAACCAGAACAGGTTCTGCCACAGGTAGCTGCTGCCACCCAGGCTTCCCCCCTCGAAGAACGCGGTCTGGACCGTGCGGTCCATCAGGGTCGCATAGCAGCCCGCGACCAGGATCGGCGCGGCCAGCGTCATCATCATCGAGGTGGCGAGCATGCCCCAGACGAACATCGGGAGCCGGCTCCAGCGCATCCCGGGAGCGCGGTAGCAGATCACCGTGATCAGGATGTTGAAGCCGGCCAGGATCATGGACAGGCCCATCAGGCCGAACGCGAAGAAGTAGGCGTCGGCAGCCGCGCCGTCCTGCACCGACAGCGGCGCGTAGCCGGTCCAGCCGAAGTGGAACCCGCCGAGCGGCAGGGCCGACAGCAGCACGATGAAGGCGGCCGGGGTCAGCCAGAAGGACAGCGCCTCCAGGCGCGGGAAGGCGACCCGCTTGGACCCGATCATGAGCGGCACGAGGTAGTTGCCGAATGGGCCCAGGATGACCGACGTCATCAGCATCATCATCATGGTGCCGTGCTCGCTGACGATCTCGGCATACACCGCCGAGCTGAAGACATGATGTACCGGCGAGAGCAGCTCGGTCCTGATGCCCATCGCCAGGAGGCCGGCGGTGCAGAAGTAGATGATCATGCCGACCAGGTACTGGATGCCGACCACCTTGTGGTCATGGGTGAACCGGAAGTACCTGGCCAGGCCGGTGTCGCCGCCATTGCGGAGCTGATAATCGGGGGTCCGTCTGCCGATGACCTGGCTGACCAGGTCGTTGAAGACGCCCAGCCCGATCAGCCAGCCGATCACTAGGAACAGGAAGCCGAGCACGATCGGGGTGTCGTTGCTGTCCGACGAACCGCCGCCGGTAGCGGCCTGCGGGTATCCCGAGGTGATCAGATTGCCGAGCCAGTGGCCGAGCGCGTAGCCGACCACCGCGCCGATGATGCCGGTGTGCATGGCCGGCCGCGCCCACCACGCGCGGACCGGCGCCGGCCCCTGCGGCTCGCCGCCGCCGGCCCTCTCGGCCCTGCCTGGCTCTGTCTCGATGGCCATCAAGTCACCTCATCACTTCAGCGGACACTGAGACATGCACTGCCCTAGCCAGGCCGATCATGGCTGCTCCGGATCCTGCGACGGGTAGTAGCCGCCGCCGGCGGAGGTCAGGCCGAGCTTCTTCATGACGGGTCCTGAGCAGTGGCCTGGGATGACCGTCGGGTCGTAGGTCGTGGCGTAGGGCTGGCACCGGTTCAGCAGGGCCGTCACGGTCGCGAACTGAGTCTTGGTCGAGGAAGTCCACGACTGGAACTGCGACCCCGACACCACCTTGCCGTAATCGAACATGGCGCCATGCCAGAGGCCGCAGAGTTCAGCACAGCGCACGGTAATCGATCCGGTGTGCTGAGTCTTGCTGTACGCGACGTTGTTGACGCCCGGGTTGGCATCGGCCTTCACCCCGAGCTGGTAGGCCCAGAAGCTGTGGATGACGTCCAGCGAGGTCACGTTGAACTGCACCCAGGTGTTAGCCGGAAGCACCAGGTCGGCGGTCTCGAAGCCGCCGAACTGCGGGTACCGGAAGGTCCATTTCCACTGCTGCCCGATCGCCTGCACGACCAGGACCTGGCCCGGTGACCACGGCGCCTGCTGGGAGGCGACGGTCAGCTTGGCGCCCGGCGGGTTCCAGATCGGGGCGGCGCCCTCGCCGCCACCCGAGCCGGCCGGCACGATCAGCTCGTAGGTGCCGAAGACGAACAGGCCGAGAACGATCGCCGAGGTGATCGTGATCCACGCCACCTGAATCCTGGCGTGCCCGTGCAGCGGCGGACCGTCTTCCTCATCGCCCTCCCGATGGCGCCAGACGACGAGCGAGTACCCGAAGTACACGAGTACGAAGCCCACGACCGGGAGGCACATCACGGTCAGCACGTTGATGTCGAACTGCTGGCCCTGCGCGGCCGAGCCCAGCTTTCCCGGGGGCACATTCGGCCCGAGAACGAACCAGTAGAACAGGTCGGCGGCGATCGCGACGACCAGCCAGATCAGGAAGATCCGCAGCCCGTGGCTTGGCTCGCGGCCCGCCGCGGCCGGCGCCGCAGTGTCGGCGGCCATCAGGACACCTCCATGTTTCCGGTCATGTACCCGATCTTCTGCATCGGGCCGCCGAACCCGTCGATGTAGCCGCCGCCGCAGGGAATCCGGCACTGCCAGAAGTAGTTTCCCGGTGTGGTCGGGGCTTTGAAGCTGAACTTCATCGTGGCGTGCGGGACCGGCTTGCCGCCCTGGACGGGCTCGCACGGCGCGGTTGTGCACAGGTCGTTGTTCGCCGCCAGCGTCGTCGGCGATCCCATCGGCACGTTGAGCCCGATGGCCGGCAGCGAGAACGTGTGCCCGATCGAGCAGTTCCCCCAGCCGTTCAGCGAGGTGACCTTCTTGCCGTCGACGGTCTCGTAGTTGCCGATAGTCCCGGTGACCTGGCCGAAGAACAAGTTACGAGGCGGCGTGCATCCGTCGTACCCGAGGATGGTCACGTGGACGGTCGCTCCGGCCGGAACCTTGAACAGGGTTGTGTGCACCCACTTCTTGGTCGTCGGATCCTGGATGAAGTAGCTGACCCAGTCCGGCCGGTTGGTGATCGTTGTCTGCGGGGTTTCCTGCATGACGAGGTGGACCTGGTTGCCCGGCGCCACGCTCGCGGTGATCACGGGCGGCCCCGCGAGCAGCCACTGGCTGATGGCGAAGATCGCGATGCCGACCACGACGAGGAACGCCACGAGCAAGGTCCCCACGCGCACTCGCAGGGACATCAGTACCACCTCGCTTCTTCGCGGCGCTGATCGCGCACGAGTCCGGTCCGGCGCTGCGTTAGGCGCGCAGCACTAATAGCAAACGACTGCACTGATACTGGTGCCCGGGCGAAACCGGCCGCAACACCTAGCCGGGCGGATGACGAAACTGTCATCATCCGCACCACAGGCCCGGCGGCGACCCGGGCGCCAATCCCGCGGCCATCCGGGCACCCGGGCCCGGCCGACAGGGCCCAGCGGGAAGGGCCGGGAGCGCGCGCGTGACATGAAACGTTATACGCCTTTTAGGTTCTTTAGTCTTGACTTGAGGATCGCGCAGGAGTAGACCACATGCGGAGAGAGCTGTTCGGCGCGTTGCGGCGGTGACCTGGCCGCTCGCCGTTACTTTGGCCAGATGGCCGCCGCTGACAAGGAATGATCGAAGGCGCGATGACCGCGGCACGAGAAGGCTCCCTGACCGGCGAGCCGAAGGCTGCGTGGGGCGCGGCAGGTACGCCTGATGCCGTCCAGGCGCAGATTCTGCTGATCGACGACGAGCCGCAGATCAGCGGTTTCGTAGGGCGCGCGCTTGAGCGGGCAGGCTACGGAGTCACGATCGCGGACGACGCGGTCAGCGGTGTCGCCATGGCCGCGGCCGGAAGTTACGACCTGGTTATCCTGGACCTGATCATGCCCGACATGGACGGGCGGGCCGCGCTCAGCGCGATCCTGCGTTCGCATCCGGCCCAGCCGGTCCTGATCCTTTCCTGTAGTTCCGATCCCGCGACCAAGGTGGAGTGCCTCGACCTCGGGGCCAGGGACTACCTCACCAAGCCTTTCTCGCTGGCCGAACTGACCGCCCGGGTGCGGGCCAGGCTGCGTGAGCACGCTCAGAGCAGCGTGCTCACGCAGGTGGGCGAGCTGACCCTGGACGCCGGGCGGCTGGTCGCCGACAGCGGCGACGGGCCGATCGCCCTGACCCGGCTGGAGTTCCTCTGCCTGCGGGCCCTGATGGAGCACGGCCGGGACTCGGTCACCAAGAGCGAGCTGCTCGCGTCGGTCTGGGGGATCGAATTCGACCCTGGCTCGAACATCGTGGACGTCTGCATCAGGCGGCTGCGGGCCAAGCTCGGATTCGGCCTGATAGAAACGGTGCGCGGTGAGGGTTACCGGCTCGCCTCCTGAGCAGCCGGCGGTCTCCACGCTGCCTGCGCTGATCGGGCCCGACCCCAGGCCAGACCGGGCCCGCGGGACGGACGCGGGCGCCGACCGGGCGCCGGCCGTTCCCGGGCCAGGCGTCCCGCGAGTCTGGCAGGCGGAGTTCGCCTGGCTGCTGCTCGCCATCATCTGCTTCGTCACGATAGTCGCGTTCCCGGCCTGGCAGGTCTTCCCGCTCGACACCATCTGGCTGAGCCTGGCACTGCTGTACGGGCTCGTGCTCTGGCCGAACCGGCGGCTGGTCCTGCTGACCGCGGTCGCGCTGGCCGCTACCGTCGCCGCGGCGAGCAACGACGAGATCCGCCATCTCAGCATGGGCGTGCCGGTCAAGCAGGTGCCCGTCATCGTGGCCTGCTTCATCGTGCTGGCCTGGCAGGCCAACCGGCGGGTGGCGGCCCGCGACCGGGCTAAGGTCGACGCCAAGTCGCAGCGGCTCGTCCAGGTTCAGCGTCAGTTCCTGCAGGACGCGTCCCACCAGCTGCGGACGCCGATCACGATCGCCCTCGGGCACGCCGAGTTGCTGGCCGCGGCCCTGGGCGGCGGCCAGCAGCGGGACATCCGCGTGGTCGTGGCCGAACTGCAGCGGCTGAAGAAGCTGAGCGAGCGGCTGCTGCTCGTCGCCGCGGCGGAGAACCCCGACTTCCTGGCCCGCGAGCCCGCCGACATCGACATGATCGTCGCCGAGCTGTTCCTGCGCTGGCAGACGGTGGCCCCCCGCCGCTGGCAGCTCGGCCGGCTCGATCCCGTCACCGCGCCGGTCGACGCCGACCGCCTCGGGCTGGCGCTCGACGCCCTGGTCGAGAACGCGGTGCGCCACACCGGGCCGCCCGACGAGATCGCGCTCTCCGTCACCTGGAACGCGTTTGATCGCCGTGTCGCCATCGCCGTGACCGACACCGGCGCCGGCATCGACGAGGCCGACCTGCCGCACGTCTTCGAGCGATTCCGCACCTCAGGAAGCCGCGGCGGCTCGGCCGGCCGGGGTACCGGCCTCGGGCTGGCCCTGGTCCGCGCGGTCGCCACCGGACATGGCGGCGACGTGAGCGTGCGCAGCGTACCGGGCGCGGGCAGCACCTTCGAGCTTGTCCTGCCCGCGGCTCCGGCCGCGCCGCAGGTCCCGGCCCCGGTCCCGGTCCCGGCCCCGGTCCCCCCGGCGCCCCACGTGCTGCTGCGGTCCGCCCGGCCCCCCTCGAGTGGAGCGAGATAGATGCAGACCACCAGGACCGACCCGCCCTACATACCGATCCGCTCGGGCGGCTGGCCCTCCCGCCGGTCACCAAAATGGGTGTTCGCGGCCGCCGTCGTGCTGCTGGCTATCGGCATCGGGGTCGCCCTCGTGCACCGGCCCACCGCCGGGCAGCGCGCGGCCGACCTGCACGGCTTCCTCCATCAGCTCAACACGGACGTCGAGTCGTGCTCGGGCGGCGTGCGGGAATCGCTCTACGCGCTGCGCCAGATCGACAGCGGAGCCAGCCAGGACATCAAGACGGCGACGAAGGTCGCCACGACGGCCGCGGCGAATTGCTCGCCCGCGAACAACCAGCTGATCGAGGACCTGACGACCGTCCAGGCGCCGGAGTCCCTGGCCAGGTACGACCTGAGCCGCGCGGTCACCGCGCTCATCGACTGGTCGGCGCCTCGGGCCGGACAGGTCGCCGCGGATGTCGCGACGGTGCTGGCCGACCGCGGTCGGCCAGGGGAAGCCGCCGCGCGGACGGCCCTGGCAGCGGACCGGCGTAAACTCGACCGCCAGCGGACCGTCGTCGACCGCGCGCTCGCACCGGCGATCAAGGCGATCGATCCGGCGGCCGCGCCACCGGCTCTGTATGGGTAACCCCGCGGGCCTGACCGCGGCCGGGCCCCGGGCCGCGGACGAGGAGTAACGGACCCGATGCCAGGCATGCACAGCGGGCTGAACGTCACCAACACCGTGCTCATCGCGGCGTTCAGGTCCGCGTTGCTGCGCCAGGGACTGACCGCGCTGCTGGTGCTGGCGACGCTGGCGGTCATCTGGGCGAGCCTGCGGGAGTGGCGGCCGGCCCTGGTCAGCCGGGCGGGCGGCCCCCGCGCCGCGGCCGCCCCCGAGGCGCCGGCCCGGCGGCTGCTCAGGCTGGGATTCGGCGGGCTGTGGATCCTCGACGGGATTCTCCAGGCCCAGCCGGCCATGGCCGCCGGCCTGCCCGGTCAGGTCATGGCCCCGGCCGCCCGGACCTCGCCGGCCTGGGTGCAGCACGTGGTGAACTGGGCCGGCACGGCCTGGACGTTCCACCCGGTGCAGGCCGCGGCCGCCTCGGTGTGGATCCAGGCCGGGATCGGCATCTGGATGCTGGCCGCCGCCCGCGGCCGCTGGTCACGGCTGGCCGGCCTGGCCAGCGTCGGCTGGGGCCTGCTGGTCTGGGTCTTCGGCGAGGCCTTCGGCGGGATCTTCGCCCCCGGCCTGACCGTACTGTTCGGCGCGCCGGGAGCGGTGCTGTTCTATTGCGTCGCTGGCGTGCTAATCGCGCTGCCTGACCGGACCTGGCGGGCGGCGAGATCGGGCCGGCGGCTGCTGGCCGGCCTGGGGATCTTCCTGATCGGCATGGCCGTGCTCCAGGCCTGGCCTGGCCGCGGCTTCTGGCCGGGAAACCGGCACGGCCCGGCCGGAACGCTGGCCGGGATGATCAGCTCCATGTCCGGCACCCCGCAGCCCTCCCCGCTGGCCACCGTGGTCCGCGACTTCGGCACGCTGACGGTCCGGCATGGCTTCGCCGTGAACCTGGCCGCGGTGGTGATCCTGACGCTGACCGGCCTCGGCCTGCTGGCGGGCCGCCGGCCGGCCGTCATCAGGGCGACCGTCGCCGCGGCCGCGGTGTTCTGCCTGGCCGACTGGCTGCTGGTCGAGGACCTGGGCTTCCTGGGCGGCCTCGGCACCGATCCGAACAGCATGGTCCCGCTGCTGCTGCTGGTCGCGGGCGGCTACGTCGCGCTCACCTGGCCCGCCACGGCGGCGGGCGAGGCGCCGGTCCCTGACCGGGTCACGGTCTCGCCACCGCCCGGGACCGGCTGGGCCGCGCGGCTCCGTCCTGGCCGGCTGACCAGCGGCTTCGCCTCGGTCAGCGCCACCGGCCTGCTGGCCGTGTGGGCCGCCGCCCTGGTCTTGCTCGGTGCCGCGCCGATGGCGCTGGCGCAGGCCAGCGCCACCGCGGATCCGATCATCGCCCGCGCCATGGACGGGTCGAGCATCCCGTTGAACCGGCCGGCGGTGCCGTTCCGCCTGACCAACCAGAACGGCCGCCCGGTCTCGCTGGCCAGCCTGCACGGCCGGGTCGTCCTGCTCACCTTCCTTGACCCGGTCTGCACGACCGACTGCCCGCTGATCGCCCAGGAACTCAGGGCGGCCGACGAACTGCTCGGCCCGGCGGCCAGGCACCTCGCGATCGTCGCGGTCGCCGCCAACCGCGTGTACTACTCGCGCGCCTACCTGCAGGCATTCGACCGCCGGGAGCGCCTGAACCGCTTGCCGAACTGGCTGTACCTGACCGGGGCGCTGCCCGCGCTCCGGCACGTGTGGGACAAGTACGGGATCATCGTCCAGGTTGTTCCCGGCCTGCGGATGTCCGTCCACAACGACCTCGTCTTCGTACTCGACGCGACCGGGCGGATCCGGTTCGAGATGAACTCCGATCCGGGCCCGGGCACGACGAGTTCCCGGTCGTCGTTCGCGGTGGAGTTCGCCCAGGCCGTCCGGCGGGCTCTCGCCCTCGGTCATACGCACACCTGATCGGGGGACAATGCACTACCTGACCGCCCACTGGTCGTTCGACCCGTTCGCCGTCGTCGTCGCGATACTGGTGATCTGGCACGAGGCCGGCCTGGCCAGGCTGGCCCGGCGGTCCAGGCCCGACCGGACCAGGCAGCGGCGGCTCAGGTCGCTGTACTTTTACGGCGGCCTGGCCGTGTTGCTGCTCGCGGTCGCGTCACCGCTGGACTACTGGTCGGACGGTTATTTCTTCATCCACATGATCCAGCACCTGCTCCTGATGTTCGCGGCGCCCGTGCTCGTGGTGGCCGGAGCCCCGGGGCAGCCCCTGCTCGCCGGGCTGCCTGGCCACCTCGGCAAGGATGCGACCAGGCAGGTGATGACCGGCGGCTGGGCCCGCCCGCTGCGGGCGGTAACCGGGTTCTTCTTGCGGCCGTGGACGGCCGTGATCGCGTTCAACCTGGCCATGGTGGTCTGGCATCTGCCCGGCCCGTTCGACCTCGGGACGAGAAACCAGGTCGTCCACATCTGGCTGATGCACGGCAGTTTCTTCCTGACCGGGGTGCTGTTCTGGCTGCAGTTCATCCCCTCGCCACCGTTCCGGATCCGGATGTCGCGGGCCGGGCAGGCTACGGCACTGCTGGTAACCAACGTGCAGATGTGGTTCCTCGCGATGGCGCTGAGCATCCTGAGCCCGGTCTCGTGGTACGCGGTCTACAGCCATGTTCCGGGGGTCACCCTGCCGCCGCTGGCCGACCAGCAGATCGGCGCGGCCATCTTGTGGGTGTGCGGCGACTTCTGGGCCGTCCCGGCCATGATCTACGTGATCAGGCGGATGCTGGCCGAGGAGGGCGACGTCGGCAAGGCGGTGGACAAGATCCTGGGCCGCGGCGCCCGGCGGCAGCGGGCTTGGGCTGGCGGCTCGCCGGCCCGGCCGGGCCCGGTCGGCCCTGGCCCGATC
>JBPCKO010000413.1:0-5844 GCA_051004215.1 Streptosporangiaceae bacterium | reverse complement strand
CCGGCAGGCCGGCCTGGGCTGCCGTCGTCAGCAGGGCCTGCGCGAACGACCGGTACGCGCGCTCGGGGCCCGCCGCCCAGGCGCCGGCCGAGGCGTCATAGTCCGCGCCCACCCCCGCGGGTGCCGGTGCGCCCGGCCCGCCGGCACTCAGGCCAGCCGGGCCGCCGCCGCGACCGCCTTGGTCTCCCACCATCGCAGCTCCTCGTCGTAGCCGCCGAGCGCCTTCTCCCAGCCGAACTGGACGAGCGCGCCGAGCAGGCAGAGTGCGAGCTGGCGGTCCCACCACGGCCCGGTATCGATGCCCTGGCCCTCCAGCGCCGCGCGGTACGCCTCGATCGTGTCTTCCTTGGCCTGCGGCAGGCGGCGGCAGTTGATGGCCAGGTACCAGGCCAGGTCGGACAGCGGGGCGCCCAGGCCGGGCTGCTCCCAGTCCAGGATGACGGTCCGGCCGGCGTCATCGGTGCCGAGATTGTCGAGTTTGAAGTTCCCGTGCACGAACGTCTGCGGCGTGACGGCCAGCGCCTCGACCAGCGGACCGGGATCCCGGGCGAGCGGCAGCACGACGACGGCGGCCGCGGGCGCGACATCGGCCAGCATCGGCCAGCCTTTGCTGACGAGCCGGGGGACCAGGTGCTCCGAGCCGATCGCCGCCTCGGCTTCCGCCATCCACGGCGAGAGCTCCAGGTAGCGGTGCATCGGCGGGACCACGTTGACCTCGTCGCCGCAGCCCCAGTACGCGACGTGCAGCTCGGCCATGTGCCGGACAAAGCTCAGGTGCTGGGGCAGCGGGATCGGATCGTCGGTCGCGGGGACGAGCCACTGGCCGACGTCCCGCATGAGCAGCAGATAGCCGCCGTCCGCGGACGGCTCGCGGCCACGATGGGCTGGTTGAAGCAGCCGGGCAGTCGGTCGAAGGTGCCGCGCTGCCAGAGCTCGATGGTTGCTCCGCGCAGGCTCCCGGCCGTCCGCATGGTCCAGTCGGTGGCCAGGTTCATGTGCTTCAGCACGAACCGCTCGCCGCCGATGACCAGCCGCTCAAGCCGGGCGCCTGACTTACCCGGCGCGCCGGACAGCGGCTCGCGCTCGGTCGCGGCCCCGAGCAACCCGGCCAGGTCGGCGGTGTCCGCCTCAGGCATCGGCGGCCTCCATCTCGGCCAGCAGCGACGCCGGCCACCGCCCGCCGCAGAACACGGTGTCCGCGGCGATCCTGCCGTCCCGCATGATGAGCAGGTGCAGGTGGTGTGCCGCGTGCGGCACGCCGTTCTCCTGCCAGCTCAGGGTGTATTCGACCACTTCGCCCATCCCGTCCGCGACCGGCAGCCGCCGCGACTCGTGGAAGTGGCCGGGATCGGCGAACCAGCGCGCGTACTCCGCCCGGATCGCGTCCGGGCCGCTGGCGTGCAGCCGCCAGTTCGGTACCGTCGCGTCGAGCCTGGCATCGGAACTCCACACGTCGCAGTCCGGGATCGTCGCGCTCTCGATCGCGTGCAGGAACGTCGAGATCGCGGTGCTCGCCGGAGCCTGGGTCATCGTCGCTGCCTCCCCGAATCGTCGCTCACCTGATCGTGGGCGCCGAGCCTTGCAGCCGGCTTGCAGTGACCAAGGTTCCAGCCGCAGGGTCCGGGGTTGCGCCGGTCAGCATCGGCGCCTGCTTGTGACCGGCGTGCGCTTGTGACCGGCGCCAGCGGTGAGCGGGGCCTGCCGGTGATCAGTGCTCGGGCGCCGGCTCGGTGATCTGGCGGATCAACATCCTGGCCATGCCGGTCGCGGTCTTCGCCGCGCCGCGGGCCGAGCCGCGGCCGGCGATCGCGCTGCCGACCGTGACCGCTTCGGTGACCAGGCGGCGTGCCTCGGGTGACTGGGCGATCGCCCGGGCCGAGGTGCGCATCCGTTCCAGGCCGTCCCGCCCGGCCTGCGTCCCGGCGAAGTATCCAGCAGCGAATCCGATGATGGTTTCCATGTTTCCTCCGGGGGGCGTGAGCCGACCGCGGCTACATCTCGCGCAGTTCGAGGTAGCGCTTGATGTCGGGCAACGACTGGATGACCACGGCCAGGACGGTCGCGACGATGACTGCCTTGATGATCCTGGAGATCATGCTGGTTCCTCCTCGGGCGGGCTGGGCTAGGCGGGGGAGCTGGGCTTGGGATCCTCAAGCAACGGGCGTAGCTCGCCGGCCGCGAAATACAGGAACCGGCCGTGGCTGCGCTGCAGGTCGGCAGCGGGATCGCCGTCCGGGGTGACCGCGACGTGAATCTTGCCGTCCACGTCGTGGAAGACCCCCTGCACGGTGGCCTCGCGGCCGGCCAGGAACAGGTCCTGAGCGTCGGCGCTGCCGATCCCCGGCAGCATCACCACCCGGCTGCCCGCCGCCACCGGCACGCCGCCGATCATCACCTGGTCGGTCTCCGGCGAGACGCTGGTGTCCGCGCCCGGGTCCCACCAGGGCGTGTGCCCTGGATCGGCGGGGCTGGCATCGGTGTCGCTCACGGCCTGGCCGCCGGCCGAGCGCAGGTACCTGATCGCGCCGTGCAGGCGCTCGAACATCTCGGCTGGCATGTCGTCCAGCCGGTCGATCAGCTCGGCCGCCCGCGGGTCGGTCGCCCGGGCGGCTCGCTTCTCGTCGTCGGTCAGCGCGAGGGTGCGCAAGGTCAGGATCTCGTCGATCTCGGTGGCGTCGAACAGGTCGCCCGCGCTCTCCGGGGCGATCTCCGGGTAGTCGTACAAGATCACCGGGGAGGACAGCATCAGGTCGCGGCCGTCCGGCGGCCCGGCGAGCACCGGCCAGGTGCCGATGTTCTCGCACTCCTTGACCGCGGCCGCGGCCCACTCGGGCGGGTCGGTCATGGACAGGAACGCGCCGCCCGGCACATGGATCAGCACGTGCGCGGCGATCAGCGCCCCGGCCAGCCCGTCTTCCCTGGTGATCGGGGCCAGCGCCTGGACCGAGTGATTCTCGGTGCGGACGCCGAGCTTCAGCGCGCCGTACGGCCCGGCCAGCCGCCCGGCCCGGAGCCGGATCACCGCGTCGAGGGCGTCCCAGGACCGCACGACCCGGCCCGCGACCCGGCCGGTCTCGGCCACCACGATGTCCTCGCTGCTCTGGCCGGCGGCCACGTGCACGGTCAGGCCGAGATCACCGGTCAGCAGGTCGCCGACCTCGGCGCAGACCTGCTGCTCGCGCTCGACCGCCTCGGTCCACGTGGTGTGCTCGGTGCCGTCCACGGTGAGCGAGGAGACCTCGCGGGCCTGGCCGGTACCCGGGACCAGCTGCTCGACCCGGCGGCGCTGAAGCTGCAAGAACCGCACGGTGACGAGCACGTGGGCGTCGTCGGCGCACTCCATCAGGCATTCGGTCTGGCTGGCTGACGGCTCGCTCGGGTCGACCGGCGCGTAGCCGGGCGGCATCAGCACGCCGAACTGGAACCTCGAGTGGTTCTTCTGCGACGTCTGCCGGTACGGGTACAGCAGGTAGCCCTCGTAGAGGATCGCGTCGGCGACCGCCCGGGCCTGGTCAATACCGGCAGTTTGGTCCGGGCGAGCGGTGTTGTCCTGGGTCATGGCGGCGTCCTGGGTCATGGACTGGTCTTTCCGCCGGACGGCTCGGCGGCCTGAGCGGCAGGCTGGGTGGCCAGGGCGAGCAGGGCGCCGATCGTCGCGTCCCAGGTCGGCAGCGCCCTGACGGTCTTGAATGCGAGCAGTTCGTCCAGCGTGGAACGGCTCATCTTGATCCAGGAGCTGTTAGGGAAGTGCGCGTCGATCGCCTCCCGCCAGGTGGCCAGGGGCAGCCGGTACGGCGCTTCCTTGCTCCACGGGATCTGCTGCACCACCCGGCGCCCGTCCGCGGTGCTGAACACGGTGCCGCTGAACAGCAGCAACAGCGGGATCTCGCCGCCTTCGAGGCCGGCGAAATACCTGGTCGAGCCAATCTCCAGGTCGTAGCTGAGCGGCAGCGGCAGGTCGGTGTCGACGCTGCCGGCGAACCCGGGCACCATCGTGGCCACGGTGGCGAGCTGCATCGGCTTGAGCGTGTCGGCCCATCGCTGGGTGTCGCCGAACAGGTCGTTCAGCTTGTCCGCTTCGGCGTCGGTGTACCGGCGCCTGGCCGGTTCGATCCTGATCTGGCAGCGCAGCGCGATCGCGTCGATCCGCTGGCCGGTCGTCTCGGCGATCCGCAGCATCAGCGACATCGACGGCGTCACAGCGAACTTCTCCGGCCGGGCGCCGACGCAGTCGAATACCAGCTCAGCCACCTCAGGTCTCCCGGGCCGGCGGTCCGGCCGGCAGCAACCGGGACCGGCGGCGGACCGAGTCCAGGAAGCTCGCGATCGCCTGCCTGGCCTCGTCGCCGCCGTCGAACCCGCGCCAGTGCAGCCTGATCCGGCCGGCCAGCTCGTAGCAGGCATCGATCGGCACCACGAAGCAGCCAGGGCCATCCTTGGTGAACAGCACCGCCTCGACGTCGGGCTCGGCCGCGCGCAGCAGCGGGTGCGCGGCCGCGAGCCGGTCCCACGCGGTCAGGTCGAGGCGGCATTCGGTGACCCCGGCCGGGCTCGGGTAGAAGCCGGTGATCTCGTCCTGCCCGGAGCTGCGGAGGAAGAACGCCAGTCCGACCGGGATCTGCAGCTCGTCCCACTCGATGGCCAGGAACGGGTGCTCAGGGTCGGCCAGGTACCGGTCGGGTACGGCCCGGTACCGCCCGCGCCCGGCGTCCGGACTGGTGAACAGCAGGTAGCACGCCCGGCACGCGCACATCAGCCGGGACGAGTCCAGGTCGGCCAGGTGCCCGTGCTCGGCGGCCACCTCGGTCGCGCACATATCGCACCGCTCGGCTTGCTGGCCGGCGTCAGGAGCGGGAGCCAGGGCCGGCTCCGGTGCCGTCTCGGGCGGATGGTGAGCAGCACCGGCTTGCGTCGCGGAAGGGGGGCCGGAAACGAAGCGGCGCAGGCCGGTGCTGCTGCTCATAGCCGGGCCGCCGCTGGCAGGGCCACCCGGACGCCTTGGCTGTCGGACAGGAGCGGGAGGGGGTCAAGGCGCAGGGTCGGGTCATCGAGGCCCTCGCCGGCGAGCCGGACGTTGTAGCGGGCGCCGCAGCCCGGACAGGTCAGCTCCTCCCGGTCCAGCCGGCCGTCGGCCAGGGACGAGCCGCAGCCCGCGCAGGCGTCCCGGTACGCGTACAGCGTGCCGCGGACCGCGCAGACCAGCACGGTCAGGCCGCCGGCGGCCGCGGTGACCGGACGCGAGCTGGGCGGCCCGATGTCGGGCAGCTTCACCCAGCCCGGATCGGTGCCCTCGGCGCCGCCGGGGCCGGCCGCGTCGGGCCCGGCCGGCCGGCGGCCGACCTGAAGCAAGGCAGGCTCTGGCGCCGCCGTCATGCCCTCGACGACGACCGCGGTGACCTCGGGCGCCGCATCCAGGACGGCCCCTTCGATGGCCAGCGTGACCGTGACCGTGGACGACGGGCAGCCGTTGCAGCTGCCTTCCAGCCGCAGCCGGGCGATCCCGTCGGCCACCCCGAGGTACTGCACCCCGCCCGCGTGCGAGCCGAGGTAGGGCCTGACCTGGTCAAGCGCCCGCTGGACCCGGGTGTCGACGTCGAGCGGGTGCAGGTCGTGCAGCAACATCAGGCCCTCGACCAGCGGGTCGCCGGCCAGTTCCTCGATCATCTGCTCGCCGGCCGGCCCGCGGGCCGACAGGATCCGCAGGATCGCGGCCAGCCCGTCGCCGTACATGCCGATCAGCAGGCGGACGAGTTCTTCGGCGGTGGTAACGGGGGCGAACGCAGCTACAGATCCATCCGCCCCCTATCGCAAGAGCCTAACCGGATCCCCGCCTCGCTTCCTCCC
>JBPCKO010000412.1:0-4329 GCA_051004215.1 Streptosporangiaceae bacterium | reverse complement strand
CGCCCGCGCCGCGCAGCCGGCTAACCCGGCCTGCGCCTGCTCGTCCGCCTCGTGGTCCATGATCACGGAAGAATATCCGCCGCCGCGGAGCGAATTCCGTGATCATGGATTTGCGGGCCGGTCGCGGCACAGGACGGCGGGCCCAGAGCATCATCAAGGTGAAGCCGAGGTGGTGCGATGGATCTGGACGAAGCGCTGGCCGACCTGGTCACGCGGTCCGGTGACCGGCTGCTGCGGGTGGCCTATCAGCTGACCCATGACCGCGCGGCGGCGCAGGACCTCGTCCAGGACGCCCTGCTTCGGGTGTACGGGTCGCTGCGCCGCCGCGGGCTCGAGCCCGGCGACTGGTGCGCCTACGTCCGCCGAGCGGTGGTGAACGAGTACCTGCGCACCCGCCGGCTGCGGGCCAGCTCCGAGATCGTCACTGACACGCTGCCCGACCGCCCGGGCGGCCCGCCGCCGGACGACCAGATCGCCGACCGCGAGCAGTTGTGGCACGCGCTCGCGGCGCTGAGCGTGCGCCAGCGCGCTGTCCTGGTGCTGCGCTACTACGAGGACATGGGCGACCGCGAGATCGCGGCTGCGCTCGGCTGCCGCGACGCGACCGTGCGCAGCCTGGCCAGCCGCGGCCTGGCCGCCTTGCGCGAGCTGGCCGAGCCGGCCAGCGCCGGCCAGGGGAGTACTACATGAGCGACCGTATCGTCAGCGACCTCGCGCGGATCATGCGCGAACACGACCACGAGGCGCCGCCGGCGGCGGAGCTGCTGCACGGGTTGCGGGAGGCACCGGCGCCTGATCGGTGGCCGGCCTGGACCCGGGGGCGGCGCCGGTTCACGCCGCTCGCGGCTGCGGCCGCGGTCGCCGCGGTGATCGCGGGCAGCGTGCTGGCCGGCGCGCAGCTCTCCGGCCCAGGTGCGGTGACTTCCGGTCGGAATGGGAACGGCGTCCCGCTGGGCTGCCCGGCTCAGTATGCCCGCGCTGCCCCGTGGGTGCCTGCTACGGCCAGCGGCGTGCCGACCATGGCCCGGCTGGCGCCGCGCCGGACGCCGATTTCGGCGGTGATCTGCGGCTACGACGGGATGAACATCGGCGCCCAGGCCGGCTGGAAGCTCTCGGGGCGCCGGGTGCTGCACGGCGGGCTGGCCGGCCTGGCCGCCGAGCTGGCCTGGCAGCCGCGCAAGGTGGCAGGCCAGTCCATCGCGTGCTCTCTCGTCGGCGGCAGTCAGGTCAACTACCTCATCGGGCTGACCTATCACGGCGGCGGGCGGCTGTGGGTGGCGGCCACGCAGGACCCGAACGATTGCGTCGGCTCCTCGAACGGGGAGTTCACGAGCTTCGCGGTCATTGGCGGGCTAGTCGCCAAGTCGTTCAAGTCGGGGCACTGGCCGGCCCGCATTCCGGCGTCCTGCCGGGCTGGCGGGACCGGTGGCCGGCTGGGCCAGGACCGCGTCATAGTGCCAGCCGGCGCGACCTCGCTTTCCATCTGCGGCGACCATGGCGGCCCGACGCTCACCACCGGATATGCCGGCCTGGCCACGGCCTTGAACGCGCTGCCCACCAGGCCATCGGACCGGCAGTGTTCGATGATCCCGCACGACCACGGGCGCTTGTACACCCTCGTGTTCGGCTACCCCCAGGGGCCGGCCGTTCAGGTCATCGTCAACAGCGGCTGCGACCCGGCGATCGACAACGGCAGCCTGCAGTCGGCCAGTGCCCGCACCATCGTGCCGATGATCGCCCGTTTGCTGCGCTGATAAATTGGCAAGCAAGCTCAGAACGGGGCGAGACTCGACGAAGAGGGGTGCTCTGCATGGACCGGACTCTGGCCACTGACGACCTGGAACTGCTCCGCAAGGACTTCTCCGCCAATCCTGCCTTCCGGCTCGCCCAGAACGCGGTGACCCGGGTGAGCATCGACGACGTCGCGCTGAACCGCGAGGTGGTCAACAGCACCGACCACGCGCTGTCGGTGCAGCTGGACGACTGGAAGGTGACCGACCAGCAGCGCAGCGGGCGGTGCTGGCTGTTCGCCGGGCTGAACCTGCTGCGGGTCGGCGCCATGACCAAGATGGGCCTGAAGGAGTTCGAGTTCTCGCAGAACTTCGCGATGTTCTGGGACAAGATCGAGCGGGCCAACTACTTCCTCGAGGCAGTCATCGAGACCGCGGACCGCGGCATCGACGACCGGACCGTCGCGCACCTGCTCGAGGCGGCGGCCGAGGACGGCGGGCAGTGGAACATGTTCGTCGCCATCGTGCGCAAGCACGGGCTGGTGCCGAAGGCGTTCATGCCCGAGACCCAGAGCTCGTCCGACACCGGCAAGATGAACTCGGTGCTGCGCAGCCTGCTCCGCCAGGGCGCGAAGTCGGTCCGGGCCGCCCGCGCGAACGGGGCCGAGGCGGCCAGGGGCGAGAAGGCCGAGATCCTGCGGGTCATCTACCGGGTGCTCTGCATCCACCTGGGCACCCCGCCTGAGCGGTTCGACTGGCAGTGGACCGACAAGGACAAGCAGTTCCACCGCGACGGCCAGCTCACCCCGGCCGAGTTCGCGGCGAAGTACGTGGACCTGCCGATCGACGACTACGTGTGCCTGGTGCACGACCCCCGCCCGACCAGCCCGGCCGGCAAGACGTTCACGGTCGAGTACCTCGGCAACGTTCTCGGCGCCCCGCCGGTCACTTACCTCAACGTAGACATGCGGGTGATGAAGAAGGTCGCCGCCCAGGTGCTCGAGGGCGGCGAGCCGGTGTGGTTCGGCTGCGACGTCGGCCAGATGATGAGCAACGAGTACGGCATCTGGGACGCCAGCCTGTACGACCTGCCCGGCCTGTACGGGACCGACTTCGCGCTGGACAAGGCGGACCGGCTGATCTTCCACGAGACGCTGATGACGCACGCGATGCTGTTCACCGGCGTGGACATCGCCGACGGGCACACCCGCAAGTGGCGGGTGGAGAACAGCTGGGGCAGCACGCGCGGCAAGGAAGGCTTCTACACGATGAACGACTCGTGGTTCGGCGAGTACGTCTTCGAGATCGCCGCCCGCCGTGACCTGCTGCCGCCTGAACTGCAGGACGCGTTGTCGGCCGAACCGATCGTGCTGCCGGCCTGGGATCCGATGGGCTCGCTGGCCCGCTGACCGTCGCCGACGGTGACCGGGAACCCGCCGCCGAACACGATCAGCCGGTCGATGCCGGTCGCGGCGCCCATCGCCAGGGGCGGGTCGTTCTTCACGAACTCGTGCCAGGCGTCGGTGGCCATGCCGAAGCCGGCCGCGGTGTACGCCTTGTCCTGGGCGACCTGCACGGACAGCAGCGCCGCCCCGTCCATCCGGCTGAGCGCCTTCAGGACGCCGCTCTCGTCCACGATCGCGATCACGAACGGGTGGCCCATCTCGGCGGCCTTCCGCTCGGCCGCCTCGATCATGGTCTTGGCCAGCTCCGAGCTGACACTGGGCCGGTTCACTGTCGCTGCCACCGTTACCTCCGATCAGGTGCCCGGGCCGTCGAGGCCGTCGCCAGCCGGGGCGCTGGCGTACCGCTGCTCGATCTCGCGGACCTGGGGCAGTCCGATGAACTCCGTGAACTCGCCGAAGCCGGGCAGGCCGGCCAGACTGGCCGCCGGGGTACCGGCGGCGGCGATCTCTCGCAGTATGGCGCGCATTGCCCCGGTCGCGGCCAGCAACGTCGCGATGGGGAAGATGACAATCCGGTAACCCAGTTCGGTCAGCCGGTCCAGGCCGATGGGCGGGGTCTTGCCGCCCTCGGCCCAGTTGAACAGCAGCGGCACGCCGGGGAACGCCCGCGCCGCCTCGGCTGCCTCGGCCTCGGTCACGACGGCTTCGATGAACAGCGCGTCCGCCCCCGCCTGAAGGTACAGCCTGGCCCGGTCAAGGGCCGCTTCCAGGCCCTCGACCGCCCGGGCGTCGGTCCTGGCGATGATGACGAAGTCGGGATCGGTCCGCGCCTCGACCGCCGCCCGCACCTTCGACGCCATCTCGGCCGCCGCGATGACCTGCTTGCCGTCCATATGGCCGCACTTCTTGGGCGCGACCTGGTCTTCGATGTGGATGCCCGCGACCCCGGCGGCCTCGTAGGCACCGACCGTGCGGATCACGTTCAGCGGGTTGCCGTAGCCGGTGTCGGCGTCGGCGATCACCGGGATGTCGACGCAGCAGGCGATGCGACCGGCGTTGCCGGCCATCTCGGTCATGGTCAGCAGCCCGACGTCCGGCCGGCCGAGCAGGGCGGCCGAGGTGCCGAAGCCGGTCATGTACACGGCCGGGAAGCCGGCCTCCTCGACCAGCCGCGCGGCCAGCGGGTCGAACGC
>JBPCKO010000411.1:0-28701 GCA_051004215.1 Streptosporangiaceae bacterium | reverse complement strand
GGCTAGGGGAACGTGTTGCCGCGCTGGTTAGCCGGCAACTGGGTCAGCGTGGTCTGCATGGCTTTCAGCGCGGCGGTGATCGACTCGCTGCCGTTCAGCACGGCGGGCAGGAACTTGGACCCGGTGTTGACGACGTTGCCCTGGACGACGTTGTCCAGCATCGGGTACGCCGTGTAGCCGCCCTTAGCGACCAGGTCGAGCATCTGCTGGTTGACCGGATTGCTGGTCGACGTGCCGTTGATCGCCGGGATCAGGCCGGCCCCGCTGATGATGCCGGCGGCCTGCTTCGTGGTCATGAACGACAGGAACTCGCCGTCCTGGGTCGCATGCGAGGAATAGCTCATCTGGGCGATGCCATCGCCGGCGAAGTCGACCACGCCCTTGATCGGCGAGGACGAGAAGGGCGGCGCGAAGGCGCCGACCTTGCTGCCGAGCGCGCCGGTGAACTTCGCGGTGTCCCAGGTGCCGTCGACCATCATCGCGGCCTTGCCGCTCTCGAACTGGCCGAGGTTGCCGGTGTTGGTCACGACGTCGGAGTTGGTGCAGCCGCTGCTGTGCAGCCTGGTCCAGTTGGTCAGCTGCGCCTTGATCGCCGCCGAGGTCCACGGGATCCGGCCGCTGTACAGGCCAGGCCACTGGCCGACCCCGTAGGCGCCGATCATCATGTAGCTCATGTCGTACCAGGGGTAGAACGCGGAGCTGATCGGCTGGCCGCCATTGCCGTACACCAGCGGGGTGAACCCCGCCTGCTTCAGCTTGGCGCAGGCCGCGTAGAGCTGGCTCCAGTCCGTCGGCACCGACGTGACGTGCGCCTTGGCGAAGTCAGCCTTGTTGTAGAAGCCGATGTAGAACTGATTCTCGAGCGGGATCACGTACGGCCCGTTCGCCGGGTTGAACCCGTTGGAGGTCCACTTCAGCGCGTTCGGGTCGACTCTGGCCAGGTCGGCCGCGGGGACCTCGCCCTTGAGGTTGGTCAGGAAGCTCTTGTACTGGAGGGTGAACAAGCCGGTCCACATGACGGCCAGGTCGGGGCCGTTCCTGGAGATCGCGTCCTTCTGCAGGATCGCGAAGTAGTTGTCGCCATTCTGCGGCTGAATCTTCACGGTGATATCCGGGTGCAGCTTGTGGAACGCCGCGGCCAGGTTCCTGAGCGCGGTCGCGTTCTGCTCGGTGCCGTAGTTCTCCGCGATCGTGATCGTCACCGGGCCGGACGACGTTCCGCCGCCCCCCCCGCCGCTGCTGCAGCCCGCCGCCAGCAGCGCTGCCACCATCCCGGCGGCTGCCATTCTCCAACGCCTCACGGCTCGCTCCCTTCTCTTCAGTGCTTCTCGGCTGTCGTGCTGTCTGGTCTGGTTGCCCGGTCGTGCGGTCTGGGGCGCCGTCGCGCGCTGCGGCTGGTCAGGAGCGCCCGATCACGGGCTCGACGAAGGTCAGGTGCGCCTCGGTCGGGGCCTGGAGGAAGTCCAGGTCGCAGCCGTCGGGGGCCTGCAGCACATGCTGCGCGTAGAGCGCGGGCCAGCCGCGCAGGTGCACCGGGGCCGGCCGCACCGCCGCGGCCCGGCGGCGGGCCAGGTCGCCCTGGCCGACCTCGAGGTGCAGCGTCCCGGCCGGGACGTCGACGCTGATCAGGTCGCCGTCTTCGACCAGGCCAAGCGGGCCGCCGGCGGCGGCCTCGGGCGCGGCGTGCAGCACGACCGTGCCGAAGCTGGTGCCGCTCATCCGTGCGTCGGTGACCCTGACCAGGTCACGAACGCCAGCGCGGAGCAGCCGGGCCGGGATCGGGATCATGCCCCACTCGGGCATGCCGGGGACGCCGGCCGGGCCGCATCCGGCCAGCACCAGCACGCTGTCCGGCGTGATCGTCAGCGCCGGATCGTCGATCCTGGCCAGCATGTCCGCATAGCCGCGGAACACCACGGCCGGACCGCGGTGCGTGAGCAGGTGCTCGCTGGCCGCGGATATCTTGACCACCGCGCCGTCCGGCGCGAGCGAGCCGCGCACGACCCCGATCGCGCCCCCGGCCCGGAGCGGGGCGCTGGCCGGCCTGATCGCCCCGCCGCCGGGCCTGGCCGCCGTGACGATGTCCGCCAGCCGCTGGCCGGTGATGACCGGCGCGTCCAGATCGAGCAGCCAGGAGACCTCCCTGAGCAGGGACGGCACCCCGCCGGCCGCGTCGAAGTCGGCCATCAGCCCCGATCCCGATGGTTCGACGTCAGCCAGCACCGGTACCCGGGCGCCGATCCGGGCGACGTCATCGAGCGAGAACGCCACGCCGGCCCGGCCCGCGAGCGCGGCCAGGTGGATCACGGCGTTGGTCGAGCCGCCAGCGGCGTGCAGCGCGACCACCGCGTTGGCGAACGAGCCGGGCCGCAGGATGTCACGCGGCCGCCGCCCGCCGCCGGTCACGGCGGCGACGATCACCTCCCCGGCCTGCCGGGCGGCGGCGGCCGCCCGGGGGGCCCCGGCCGGAATCGAGCTCGCGCCCGGCACCATCAGCCCGAGCGCCTCGGTGAGCACGGCCATCGTGGAGGCGGTGCCCATCGTGTTGCACGCGCCGCGACCGCAGGACAGGCACCGCTCGAGCTCGCGCCAGCCGGCGTCGTCGAGGCGCCCGGCCCGCCGTTCGTCCCATAGCCGCCACAGCGCGGTCCCGGTGCCGACGGGCTGACCGCGGAAGCTGGCCGCCGGGCGGGAGCCGCCGGTGACCACGATCACCGGGAGGCCGGCCGAGATCGCGCCCATCAGCGCCCCGGGGACGCTCTTGTCGCAGTTGGCCAGGATCACCAGCCCGTCCAGCGGGTTGGCCCGGACCATCTCCTCGACCTCGATCGCGAGCAGATTCCGGTACAGCATGGCGCTCGGCTTCATCAGGTCCTCGCCGAGCGAGATCACCGGGAACTCGGCCGGGGCACCGCCGGCCGCGGCGATGCCCTCCTTCACCGGGCCGAGAAGGTCACGCAGCGGCAGGTTGCACGGGTTCAGCTCGCTGGCCGAGTTCGCGATCCCGATCACCGGCCGGCCCCCGCCGGCCGGCACGCCCGCGCTGGCCAGCGCGACCCGGTGCAGGACCGCGACCTCGTCGTCACCGTCCAGCCAGGCGCTGCTGCGCAGCGCAGGCCCGGCTCGGCTCATCGTGCGGCTGGCCTCGCTCATCGCGGCTCCGGCACGCCGAGCCCGGCGGCCCCCGGCCTGGACTGCGTCAGCTTGATCCCGCTCCTGGCGATCCACTCAAGCGCGACCGCGGCGCGATGCACCTTCTCCCGGGCGATGGCAGCCGCCTCGTCCACCAGGTGGACCCCGCTGGGGTAGAGCGGCCGGGAGTTGCGCAGCCCGAACTTGACGTACATCGGCGCCGCCACGGTAATCAGGTCGGCCGCCTCGTGGCCGCGCACCACCCCGCCCATCGCGTCCGGGGTCTCCACGTACAGGTCGATTGGGACGGCGCTGACCGCGCGGATCTCGGCGAGCTGCCCGAGAGTCAGGTCGGAGGGCACGTTGATCGTCGAGGCTCCGAGCCGCTCGAGCACGACGAAGGCCAGCGGATTGGACGGTGCCAGCACGGCCGATACCTTCCAGACCATCGACGCCGGGAGCTGGCCGTCGGCCTGCAGGTCGCGGACCAGCTGGAGCAGCCCGGGGTCAGCGATCAGGAAGCCGCGGATGCCGTGCTCGACGGCCCTGGCGATGTCGTCGACGGCGTACCTGAGCTGCCGGGTGCCGCGCAGCCGGCCGGCCAGCACCTGGCCGTCGGGCGCGGTGGCGGCCCGGCCGATGTCCCACTCCTCGCGCGGGCCGACGAACAGCGAGACCTCAATCCCCGCGTCCGCGGCGATGGCGGCCATCTCGTCCAGTTCAGCCGCGGACAGGAGCATCGCGCCGCTGCCCTGCGACACCCGGTTGACGGTGAGGTTACGGTCGGCCGCGGCCGCGACCACGGCGCGCAGCACGGCGGGTCCCTCGACGCTCGGTATCTCGATCCTGAAGTCGGCATCGTCGGGGAAGCTGGCCGGGCTCGCCGCGCTGGCCGGCTCGGCCGTGAGCCCGGCCAGTTCCAGTGCCCGGGTGCCGGTCGTGACCGGCGTTCCCGCAACCTGGGTCATGTTCGGACCTCCAGAACTGCGGGGATCTCGGTCCCGCGATCGCTGATCTCGGCGGGCCAGCCGGGCGCGCTGGTGATCCGGCGGGCCTCGCCCCCGGTCACCAGGAACGTGTCCTCGGCCTTGGCCCCGCCCGGCAGGCTCGGATTCCAGGCGAGGGCGTGGCCTGCGGCGACCGGCTCGCGGTACCACCGCGACTCTCGCTGGCCGGGAGCGATCTCGAACTCGCGCTGGGCGAAGCCGATCGGGCCGCCCTGGTAGTGATCCCGCCAGCCGTCCGCCGCCCCGGCCGCCGCGTAGGCGGCGGCCAGCGCCTCCATGGCGGTCCCGTAGCGGACGCCCGGCTCGCACGCGGCGAGGACCGCGTCCTGGATAGCCAGCACCCGGCGGCGCAGGCTGGCGTAGCCGGGGCCGGGCCGCCCGGCTGCGGCGAACCTGGTCAGGGCCACGTGCAGGCCGTGCCGCCTGGCCACCGCCACCGCCATGACCAGGCGCCGGACCGGCACTCCGGCGGCCATCGGATGCCGGTACCGCTCCAGCCGGTCGTCGCCGCCGACGATCAGTACCGGAGCGTCAGCGCCGCGCGCCTCGAGGCCCGCGGCGCAGCGGGCCTGGATGTCGGTGTCGCGCTCACCGGGCTGCCAGCCCGCCAGCGCATCCTGGAGCGCGAGTGCCGCGTCCGCGCCGAGGTCGGCCAGGTCGGCGGCCTCGGCGGGGGAGAGCGCGAGCCGCATCGCGACCAGGTCATCCCCGGCATCGCGGCCGAAGGCCGGATGGCCGTCGCTGGCCAGGCGGTCAGGCGGGAGGCCGGCCAGGTCCGCGGCGGCGCTGACGAAGCCGGCCGGGGAATACCACGGCACGGCCGTGAGCTCGGCGAAGCCGTGCGCGGCGGGGTCGTATTCCGTGCTGATCCGGCTGGATTCGACGTTGGTGGTGATCAGGCTGGCCCGGCCGGGCGTGAACACGGCCCAGGTCAGGTCGACGGCCGCGGTGCGGTCGACCGGAGCCGCGATCCCGCCGCAGGCCCAGGCCACCGCGGCCGGCCCGGTGAGGACGAGGCCGGGCGCCTGGCCCTCTAGCCAGGCAGCGATTCGCTGCCTGGCGGCCTCGGCTCGGGCGGCACTGCGGAGCCGGTGTTCTGCAATGCCGAACCGTGTTGTGTGATGTAGAATCACGGAGCTACAAAACTACCGATTTGCTACCCTGTCAAGGCGTAAGCGGTTCCCATACAGTCGGCGTTCTGCAGAACCGAACAATTGTGTGGAGGTGCGCGGGTGCGACCAGGTGCCGAGGCCGCGATCGAGCCGGACGGCCGGCCGGGCGATGCGAACGGGGAGAGCCCGGCGGAGGCCGGCCAGGCGGACCGGTACACCGTCCGCAGCGTGGCGAGGGCGATGCGGCTGATCAACATCGTGGCCGACGGACCGGCCGGCGGGCTGTCTCTGAGCGACCTGGCCCGGGCCCTCGGCGCCTCCAAAAGCACCACTCTGGCGCTGGCCAGGACGCTGACCGGGACCGGGGTGCTGCGCGACTCCCGTCCCGGCCCCCGGTACAGCCTGGGGACCGCCCTGATCAGGCTCGGCGACATCACCCGCAGCCAGCTGCCGATCGGCGACATCTGCCGGCCGGTCCTGGCCGAGCTGGCCTCGGCGACCAGGATGACCTCGCGGGTGGCGATCTGCGACGACGGCTACCCGGTATTCATCGAGCGGGTGGACGGACCTGGCAGCGTCAGGTTTCATACCCCGCTCGGGCAGCGCGAGGTGCCGCATGCCTCGGCGGCCGGGAAGGCGATGCTCGCCACGATGTCACCGGAGCAGGTCAGGGCGATTTGCGAGGCCAGCGGGATGCGCCCGCGGACGGCGCACACGATCACCGACGTCGAGACGCTGCTGGCCAACCTGGCCGCCGCCCGGGCCAACGGCTTCGCGCTGGACGACGAGGAGGACGCCGAGGGGATCTTCTGCGTGGGTGCCGTGTTCTACGGCCACGACGGATCCTGCGCGGGCGCCGTCAGCGTGACCGGGATCAAGGGTGACCTGCCAGCCTGGCGGATGAGCGAGCTGGGCCGGATCGTCCGGCGGCACGCCAGCAAGGTGTCCGACCTGCTGGGCGGCGGTCGCCAGGCCGTGCGCCTCCCGGCGGCGCCGGCCCCCGAGCCGGCCGTCTCGCACGCATGACCGGCCCGGGTGCCCGGCTCGGCCCGGCGACGCCGTCCGGCCGCGAGTACGAGGCGCTGGTCGTGAGCGGCCCCGGCGAGATCGGGCTGCGGCGGCGCCCTCCGGCGGCGGCCCCGGCAGGCGACCTGGTGGTCGAGCCCGACCTGGTCGGCCTGTGCGGCACCGACCTGGAGATCATCGACGGCACGATCGACCCGGCCTACCTCAGGTACCCGGTCGCGCTCGGTCACGAATGGACCGGCATCGTGACCGGCGACGGCCCGCTGGCCGGGCGCCGGGTCGTGGTGGAGGGCATCATCGGCTGCGGCCACTGCGAGCGGTGTGCGCAGGGCCAGGCGAACTTGTGCGAGACGTATGACGAGATCGGATTCACCAGGGACGGAGCCGCCGCCGGCCAGGTCGCCGTGCCGGCCAGGCTGGCTCATCAGGTCGGCGCCGACGTGGCCGCCAGGGACGCGGTCCTGACCGAGCCCGCCGCGGTGGTCTACCGGGCGCTGGCCAGGGCCCGGGTCACCCCGGGGAGCCGGGTACTGGTCGTCGGGGACGGCACCGTGGCCCTGCTGGCCGTCTTGCTGCTCCGGCTGTGGTCGCCGGCCGAGATCGCGGTGCTTGGCCGGCGGCCCGAGCAGGCGGACCTGGCGGTCGCGGCCGGTGCGTCCAGCTTCGCCGTGGCCGGCCAGCCGGCCGGATATGACCTGGCCATCGAGGCGGCGGGGGCCACTTCGGCGGTGACGACGGCGCTCGCCGCGGTCCGCCGCGGCGGGACGGTGCTGCTGGTCGGACTGCCGCCCCACGGCGAAGCCGTCCCGCTCGCGGCCGACGGCGTCGTGAACAATGACCTGACCATCCTGGGCAGCTTCAGCTACACCCCGGCGGCCTGGCGGTCGGTCGTCGGGCTGCTCAACACCGGGCAGCTGCGGCCCGGGATGCTGGTCACGCACCGTTACCCGCTGGACCGCTGGGAGCAGGCGGTCGCGGCACTGCGCGGCGCGCCGGGACCTCGCGGCAAGGTCCTGCTCGAGATCCGCTCCCCGGAAAGGCCTGGCCGATGAGCTTTACCAGCGTGAACCCGCACGACCCGGCGGACGTGCTCGGCGAGTGGGAAGCCGCGGGCCCGGCCGGCGCCGACGCCGCGGTGGCACGCGCGCGGGCCGCCGCACCGGCCTGGCGGGACACGCCGGGCGCGGCCAGGGCCAAGGCCCTCAGCGACGCCGCCGCGGCCCTGCAGAGCCGGTCCGTCGAGCTCACGGACCTGGTGATCAGGGAGGTCGGCAAGCCGGCCACCGAGGCGCGCGGCGAGGTCGCCAGGGGCGTGGCGATCTTGCGTTACTTCGCCCAGGAGGCGCTCGCCCCCGACGGCGAGACGCTGCCCGCGGCGGCCGCCGACCAGCTGCTGTTCGCGCGCCAGCTGCCGGTCGGGGTGGCCGCGCTGGTCACGCCGTGGAACTTCCCGGTCGCGATCCCGCTGTGGAAGGCCGCGCCCAGCCTCGCCTACGGCAACGCGACGGTGCTGAAGCCATCGAGCGCGGCGGCGGCGACCGCGCTCGCCCTTCGCGACATCCTCGGTGCCGTCCTGCCGCCCGGCGTGTTCGGCGTGGTGCTGGGCGGAGCCGAGACGGCGCAGGCGCTGCTCGGTCACCCTGACGTGGCCGCGGTCTCGTTTACCGGGTCGTCAGCGGCCGGCCGGGACGTGGCCGCCAGGGCGGCGGCGCGCGGCTGCCGAGTGCAGGCCGAGATGGGCGGCCAGAACCCGTCCGTCGTGCTGGCCGACGCTGACCTGGAGCGGGCCGCGGCCGCCATCGCCTACGCGGCGATGGGCTATGCCGGCCAGAAGTGCACGGCAACCAGCCGGGTGATCGTGGCCGAGCCGGTGTACGAGCCGTTCAGGCAGGCACTCACCGCGGCCATCGAGGCGCTCGGGGTGATCGACCCGGCCGACGAGCGGACCCTGGTCGGCCCGGTCATCGACGCCGGCTCGCGGGCCGCCGCGCTGGCCGCGGTGCAGCGGTCGGGCGGCCGGGTGCTGACCGGCGGCCGGGCGCTGGAGGCGCCGGGATATTACCTCGCGCCCACGCTGGTCGAACTGGACTCGCCGGCCGGGCCGCTCGCGACCGACGAGGTCTTCGCCCCGGTCGCGGCCATGATCAGGGCGCGTTCGGCCGATGCGGCGATCGAGATCGCGAACGCGGTCCGCTACGGCCTGGTCGCCTCGGTCTTCACCAGCGACCTCGGCCAGGCGCTCAGGCTCACCCGGCGGCTGGACGCGGGCATGGTCCGGGTCAACGCGCCGACGTCGGGCGTCGACTTCAACGCGCCGTTCGGCGGGGCCAAGGAATCCAGTTACGGTCCGCGCGAGCAGGGCAAGGCGGCGAGGGCGTTCTACACGGAGTCGCAGACCGTCCTGATGGTGCCGTAATCCGGCTCACGAGCCGATGGCCGCGATGGCGGCGAGCACCGTGAGCAGGAAGGTCACGATCGCGGCGACGCCGTGCAGGACCGGGATCAGCGGTGCGAGGCGCGACCTGGGCCGGGCCGCCTGGTCCGGCTCGGCCAGCATCCTGGCCAGCAGGTCGTCGATGAGCTGACCGGTCAGCGTCTCGCTGGCGAGCGCCCGCCGCAAGGTGTCGTCGTCGTCCGCCGGGCGCGGGGCCACGGGCGGAGCCGGCGGCGGCCGCACCGGGTATGGCGTCCAGGTCGTGACCGTGGACACGCCAAGGCCGATGGCCGGGGCCAGGAATCCGATCGCCAGCCAGGCCGGCGTGGCCGACCAGGTCACGAGGAAGACGACCCACGTCGTCAGGCCGGCCAGGGCCAGTCCCGCGTGGCAGAACACGATCGGCGCGGAGGTTCCGTCGCCGCGGCCAGGCGCGCGGCTGGCGCCGCCGGCCAGGATCCAGCGGCGCAGCATCCAGGCACCGAGCACCTCGGCCACCAGCCAGCTGACCAGGGCCGCGACCGCCAGCCCGTGGCCGTCCGACCCGGCCAGGCCGGTGCGCGCGACGGCGATGCTGGTATTCATCGGCGGCCCCCGGGTCTCCTGGCATCATCGCCGCGATCGGCGCGGCTCACAAGGCCAGGCCGCTGGCCGGCCAGACTGGACCCCGCGTCGCGCACTGCTGGCGACGTTTCGAGGAGGAGGACCACCGGTGATCGACCAGCGGCTGATCGACGAGCCAGCGTTCGCCGCCGAGGCGGACGCGTTCCTGGCCGCCAGGCCGGCCGGCGGAGCGGGCCAGGCTCAGGCTCAGGACCTGCTGACTGCCATGCGCGGCCGGGTGGCCGGACCTGAGATCGCGGGACGACCCGATCCGGCCGTCCGCGTCGCCGACCTGTACCTGCCGGCCAGGAGCGGCCCGGTTCAGGTCCGGGCCTACGCGCAGGCCGGGGACCAGGTGCCGCGGCCGTTGCTGCTCTGGCTGCACGGCGGGGGATTCGTCGCCGGGTCCGTGCGCGACCTGGACCACGTCTGCTCCCGGCTGGCCCGGCTGGCCGAGCTGACGGTCGTGTCGCTGGAGTACCGGCTGGCGCCCGAGCATCCGTACCCGGCCGCCCTGCACGACGCCTGTGACGCGGCCGCCTGGCTGGCCGCGCACGGCTCGCTGCTCGGTGGTGACGGCAGGCTCGCGGCGGGCGGCCTCAGCGCCGGCGCCGCGCTCGTGGCCGGCGCCTGCCTGATGGCGCGGGACCAGGGCGGCCCGGTTCTGACCAGCCAGGTGCTCTGCTACCCGGCCCTGGACTTCGGCCAGGACACCGAGTCGGTACGCGAGTTCAACGGCGTCCAGATCACGGTAGGGCCGGACAGCTTTCCCCAGACCGCCTACCTCGCCGGCCAGCAGCCCGACGGCTACGCGGCCCCGTTGCGCGCGGCCAGCCTGGCCGGGCTGCCGCCCGCGCTGGTGATCGGGGCGGGCCGAGATCCCCTCAGGGACGACGCCCGCGGCTATGCCAGGCGGCTGGACGCCGACGGCGTCCAGGTCACCCACATCGAATACGCCGGCGTCGTACACGGATTCCTGAACGCCTGCGGGGTGCTGTCCGCGGGCGACCACGCGATCGGCGTGATCGCGGCCGAGTTGCGCCGGGCCCACGCGCCCGCTGCCGGGTCGGCCGCGGGTGACGGCCGGGGTGACAGATCCCCGCGGCCGAGCGTAGCGTCGGCACCATGACCGTGAAACTGGTAGTGATGTACACCCAGCCGGACGACCCGGCCGCCTTCGACCAGCACTACGCGGGCACCCACATGCCGCTCGCGGGCAAGATTCCCGGCCTGCAGCGGAGCGAGACCGGCAGGGTCACCGCGGCCATTGACGGCGGCGAGGCGACCTACTTCCGGATCACCGAGCTGTACTTCGCCGACCAGGCGGCCCTGCAGGCCGGATTCGGCTCGGCCGAGGGCACGGCGACCGCGGCGGACTACCAGCAGATCGCGCCGCCCGGGTCGAGGATGTTCCTGGTCCCGGTCGACGACTAGCGGCGGCCGCTCGCTGGCTCAGCCGCCGCCGTGGGCCAGGAAACCGTTCCACGGGACGGCCAGGTGGTAGGTCGCGAGCGCGACGACCAGGCCGCCGGCCAGGGCCGCGGTCAGCAGCAGCCAGCGCCGGCCGGCCCCGGCCAGGGTCGCGCGCACCCGGTCCCGGCCAGCCGATCCGCGCCGCAGCAGGCGCGGCAGCTGCGGTGCGTACCACAACACGTGCAGGGACATGGCGCCGAACCACAAGACGAACGTGGCCTTGTGCACGAACAGCCACGGCGAGGCGCCGCTGCCCGGACCGGTCAGCGCGAGCGCGATCCCGGAGCCGATCACGCCGACCGAGGTCGCGATGACCACGGGGCCGAGCAGGCGCAGGAGCAGCGCCGGCGGGCCCTTCCTGACGAACGCCGCCGAGCCGGTGTAATAGCGGACGAACCGGTATCCGGTCGAGCTCATCTTCAGCAGCACGGGGCCGACTAGCAGCATGCCGATGAAGAAGTGCGCGGTCAGCAACTGCTGCTTGAACGCGATCGTGACGCCTTCGGCGGCCAGCAGGACAAGCAGCATGGCACCGGTCATCGCGGTCAGCCGCTCGTTGCCGGGCGCGCCCCCGGCCTGCTCCCGGATCTCCCTGCGGTGCCTCGGCTCGATGCGAACGCTCACGCCGGCCTTACCCCTGCTGACCAGACGGGCCCGGGGCGCCGCCGGTCGGCACCCGGCGATCAGCGTTCGCTGCCTCCAGGCGCAGCGCCAGCGTCGGGCAGAGCCGCACCGCCCGGCGGGCCAGCGAGCCGAGCTGCCCGGGCACCTCGCGGTCGGCCAGAACCGGATACCCCCACTCGTCCAGCCCGATCAGCTCGGGCAGCATCTCGGCGCAGATCCCGTGCCCGGTGCACGCGATCGGGTTGACGGCCAGCCGGTGCTTCACTGCCACCCCTCCAGGCCGGCCGGGTGCGGGATTGGCAACTGCGGGCCGCGCGGCTGGCCGGGCCGGGCGGCCAGGCAGGTGCGCCTGGACACGTGCGATTTCACGTCCGCGGCGAAGGCCGACAGCGCCGACCTGGCCAGCCGGACCGCGCCGTCGGGGTGCCGGCAGGCACCACGGCCGAGGATCGTGCCGAGCCTGCGGTCCAGCCGGTCGAGCACCGGCCCCTTCGGCCGTCCGCTGGCGAGCTGGGAGAAGTCGTCGGCGATCGCGGGCAGCCCGAACACGCACGGGCCGCACTGCCCGGCTCCCTGCCCGGCCAGCCAGGCCAGGACCCGGGCCGTCTCGGCCAGTCCGCAGGCCCCGGCGGGCAGCGCGACCAGCACGCCCGCGCCCGGCGAGGCGCCCGCCGCCCGCAGCGCGGTCACGGCCAGCGGCAGCGCTGCCACGTCGCCGAGATTGTGCCAGGTGCCGAAGTAACCGCCGATCAGCAGCGGTCCGGCGTCCGCGTGGACGCCGCTGAGCTCGAGCACCTCGCCGACCGGCGTCCCGACCTCCACCTCGTAGACGCCAGGCGCAGTGACCGCGCCGGACACCGTGGCGAGCATCGAGCCTGGCGCGTCGGCCTGGCCGGCCTGCCGGAACCAGGCCGGCCCGAACCGCGCGATCAGCGCGATGTGGGCCAGGGTCTCGACGTTGTCGAGCAGCGTCGGCCGGCCGCCGACGCCTTTGTCGAACGGACGCGGCGGAACGGCGGCCGGCCGCGCCTCGCCGCCGTTGAGCCACTGCACCACCGATGTCTCCTCACTGGAGACGTAGTGGTGCGGCAGGTCGTGCACGTCGATGCGGACCGGGTCCAGGCGGGCCAGGTCCCGCTCGGCGACCGCGTCGGTCACGATGCCGGCCAGCCAGTCCCGGCCGCGCGGCAGGCAGACATGCACGGCGCCGGCCCCGACCGCGGTCGCCGCGGCGACCGCGCCGTCCAGCACCAGATGCGGCGCGCGAGCCAGCAGGGCCTTGTCTTTCTCGCTGGCCGGCTCGCCTTCCATCCCGTTCGCGACCACGACGGCCGGCCCGCGCCGGGAGGCGACCGAGCGCATCTTGATTCCGGCCGGGAAGCCGGCCCCGCCGCGGCCGGTCAGCCCGGACGCGGTGACGGCGTCGATCAGTACTCCGGGCCGCCCGGTGCCAAGCTGCGGCACCGGCCCGTACCGGTCCAGGTGCTCGCGCAGGCTGGCCGGCCCGGCCGAGTCCGGCCAGCCTGCGGTGAGACGGGCCGACCGGCCGAGCCGGCCGGCCCGGTGTGGCCCGGCCGCGGCCGGGCCCTGCGCAGCGGCCACGCCGCCGTGTCGTGTCATGCTTACTCCCCGCTGGCGGCCTGAACGGTCACCGTGCCGGCGACCGCGGAGCCGCGGATGATCAAGGTGAACAGCGCGCGCCGCTGGCCACCAGGCCCGGAGACAGCGGCGACCAGGGTCTGGCCGGCCAGCTGAACCACCGGTCCCCGCCAGTCCGAAGCGGTACCCGGCGGGCCGATCCTGACCGTGCCGCCAGACAGGTTCACCCCGCCGCCCGACGGCGTGCCCCGCAGCACGATCACGAAGCTCCGGGCGGGTGCGGCCTCGGTTCGACCGGTGATCGTGATCGTGCGCAGGTTCTGGCCCGGGTTCGCGACCGCGAGATGCCCGCGGAACCTGGCCTTAACCAGCGGGCTCGGCTGAGCGCCGGTGCCGGTGCCGGTGCCGGAACTCCCGCTCGGCCGGCCTCCGGCCTGCGGCTGGCCGGCCGCCTGACCCTGGCTGCCGAGCAGCCTGGCCGGCGTTCCCGCGCGCAGTGCCCAACCTGGCTGCAGCGGACCGAAGAGCACGAACACCAGCGTCAGGACCGGGATCAGGCCGAGCGAGGCGAGCCCGGCGGCCCGGGCCCCCGGCCTGGCGGTCAGCGACAGCCGCCACCAGGCCGCCCATCCGACCGCGGCCACGCACAGCACGTCGATGCCGAGCACCCAGGCCAGTTTGGTATCGGTGCCGGTGCCCAGGCCGTGCCACAGCGCGACCGGCCAGCTCAGGTAGACCAGCAGGTGCACGAGCTGCCAGGTGCGGTGCTTGAGCCGGTCCCGCAGCAAGCTCGTGATGATGACGGCGAGCAGCAGGTCGAAGGAGATCGTGCCCAGGCTCAGCCAGAGCGGGCGGTAGGCCGAGCTGAACGGGATGAAAGCGGCGACGATGCTGATCGAGGCGAACGGATCGACCACGGTGGTCAGCACGTGCACGCCGACGAGGGCCACCGAGGTCAGGGCCAGGTTCCGGTGCAGCCCGGCCGTCACCAGGCGCGGCCAGCGGGCTGTCGCGGCCCTGGCCGTTCCCAGCACGCCGAGCATGACGGTGCCGCTGAGCAGGATCAGGGCGACCATCCCGGTGGCCCTGGTGGTGTACCACAGCAGCGTCGTCCCGGTCATGAATGGCGCGCTGAGCAACTGCGCGGGCATGGTCACGAGCCGCCCGAGGACACCACGGGCGGGGCGCCGGTGCTGGCCGGAGGCCGCTGCGGCCTGGCCAGCCGGTGATGGTGGCGGGCCGGGTGACGGCCGGTCCCGGTGCCGGTCCCGCCGCGGCCGGCGCCCTGGCCTGATCCGGCCGCCGGGCCTGACTGGGTGCCCGCCGGCCCGGCCGGGCGCGCGCTCGCGGCCGAGGTGTGACCAGGCAGCGCGAAGCCCAGGGCCGCCGCGAGCCCCAGGCTGGCGGCCGTCGCGCTGCCAGCGGCCCACAGCGTGAGCCGGCGGGTGCGGGCCAGCTGCTCGTCGCGGCGCTTCGCGGCTCCGTCGTGCGGCCAGCGCATCGGTGTCGTCCTCCTCGTCCTTCGGCCGGGCACCCTTAGCCTGCCCGACCTAGCCTGGAGAACCGGTTCAGGAAATCCTCAGAATTGCCTAAGATCGCGGGCCGCTACAGATCCCGGATGGCGGGGAATGGCCCGGTATTCCGGCGGTAGGCGCGGTCCCTGGGGAAGGCCGGCACGGTCAGCGTCACCGTCAGGCCGCCGCCAGGGGTGTCAGAAAGCTCGGCCGCGCCGCCGTCTGAGGTCACGAGGCGATGCATGATGGCCAGGCCAAGGCCGGTTCCGCCGGGCGTCGCCGACACGTAACGCCGGAACGCGGCCCGCTGCTGCTGCTCGCTCATGCCAGGGCCGTTGTCCGCCACCACGATCGTGATCCGGCCGCCGTCGCCGGCCGCACTCAGCCAGATGTTGCCGCCGGCCGGCACTGCCTCGAGCGCGTTGGCCACCAGGTTGTCCAGCACCTGTTCCAGGTGGCCTTCGCCCATCCTGGCGGTCAGCGGCTCGGTGGCCTGGGCACTGACGGCGACCGATTTCTCCTCGGCGGCCGGCCGCCAGGCCGCGGTCCGGTCCCTGATCACGGCCTCGACCGGGACCGCCACCGGCGCCGTCGTCACGTTCTCCGCCCTGGCCGCGGCGAGCAGCCCGTCGACCATCCGCGAGAGCCGCGCGACCTCGTCCTGCGCGCCGGCCAGTTCCTCGGCCAGCGGGGCCGGTGTCTCCTGAGCCAGCACATCGAGGCGCAGCCGCAAGGCGGCCAGCGGCGTGCGCAGCTGGTGCGAGACGTCGGCCATCATCGCCTGGTGCCCGCTGACCAGCGTTTCGAGCCGGGCTGCCATCCAGTTGAAGTTGGCCGCCAGCCTGCGCACCTCGTCGGGTCCGGCGCTAGCCGGCGCGCGCGCCTCGAAGTCGCCGTCCCCCAGGTGCTGCGCGGCCAGCTCGAGTGCGCTCAGCGGCCGCCCGACCCAGCGGGCCAGCGCGGTCGCGATGAACGCGGCGGCCAGCAGCCCGGTCGCCGAGACGAGGACCAGCCAGGCCCTGAGCACGCCCAGGCGGTGATCGATGGGTTCGGTCGAGCGCGACAACACGACCGTGCCCAACCGGAGCAGGCCGCCGTCATTGGTGACCGGCCTGATCACCAGCAGGCGCTCGGCGGCGCTGTAGACGCTGGTGGCCGGGTCGGCCCTGGCCCGGGCGAGCACCGCGGCCGACAGGCCGGGCACGGCGGTGTCGCCGGCCATCAGCGCCCCGGCCCGGTCGTAGACGGCAACCAGGTCACCCCGGCGCCTGACCCCGGCGATGGCCTTGCTCAGCGGCGCCCGGGCCGTGCGGTCGCCCAGGAACTCCTCCGCGACGCCGGAAACCGTTGCCGACACCCCGATCGCGTCGTCGCGGAAATCGTGCCGTTCCTGGTTGGCGGTGAGGATCCCGAGCGGCACCGCGACCACGCCGAGCAGCACGGCCACCAGCGCGATGACCACGAGCGCGATCCGGCGCGCCACTCAGACCTCGCCGAGACGGAACCCGCGCCCGTAGACGGTCTCGATCAGGCCGGGCACGCCGAGCTTGCGCCGCAGCGCCGCCACGTGCACGTCGAGCACCTTGGTCGGCCCGTACCAGTGTGAGTCCCAGGCCGACTCCAGCACTTCCTGGCGGCCGACCACCCGGCCCGGGTCCAGCGCGAGGCACTCCAGGATGTCGAATTCCTTCGGCGTCAGCGCGACCTCCTGCTCGTGCACCGTCACCTTCTTGGTGCGCAGGTCCACGGTCAGCGGTCCGTGCCTGATCAGCTCGCCCCCTGGCCGCACCCGCCGCAGCACGGCCCGGATCCTGGCCTGCAGCTCGGCCAGGCCGAAGGGCTTGACCAGGTAGTCGTCGGCGCCCGCGTCCAGCGCGTTGACGCGGTCCGGCTCCTCGCCGTAGGCGGTCACCACGATGATCGCCACCGGGGATCGTTCGCGCAGCTTGCGGCAGACGTTCACGCCGTCGCCGTCGGGCAGTTCCAGGTCGAGCAGGACCACGTCAGGCGCGGCGTGCGCGAGTGCCTCGGCGCCGGTCATCACGTGCTCGACCTGGTAGCCGCCGCGGGTCAGCCCGCGGACAAGCTGGCTCGCGATCCCGGCATCGTCCTCGACGACCAGGACGCTGGGCCCCGGTCCTGAGCCCGCAGGGCCGGCCGGAGCTGATGGTGCTGTCATGCCACTGAGGTTAGGGCAGCGGGCAATGCGCTGACGTCAGGCCGGGAGTTCGCCGCGCTAGCCGACGCCCGGCTAGCCGACGCCGGGCTAGCCGACGCCGGGCTAGCACTGCTACTCGGCCGGAACGCCGGCCGGCGGCCGCGGGGACGCCGTCCCGTGGTGCAGCCGGAAACCCCAGTTCAGCATCCGGGCAGCGTCGGTGAAGACGGCCCCGCTCTTGGTCGGAGCGCTATCGAGCACCACGCCGATCAGCGTCTTCTTACCGCGCACGGCCTCGAACAGCAGGCATTCGCCGGCCGCCGGGGTCCAGCCGGTCTTGATGCCGATCACGCCCGGATAGCGGCCCAGCAGCAGGTTAGTGTTCTGCCAGTAGTAGGCATGCCGGTGCCGGCCCGCCGCGATCCGGTAGGTGCGGTGGGCGACCACCGCGCGGAAGGCAGGCTGCTTCATCGCGGCCTCACCGAGCAGCAGCAGGTTGCGGGGGGTGGAGACGTCGGCCGACGGCACGCCGTCGAAGTTCGTGAAATGGGTCCTGACCAGGCGCAGCCGTCTGGCCGTGGCGTTCATCTTCCGCACGAAGGCCGGCCAGCCTGGGCCGTAGCTGACCGCCAGCGCCCGCGCGGCGTCCGCGCCCGAGGGCAGCAGCATCGCGTTCAGCAGCGCCCGGGCGGTCAGCACGTCGCCGACCTTCAGCCCGGCGCCTTGAATGCAGCAGCCCAGGTACGCCTCGTCGGCTCTGGTGACCCTGATCCGCCGCCCGAGGTCGCCGGACTGCACCACCACGAGCGCCGTCATCACCTTGGTGAGGCTCGCGATCGGGCGCGGGCTGTACTGGCGCCGGCCCCATAGCTGCCTGGTGGTGGCCGCGTTGGCCAGCTCGGCTGCGCGCGCGGCGATCGGGCCAGGCGTCCTGGCCGCCAGCTGGCCGGCCGCCTGCGCCGGGACCGCCGCCGAGACGGGCGCGATAACCGCAGCGGCGGTCACGGCGACGGCGGCCGGGATGGCGGCCCGACGGAACGAGGCGAGCGGGCCGATCCAACGCGATCTGGGCATCATGCTCCTTTCAGGCGGACGGCTAGCCATGGTGGCACGGGCTTACCAGCCGGCCGGAAGCGGCATGCCCTCGGTATACCCGGCGGCGCTCTGGGTTCCCACCACGGCCAGCTCGTGCAGTTCGGTGACGCTGCCGGCCCCGGCGTACGTGCAGGCGCTGCGCAGTCCGGCGACGATCGCGTCGATCAGGTCCTCCACGCCCGGCCGGCCGGGATCCAGGTACATCCGCGAGCTGGAGATGCCCTCGTCGAACAGTTCCTTGCGGGCTCGCTCGAACGGCGAGTCGGCCGCCGTGCGCAGCCGCACGGCACGCGCCGATGCCATGCCGAAGCTCTCCTTGTACAGCCTGCCCTGCGGATCCCGGTAGACATCGCCTGGCGACTCGCAGGTGCCGGCGAACCATGAGCCGATCATCACGGTGGCGGCCCCCGCCGCGAGCGCGAGCGCGACGTCGCGCGGGTGCCGGACGCCGCCGTCGGCCCACACGTGCTTGCCGAGCCGCCTGGCTTGCCCGGCGCACTCGAGCACGGCGCTGAACTGCGGGCGGCCGACCCCGGTGCGCATCCGGGTGGTGCACATGGCACCCGGGCCCACGCCCACCTTGACGATGTCGGCCCCGGCGGCGATCAGGTCCGCGGTTCCCTCGGCGGTGACCACGTTGCCGGCCACCACCGGCACGGCCGGCGACACCGAGCGCACCGCCTGCAGCGCGCTGATCATCTTCTCCTGATGCCCGTGCGCGGTGTCCACGACGAGGAGGTCGCTGCCCGCGTCGAGAAGTTGCTTGGCCCGGCCGGCCACGTCTCCGTTAATGCCGAGCGCGGCGCCGACCCGGAGCCGGCCGTCCTGGTCGGTGGCGGGCTCGTAGAGGGTCGCCCGGAGCGCGCCGGTCCTGGTCAGGATGCCGACGCACTGGCCGCCTTGGTCGACCACCGGCGCGAGCCGGTGCCGCCCCGCCTGGAGCAGGCCGAACGCCCGCTCCGGGTCCACCCCGGCTGGCAGGGTCAGCAGGTCGCGCGACATCACCTGGTGCAGCTGGGTAAACCGGTCCACCCCGGTGCAGTCGGCTTCGGTCACCACGCCGGCTGGCCGGCCGTCGGTGACCACCACGATGCCGCCGTGGGCCCGCTTGGGCAGCAGGCTGAGTGCGTGCCCGGTGGTCGCCTCGGGGCTGAGCGTGAGCGGGGTGTCATAGACCAGGTCGCGGGCCTTGACCCAGGAGATCACGTCCGCGACGACGTCGACCGGTATGTCCTGCGGGAGGATCGAGATGCCGCCCCGCCTGGCCACGGTCTCGGCCATCCGGCGGCCCGCGACCGCGGTCATGTTGGCGACCACGATCGGGATGGTGGTGCCGCTGCCGTCGCGCGACGCCAGGTCGACGTCGTTCCGCGATGTCACCGCCGAGCGGCTGGGCACCAGGAAGACGTCGCTGTAGGTCAGCTCATAGGCCGGTTCGTTTATGAAGCGCACCTAGCGATTGTGCCCGCTCCTGGGGCGCGGCCACGCCACTGCGGCTGCGATCACGGCTGCGGGGCGGTCAGCGCCGCGGGGCGGTCATCAGGCCCCGAGCACCTGACCCAGGTAGGCGTTTCCGAACCGGCGGTCAGGGTCGAGCTTGTCGCGCAGCGCGACGAAGTCGTCGAACCTGGGATACGCGCCGCGCAGGTAGCCGGGGCCGCGGGTGTGCATCTTGCCCCAGTGCGGCCGCCCGCCCGCCGCCGTCATGATCTCCTCGGTCGCGCGGAAGTAGTCCTCGTGCGGCGAGGAGTGATACACGTGGAAGGCCAGGTAGGCGCTGGCCCGCCCGGACGCGGTGGACAGCCAGAGGTCGTCGGCCGGGGTCACCCGCACCTCGACGGGAAAGCTGATCCGCCAGTCCTTGCGCTCGAACAGCGCCCTGACCTCGGCGAGCACGCTGGCGAGGTGCTCGCGCGGCACCGCGTACTCCTGCTCTTTGAACCGCACCCGGCGCGGGCTGGTGAACACCCGGTCGGGCCGGTCGGTGTACTCGCGGGCGGACAGCGCCCGGCTGGCCGCCCGGTTCACCGGCGGGATAAGGCGGGGGGCCATCGAGCCCAGACGGCAGGTCGCGCCGAACACCGAGTTGGACAGGAACTCGTCGTCCAGCCAGTGCCGCCATCGCGGCAGCGGCCTGGCCGGGCCGGGGGACCGGTTGTTCCGCTTGGTCAGGCAGCCGTCGCCATGCGGGAACCAGAAGAACTCGAAATGCTCGTTCTCGCTGGTCAGCTCGGGCAGCCGGGAGATTACCTCGGGCCAGGGCATCGGCTCCTCGCGTGCGGTCAGCCAGAACATCGGCTCCGTGCGCAGGGTGACCGCGGTCAGGACCCCGAACGCGCCGAGTCCGACCCGCGCCGCGTCGAACAGGCCCTCCCGGGGGTCATCGGCCGAGCAGGTGACGATGCTGCCGTCGGCCAGCACCAGTTCGAGACCGGCGATCTGGGCGGCCATGGCGCCGCTATCCCGGCCGGTGCCGTGGGTGCCGGTCTGAGTCGCGCCGGCCACGGTCTGGACACCGATGTCACCCATGTTGGTCAGCGACCGACCGCAGGCCGCGAGCGCCTCGTTCAGCCGCCAGAGCGGGCAGCCCGCCTCGACCGTCACCAGCCCGGCCGTCGCGTCGACCGACCGGATCGCGGTCAGCCCGTCCGGCCTGAGCAGCACGCCGTCGGTGCTGGCGGCGGGCGTGAACGAATGCCCGGTGCCGGTCATCCTCACCGCCAGCCCGTCGGCCGCCGCGCTCGTGACCGCCTCGGCAACCTCGGCCGCCGAGCGCGGCGCCAGGACCCGGGCCGGGGTGGCGGTGACATTACCCGCCCAGTTGCGCCAGGACGCGCCGGCCGCGGTGGTCATCGGCGCTCGTCCGAAGACTCTGCGGTGTCCACCTGGGCAGTGTCCCATTCGGCCGGGGTGTCCAGCCGCCGGCGCCCGGCCACGCAGATGAGCACCCCGGCCGCGCCGCAGCCCGCGGCGAAGCCGAAGCTCCACCGGGCCCCGTACGCGTCGATGATGTGCCCGGCGAACGCCGATCCGGCCGCGACGCCAACCGAGATCGTCGAGCTGAGCCAGGCCATCGCCTCGGTTCTGCGGTGCGGCGGGGCCTGCCGATCGAGCAGCGCGTATCCGGTCATCAGGGTCGGGGAGATGGCCAGGCCGGCCACGAATCCGACCGCGTCGAGCGCGAGCAGGCCGGGAACGGCCCAGAACGACGAGACGCCGAGGACGGTCAGCGCGGCGGTAATCGTGAACCGCCGGCCCAGCGGCGCCTCCCAGTGCCGGGAGCCGTACCACAGGCCGCCGACGGCGCTGCCGAGCGCGAAGGTCCCGAGGATGAGCCCGGCTACCGCCCGGTGGCCGAGTTCGCTGGCGAACGCGACCGTGCTCAGGTCGATCGAGGAGAACATGGCGCCGATCAGCAGGAAGGCGGGCGCCAGGGTCGCCAGCCCGGCGGCCGGCAGCCGGAACCGGCCCGGGCGGGGCCTGGCGGCCGGCCGGCCGGCCGGGCCGGGATCGGGCCTGACCTGGTCGCCGGGTCGCGGCGCCCGGATCACACCGCCCGGCTCGGTGCCGCGCTGCATCGCGAACAGCAGCGTGCCGATGATGCACAGCCCGGCGGCGGCCCCGATGCCCGTAGCCGGCGCCACCTGGGTCGCCAGCAGCGTGACCAGCGCCGGTCCGATCACGAAGATCAGCTCGTCGTTCACGGACTCCAGCGCGAACGCGGTGTGCAGCCGCCGCTGGTCGGATCCGACCATCGCGCTCCACCGGGACCGGACCATGCTGCCGACCGAGGGCATGGAGGCCCCGGCGATGATCCCGGTGGTCAGCAGCGTCCACAGGGGGGCCCGCAGCTCGGCGCACGCGATGAACGCTGCGCAGCCCAGCGCGAACAGTGCGGTCTGGGCGAGCAGGACCTGGCGCTGGCCGAGCCGGTCGGCCCGCTGGGCGACGACCGGGCCGATCACCGCGTAGCCCGCCGAGCCGGCCGCCGCTACCGTGCCCGCCATCCCGTACCGGCCGGTGAGCAGGGCGATCAGCAGGACGGTGCCTAGCCCATACATCGACATCGACATCCGGCCGACGAAGCCGGCCGCCGAGAAGGCCAGAGCGCCCGGCATACGCAACAGCTGTACGTAGGGGCTGCGGCTGATCGCGGATCCGCCGCGGCGGTCCCGGCCGCCCCGTCCGGTGCGCACCTGCGTCATCCGTTCCGAACCTCCCCCCTGACCGTATAGGGCGGCAGGAGACAGTTTGTCCATCAGGGCGGTGTCGTCGCCGGGAGCCTGGCGCCAGGCGCGGCCGGCCGGTACTGGAGGATCGGCCCGCGGCCCGGTTAGCATGGGAGGGATATGAGAGCCTGGCCGCCGGGTGCGCTGCAGCGCACCGCCTCCGCGCCAGCCAGCTTCATTTCCCGGTTGCCCAGGCCGCTGCGGGCCGGATGCGGCGCAATGGCGGGCGGCTTGGCCGTGGTGTTCGTGCTGGCGGCCGGCGGGGGGACCGCGCATTCGAGTGTGACCGGCGGTGGCCGCGTACTCCCGGTCGGCCCGCGGCCAGTCAGCACGGGCTCAGTCAGCACGGGGCCAGGAACCCGATCCGGCGTGGCCGGCCCCTACGCCGGGATCATCCTGCCTGATCTGCTGATCGTGCTGCCAAGCGGGCTGACCGCGAACGACCTGGCCGGGCTGCGCCGGATCGGCGGGGTCCGCAAGATGATCACGTTCGACGGGGCACAGATCACGGCGGCCGGCCGGCCGGCCAGCGTCATCGGCGTGAACCCGGCCCGGTTCCGGTCCTGGGTGCCGCTGCGGGCCGCGTCGGATCAGGCGCTATGGAGCGGGCTCGCGGCCGGGGACATGATCGCTGCCGACCCGGCCGGCCGGCTGCTCGGCCTGTCCCGCGGATCCAGCTACCGGCTCGCCGCACGGGCCGGCGACCGGGTGCGCTACGCGGGCTCGGGCCGGCTCGACATCACCGGCGTCGATCTGCTGGTCAGCCAGCGCGTGTCCCGCGCGCTCGGGCTCGTGCACCGGGTCGCCGCCCTGATCAGCGCACCGGGACCGAGCATCGCCGTGCTGACGGCTGCGGTCAGGCGGGTGCTCGGTCCGGCCGCGAAGGTCGTCGTGCTCCGCCGCCTCGATCTCCCCGCCAGCCCGGTGCAGCCGGGCCAGATCACCAGCTACCTGCAGTTGTTCCAGGCATCCGCGGCGAAGTACTGCCCGGCGATGTCCTGGACGGTGCTGGCCGCGATCGGCCAGATCGAGAGCGCCGACGGAACGAATATGGGCCCGTCCAGCGCCGGGGCGCTCGGTCCGATGCAGTTCCTGCCCTCTACCTGGGCCGCCTGGGGTATCGACGCCTTCGGCCAGACCGGCCCGCCCGACATCATGAACCCGCTGGACGCGGTGCCCTCCGCCGCCAGGATGCTGTGCGCCGACGGCGCCGCCGCGGGGACGGCGGCCGGCTTGCGGCAGGCGATCTTCGCTTACAACCACGCCGGCTGGTACGTGAACGAGGTCCTGGCCCTGGCCGGGCGGTACGCCACCGAGTACCGGTAGCCGGGGTTCCGGCTGACGCTGGCCCCGCTGGCCCGGTCCCGGCTGACGCTGGCCCGCCGCGCCCGCTCCCGGCTTGCCCCGCCTGGATCACCGTGGCCTGATTGGATGTCGGCATGGCAACTGACGCCGCGTTCCTGCTCGTCTCCTTCGGCGGCCCGGAAGGTCGCGATGACGTGCTGCCGTTCCTGCGCAACGTCACCGCGGGCCGGGATGTGCCGGACGAGCGGCTGGCCGAGGTGGCCGGGCACTACTACCAGTTCGGCGGGGTCAGCCCGATCAACGGGCAGTGCCGGGCGCTGCTCGAGGCGATCGGCAAGCAGTTCGCCGTCAGCGGCATCGACCTCCCGCTGTACTGGGGAAACCGGAACTGGCCGCCCTACCTCACCGACACCCTGGCGTCGATGGCCGCCGATGGCGTGTCCCGGGTGATCGCGTTCGCGACTTCCGCGTACAGCTCGTATTCGGGCTGCCGGCAATACCTGGAGGACATCGACCGGGCGGTGGCGGATGCGGGGGACGGCGCGCCTGTCGTGCGCAAGATACCGCCGTACTTCGGTCACCCGGCGTTCGCGGGCGCCTTCGCCGCGTCCGCCAGCCGGGCGCTGGCTGACCTGCCCGCCGGGGTGGCCGACCGGGCCGACCTGGTATTCACCGCGCACAGCGTCCCGGAGCCGATGGCGGCGGCCAGCGGCCCGGCCGGCGGCGCCTATCCCGCCCAGCTCGCGGAGGTGGCGGCGGCGGTCGCGGCCGCGCTCGGCCGGAGCCGGTGGCGGCTGGCCTACCAGAGCCGCAGCGGGCCGCCGGCCGTGGCCTGGCTGGAGCCCGACATCAACGACTGCCTGACCGGTCTGGCCAAAGCAGGCTCGCCCGGCGTGGTCGTGGTGCCCATCGGCTTCGTGAGCGACCACATGGAAGTGATCTTCGACCTTGACGTGGAGGCGGCCCAGACCGCGCGCGACCTCGGCCTGCCGATGGTCAGGGCGCGGACGCCGGGCACCGACCCCGGGTTCGCCGCGATGATCGCGGAGCTGGCCGGCTCGTGCCTGGCCGGCTGGCCCGATGTCGCCCCGGCGTCGCTTGGCCAGCGCGCGGCGTCGTTCTGCGCGGCCGGCTGCTGCGGCGGGGCCGGGCGGCCGGGTACCCGGCCTGGCTCGAGCCGATGACCGGCCCGCGCCCCGGTACCGGGCCTGACCGGGAGACCGGACCGGAAGCTCGCACCGCGGCCGGCCTGCTGGCGCTGGCCGTCGGGGTCGCGCTGGAGGCCGGGCAGCTACTCGCGCGCCAGCCAGGCCGCCCGGCCGTGATCGGCACCAAGTCCAGCCCGACGGACGTGGTGACCGAGCTGGACCAGGCCGCCGAACAGCTGATCAGGGACCGCATCCTGGCCGAGCGGCCGGACGACGCGATCCTCGGCGAGGAGGGCGGCCAGACCGGCGGCGATGCCGCGGTCCGGTGGATCGTCGACCCGCTGGACGGCACGGTGAACTACCTGTACGGGCTGCCGGACTGGGCGGTCAGCATCGCCGCCGAGGCCGGCGGCCAGGTCGTGGCCGGTGTCGTCTGCGTGCCGCGCCGGGATGCGTTGTACGGCGCGGTGCTCGGCGGCGGCGCCTGGCGCGCCAGCCTCGCCGATGCCGCGGCGGGCGGTCCGGTCCCCGCGGGCGCGGAGCCGATCGCCTGCTCGGCCGGGGTTCCGCTGGAACGGGCGCTGATCGCGACCGGTTTCGGCTACCAGCAGGCCCGCCGGGTCGTGCAGGGCGAGGTGCTTAGCGCGGTACTGCCCCGGGTAAGGGACATCCGGCGCGGCGGTGCCTGCGCGGTGGACCTGTGCTTGCTGGCTGCCGGGAACGTCGATGGTTACTACGAGCGGGGCGTGCAGTACTGGGATTTCGCGGCGGGCGCCTTGATTGCCCGCGAGGCCGGCGCCGAAGTCGCGGGCCTGGGCGGCCAGCCGCCCGGGCCGGAACTGACGATCGGCGCGGGACCTGGCTTGTTTGGCGCCCTGCAGGGACTGCTGGCCAGCCTGGACGCCGCCCGCGACGCTTGAGCCGGGCCGGCCTGGATGGGCGGATGCGGTAGTTAACAGTGATCTAAGAGTAAATCGGTGCGACACGAACCGCCGGCGGGGTGCCCTGCGCGGGCCGGCCCGCAGGGACGTGACAGAATTCCCCGCCGGATTCGGGCACAACTACGGCCTCGAAAGCGTTGCACTCGCGCGACGACATTTAAACGATGGAGGAGTAAGGCCACCATGGCTACCGACTACGACAGCCCGCGCAAGACGGACGAGGAGATGACCGAGGACAGCCTGCAGGAACTGCAGGCGCGCCGGATGGACAAGTCGTCGACGTCTATCGACCTCGACCCCGATGACGTTGCCGAGTCACTGGAGCTTCCCGGGGCGGACCTGTCGAATGAGGAATTGTCCTTCCGGGTGATCCCCCGGCAGGCCGATGAGTTCACCTGCTCAAGCTGCTTCCTTGTGCACCACAGGAGCCAGCTCGCTGAGACCCGCAAGGGCGAGCCCATTTGCCGGGAGTGTGCGGCCTAGCGACGAAAGTCCGGGCAATCCGCCGCCCGCTGGCCCGCCGCTACGCGCCTGGCCTGGCGAGCGGCGGCTGGCGTCACCCCTTCGGCCAGGCCGCGCGCTCGACCGCGTGCGGATCGACCCGGACACCGCCGCCGTCCTCGTCGAACACCCGCACCGGCAAGCTCTGATCGAAGGCCGGCCAGCCGGGATCGCCGGTCCTGGCGAACCTGATCCAGGCCTGGTGCATCTCCTGGGCCAGGCCGGGAGGTGCGTCAGGCCCCGCGACCAGTTCGGCGCCCGGCGCCGCCAGGTTGTCGAACACGAACGGCACGTCGAGCCCGTGCCCGGCACCGACCTGCGGGTGCTGCCAGGCAAACTCATAGAAATAGGTACGCGCCCGCCCCTCCGGCCGGGCCTGCGCGAGCGCGATCGCGGGTAGCAGGAAGAACCGGTCGGTCAGCAGCGCGGCGAGCAGGTCACCAGGCCTCGCCTCCGGCCGGCTCGCCCGGTAGGCGCTGAGGACGCCGGGAGGCGCCCCGATCGCGGCTCCCATGCTGGCCAGCACCTCGTCGGTGACCGTGGCGGCCATCCCGGACGGCACCAGGAAGGTGCGGAACTCATCGGAGTTGGTGCCGATCATCAGCGTCACCTCTGCCCCGCTGCCGCCCGCGATGCTGGCCAGCGGGTGCTCGGGCAGCGAGTCGCCGTCGATGACCGGGATGAACGGCATCGTGCTGGCCACGATGCTCGGCCCGAACCTGGCCGGATCCGCGCTCGCCGCCAGCGCATCCCGGACCGCCGCCTGCCCGGCGATCAGCCTGCCCCGGCCGACCCTGGCCAGCCGGCCCGCGGTCAGCTCGCCGTCGATGCCCAGGGCCTGGCCAAGCTCGGCTGTCACCAGCGCGGCATCGGCGGGGACGGCCGCGGCCTGGGCGGCGCCGCTCTGCGCGACCGCCTTGCCGAACAGCCCGGCCGCGCCCGGCATGGCCAGCAGCGTGATCACGCTCATCGCGCCCGCCGACTCGCCGAACACGGTGACGTTGCCCGGGTCGCCGCCGAAGGCGGCGATGTTGTCCCTGACCCACTCCAGCGCGGCGATCTGGTCGAGCAGCCCGCGGTTGGCCGGGGCGCCGGGCAGCAGGGCGAAGCCGTCGACGCCGAGCCGGTAGTTGAGGCTGACCAGGACGACGCCGTCCCGCGCGAAGGAGTGGCCGTCGTACAGCGGGATAGCCGAGTTCCCGTTGGCGAACGCGCCGCCGTGTATCCAGACCATGACCGGCAGATCGGCGGCGCCCATGCTGGCGAGCGCCGCGTCTGGCGTCCAGATGTTCAGGTTCAGCCAGTCCTCGCCCGCCACATTCGGCTCGGCGAAGAGCGTATCGAACGGCGGCGGGTAATCCGGCTTGGGCGGAGTCGGGCCGTATTCGAACGCGTCCCTGAGGCCATCCCAGGGCTGCGGGGGCACCGGCGCCTGGAACCGCAGCGCTCCCGTGGGGCTCGCCGCATAGGGGATGCCCAGAAAGCTGACGACCCCATCGCGGGCCTGTCCGCGCAGCAACCCGTACTTGGTCTGGATAGTGTGGCCCATGCACCGCACTCTGCCACAGGACCGCTGGCCAGGCATCGGCCGAGCCCTCCGGCTGAGACGCCTGGCAGTTGCCGTGCTGGCCGTGACGGGCGTCATCACCGGCTGCGCCGGCTCCGCCCCGCCTGGAGTCGGCGTCCAGCGGAGCGGATCGCCGTCGGCGTCCGCGCCGCCCGGCAACCCGGGGGCCAGCCCGCCAGCCGCGGTACCCAGGCCCGCGCACCTGGTCGTGGTGGTGATGGAGAACCACTCCTATGGCAGCATCATCGGCAGCCAGGACGCGAGGTACCTCAACCGGCTGGCCCGCCAGGGCGCGCTGCTCACCCGTTCGTACGCGGTCACCCACCCGAGCGAGCCCAACTACCTGGCCTTGTTCTCCGGCAGCACGCAGGGCATCAGCAGCGACCAGTGCCCGGTGCGGCTGCACGGCCCGAATCTGGCCGCCGACCTGATCGCGGCTGGCCTGACCTTCCGCGGATACTCAGAAGGGCTGCCGGCCGCCGGGTCGTCAGCCTGCGCGGCGGGCGGTTACGCCAGGAAGCACGTCCCGTGGGCGGACTTCACCAATATCCCCGGCTCGGCGAGCCAGCCGTTCCGGCAATTCGCCGCGACGCGGTTTGCGAGGCTGCCCGCCGTCTCGTTCGTGATCCCTGACCTGTGCCACGACATGCACGACTGCCCGGTCGCCACCGGGGATGCCTGGCTGCGGGCCCATCTGAGCGGGTACGCAACATGGGCGATGCACCACGACAGCGTGCTGATCGTGACCTGGGACGAGGACGACGGCAGCGGTTCCAACCACATCGCCACGATCGTCGTCGGCCAGCAGGTGCGGCCAGGACGTTACGGCCAGCCGGTGGACCATTACAACGTGCTGCGCACCATCGAGCAGGCGTTCGGCCTGCCCGCGCGCGGAGCCGCCGCGACGCACTATCCGATCGCTTTCATCTGGAAACGCTGAGTTCAAGAACCGCCAGCACCGGGGCCGGGCGGCGAGAAGCAGGGGGTATACCATGCCGCAGCACGCGGACGTGATCTTCACCGGCGGGGCGATCTACACGCCGGACGGCAGCGGGCGGCGGCTGGTTCCGGCCACGGCGCCCGGCGGCCGCCCGGCCAGCGCGGTGGCGGTGACCGTGGGAGCGGTCACCGCGGTCGGCGCCGACGACGACCTGGCCGGTCTGCGCGGGCTGGGCACCGGGGTGGTCAGCCTGCGCGGCAGGGCGTTGCTGCCCGGCTTTCAGGACGCCCACG
>JBPCKO010000410.1:0-3451 GCA_051004215.1 Streptosporangiaceae bacterium | reverse complement strand
GCCGAGCGGGTCTCGGACGGCCTGGGAAACGGGTCGCCGGCGCCGTGTTCACTTATTTTTCGTATCATCATACTGAAATGTTGCGGGCCTGCCTAGAGGTACCCGCGAGTAGTAATTCCGCGCGCCGGCCGACCGCCGGCGGCCGCCCGAATCCGACCGGGGCGGCGGCCGCCTCGGGGTGCTCTCGGCCAGCGGACCGGCCGAATAGTTGACATGCGGCCGGACGGGGCTAATCTGCGTGAAAGAGGCCGTTGCCGAGGCGGCCGTCCGGCTGGTGGTGCTGCGATGATGGGGCTGAGCGCGTCGATCAGGGTCGGGCTCCCGTCCCCTGGCGATCCCGAGGGGGCCACCGGTTCCGGCTCCTGGTGGCTCACCGGCAGCTGCCGCCCGGCCTACATGTGGGACCGGGCCGACCGGCCGCCACGCCAGCGCCGGCTCGTCCGGTTCGTTCGCGCGAGCCTGGGGCGGGGCCACCTCGCCGGGGCGTTCCGCGCGGGCCGCGGGCCAGGCGCGGGGCCGGCCGGCGATGGCCAGACGGATGTTTCGGGCGCCGGGAACTGAGCAGTTAGCACTCTCGTCCCCCGCCGGAGGTGCACCCCCCGATGCCCCCTTCATGGCAGCGCTTCGAGCAGCATGCGATGAACCGCCCGGTCTGGCAGCGTCTTGAGCGACGCGAGATCAGGCGCCGCACCCGGCTGCTCCCGCAGCAGCCCGGTGAACGTCCCGACCCGAGCAGGCCCGCGGGCACCGAGACGCTGCCCGAGATCCAGCACATCGTCGTGCTGATGATGGAGAACCACTCGTTCGACAACTACCTCGGCACGATGACCGGGCGCGGCGACGGGCTGCCGCTCGGTGCCGACGGCCTGCCCGCGGCCGAGAACGCCGACAAGGACGGCAAGCCGGTTCGCAGCTACCACCTCGGCTCCACCCATCAGGTCAAGGACAACCCGTCCCAGAGCTGGCACGCGACCCACCAGCAGTGGAACGACGGCGGCATGGACGGCTTCGTGACCGCGACTCAGGAGGCCCAGCCGGAGGCCGACCCGGGGGTCGCGATGGGCTACTGGACCGAGCAGGACCTGCCCTTCTATCACGGCCTGGCCAGGACATTCCCCGTCCTGGACCGGTGGTTCGCATCCTGCCTCGGGCCGACCTTCCCGAACCGGCGGTTCCTGATCGCCGGCACCGCCAACGGCCTGGTCGACGATCTGCCGTTGCACCTGCTGGACTATCCCGCGGCCGGGACGATTTTCGATTCGCTCACCCAGCACGGGATCTCGTGGACGAATTACCACCCGGTGACCGGTGACCATCACTCCCGGTTGCGCAACTACGCGCGCTACCGCCGCCGGGCCGCGAAACGCCGGCTGGCCTGGCTCAGCCGCGGCCTGAAGAACATCGCCGACGTGCAGAAGGATCTCGTCTTCACCGCCGACCTGTACCCGATGGGAATCGCCCGGCACATGCTGCACGTCAAGGGCATGGACGCGTTCTGCGAGGACGCCGCGAACGGGACGCTGCCCGCGGTCAGCGTCGTCGATCCCTCGTTCGATGAGTACTCGGAGGAGAACCCGCAGGACATCCGCAAGGGCGAGAGCTTCGCCTCCGACGTGATCAGGCGGGTGATGGCGGGCAAGGGCTGGCCGCACACCTTGCTGATCTGGACCTACGACGAGCACGGCGGTTACTACGACCACGTGCCGCCGCCCGGGGCGGTGCCCCCCGATGACATCGACGGGCGGGCCACGGCCAACCGGGGCCCGCTGGTGGGCCTGGCTCACCGGCTGCTGTTCCCCCGCAATTCCAAGGGCGCGGAGAACGACATAGGCCCGATGTGCTATGACCGGTACGGCCCCCGGGTCCCGGCCGTGGTGATCTCCCCGTACGCCAGGAAGGACTGCGTGATCTCGGAGGTGTTCGACCACACGTCCGTGCTCAAGCTGATCGAGGAGAAGTGGAACCTGCCCGCCCTGACCAAGCGGGACGCCGCCGCCCAGGCACCGATGGCCGCCATCGACCTGTCCGCCCCGCCGGCCTTTCTGATCCCGCCGACGCTGCCCGATCCGGCGCTGAAGTGGGGTTCGGAGTAGCGAGCCCGGCCCGGCCGGCCGCGCCGGTAGATTGACCCCATGGGCGCCGACCGGCCGATCTTCGTCCTGGGCTGTCCACGGTCCGGGACCACCCTGCTGCAGCTGATGCTGCACGCCCATCCCCGGATCGCGATGCCGCCGGAGACCAGGTTCGTGATCACGGCCTACGAGCGCAGGAACAGCTTCGGCGACCTGCGCTCAGAGGCCAGCCGCCGGGCCCTGGCCGGCTCGATCGTGGGCGATCCAGGGACGCTCTTCGGCGACCTTGGCCTGGACGCCGGCGAGGTGGCCGGCGAGATTGCCCAGGGACCGCCGACGCTCGGCTCGGCGATCGGGATCGTGTTCCGCGCCTACGCCCGCCGCTTCGGCAAGCCCCGCTGGGGCGACAAGCGGCCCGGCTATTACCAGTACGTGCCCGCGCTCGCCCGGATGTTCCCCGACGCCCAGTTCGTGCACCTGATCAGGGACGGCCGGGACTGCGTGGCGTCGCTGCTGCGGATGCCGTGGTTCCACCAGGACATCGACGCCGCCGTGTGCACCTGGATCGAGGCGATCGACAGCGGCCGGCGGGCCGCCCGCTCGCTGCCCGCCGGCGCCTACTACGAGCTGCGCTACGAAGACCTGGTCGCCGATCCGGCCGGCCAGCTCGGGCCGCTGTGCGCTTTCCTCGGCGAGGACTACGACCCGGTCATGACCGAGCCGCACAAGGTCTCCGGGGACACGCTGCCCGAGCGCCAGGTCTGGCACTCCGCGACCAGGGCCGAGGTCAAGGCCGCGCCGTCCGGGACCTGGCAGGAGCGGCTCGAGCCCGGCCAGATCGCTCTGTGCGAGACGGCTATGAAGGGCCGGCTGCGCTCGCTCGGCTACGAGCTCACCGGGCCCGCCAGGCCGGACCCGGCCACGCTGGCCCGGTACGCCCGCGCGGCAGCCCGGCACCGGGGCGCGGCCTACAAGCGGCGGCTGCGGGATCGAGCGCAGCGCCGGCGCGAGCCAGGCCCCGTTCAATCGCAGGTGTGAGAACGCCACGACACCGGACTGTCCTCCGGTGTGCGGCCCGCGCCGCCGACCTGTCATCCGGCCTGGCCGGCCTGCTTGACGAGCCATCGGCGCCCGGGTGACCATGACGGAAAGCCGCTGGTCAACGATCACTCGGGGGGCGGATGGGGCGAGGTAGTCGATGAGGTTATCTCCGCGGCTGCTGCTGGCCGGAACGGGGGTTCTCGCGCTCGGCCTGGCGGGCTGCTCGTCGCCGGGCCCGCCGCAACAGGAGACGAGCAGCCACCGGCCGGGGTCGAGCCGGACGGCCGGGAACGGACCTGGCAGGGGCCCGGCGTCGCAAGCCGCCAGTACGTCCGCGG
>JBPCKO010000409.1:0-21106 GCA_051004215.1 Streptosporangiaceae bacterium | reverse complement strand
CTCTAGACATCGTGGTGCTCCCCCTGCGTTCTTCCTCCCCCCCGGGACGAGGCCGACCGGTTGGCGGCCGGGCTGCGGGTCAGCCCGGCCGGCGCCTGATGGCAGGGCCGCGACAGCGCAAGCAGGCAGCAGAAAGGAGCGGTCATGGCCCAGACCCCGTCGGCCGAGCATGTCAGGACGGCCGCGTTCGCCGCGCCGGACAACGCGCACAGCCCGGCCGCCTACTGGTTCTGGCACGAGCTGCCGTCGGCCGGGCAGATCACCGCGCAGATCGGGCAGATGCTGGACGGCGGCTTCCGTTCGTTCCAGATCCAGGCCAGGCTGGCCTACCCGATCGGCGAGTACCTGGACCCTGACTACCTGGCCGCCTGCCGGCTGGCGGTCGCCGAGGCGGCCAGGCGCGGCATGACCGTCGGTATCTACGACGAGTACAACTGGCAGAGCGGCCAGGCCGGCGGCCGGACCGTCCGCGGGCACGACGAGCTCAGGGAGCGGCACGTCTTCTGGGCGACCGCGCCGGTCGGCCGGCCGGGGCGGGACGGCGCCGTCGCCCGCTGCGCGATCGACCAGATCGCCTCGTCGGCCGCGGACCTCGGCCCGGCCGGGCTGGCCTGGCAGTACGACGGGGCCAGGGTCGCCTGGGGGGACTGGGAGGTGATCGCCGCGGTGGCCTACCCCGGCGGCGAGATCACCGACCTGGACCAGATCAGGGACGTGACCGGCGCGGCCAGCATCGCCGCCGGCCGCGAGGATGGCTGCTCGGTCCTGGTCGCGCCCGGCCAGGAGCTGGCCGGCCTGGAGGGCGGGCTGGTCACGGTGTTCGCCGCGGCCAGGTGCACGACCTCGCGGGTGCCCAACTACCTGCTGCCCGAGGCGGCCCGGCAGTTCGTGCGGGTCGGCTACGAGCCGTTCAGGAAGTCCTTCGGGGACCACTTCGGCACCACCGTCCGGTACATCTTCTTCGACCAGCCGCACGCGACCTTCTATCAATGGCCGCAGCGGCACGGGAACCTGCGTTCCAGCCTGCCGTTCGCGCCCCAGCTGCCGGCCGCGGTCATGGGCAGGACCGGGCAGGGCTTCGGGCGGTCGCTGCTGGCGCTGCTGATCGACGTCGGGCCGCGGACCAGGGCGCTGCGCTGCGGGTTCTATCAGGCCTTCACCGAGCTAGCCTGCGAGAGCTTCCTGGGCACGATCGCGGCCTGGTGCCGGCAGCACGGCCTGGCCCTGTCCGGGCACGAGGTCCTCGGGCACGTCGGGTCCTGGCATCCCGGGCGTTCGTTCGGCCACTGGGACCTGCGGGTGAACTTCGGCCTCGATTACTTCGGATTGGACGCCTACCGTGACATCACCGGGGTGGACGCGCAGGACTGCGTGCCCCAGCTGAGCACCAAGATGGGCGACTCGGTGGCCCGCTCCAACGGGCGCAGCGGCTGCATCGTCGAGCAGTACATGGGCCGCTCGCCGGATGCCGGCGACCTGTACGCCGGGTACTGGGGGCTGACGCTGGAGGAACTGCGGGCTCAGGCGATCAGGCTGACGCTGGCCGGCGCCCGCCAGTTCCTGTTCCACGGCTTCTACCAGACCGACGGCCGGGACGGCGACGACGCTATGTTCACCAACCCGCGGTTCGACTTCCCGCCCGGGATTAACTTCGAGCCCTGGTGGCCGTTCCACCGCCGGTTCGCGGACGAGACCGCGCGACTTTCGGAGTTCCTGGACGGGGCCGCGCCGGCCTGCGACGTCGCCGTGCTGTACCCGCTGCGCACGATCTGGGCCGAGGGCCCCGGCCACAGCTATGGTGACCACCTGGAGTTCTGGGCCTCGTTCCTGGCCCTGGAGGGCTTCGGCTTCCACCTGATCGACGAGCGTGACCTGCTGCGGGCCGAGATGCGCAACGGGCGGCTCTGCCTGCCGGGGCGCGCCTACCGCGCCCTGGTGCTCCCGTCGGTCAGCACGCTCGGCACGCTGGCCGCCGGGAACGCGCTGCGGGCGTTCGCCGCTGGCGGCGGACTGCTGGTGTCGTCCGGCTGCGCGCCGCAGTACCTGCAGAACGGGCCAGACGAGGCGATCAGGTCCGAGTGGGCCGCGATCGGGGCCGCCCGCCCGGCGGGCAGTCACCTCGACGGGCTGCCGCCCGCGGCCCGGGCCCGGGCCCTGCTCGCGCCGCTGCTCCGCGATCATCCGCACGCCACGGCCCGGCGCGCGCCGGGCTCGGACGGGCAGCTGTGGCAGTGGGCCGGCGCCGAGGGCGATGCCGCCGGAGCGGTTGCCAGGCTGGCGCTGTTCAACGACAGCCAGGATCCGGCCCAGGTCACGATCGCGACGGCGCGTCCGGGGGCCGGCTGGCAGGAATGGGACCCGGCGACCGGGGGCTGCCCGTCCTGGGCCGAGCAGGAGTCGGCTGCCGGACCCGAGCTGTCGCTCGGGCTGGCGCCGATGGAGCTGCGGCTGCTCAGGCTGCGCGAGCGCGTGCGGCCCGCCGCGGGCCCGGCCGGGAACGAGCCCCAGCGGTCGGCCAGCCTGGCCGGGCCGGCCGCGTCAGCCCAGGTACCGCTGGTGAGCGGGTGGACGCTGCGCGTTCCCGGGCTAGCCGACAAGCCGGTTCCGGTGGAGGTGAACCAGGGCTGGGAACGACAGGGCTTCGCCAGCTACTCAGGCGTCGGCTTCTACTGCTGCGAGTTCGACCGCCCGGCGGACGGAGGCTGGCGGTTGCGGCTGCCCGCGGTCAGGGCGGCGGTCGAGGTCACCCTGAACGGCCAGCCGGTCGGGGGCCGGGGCTGGGCGCCTTTTGAGTTCGCGCTGCCGGACGACCTGCTCCGCCCGGCGGGCAACCGGCTGGAGATCGCCGTTTTCAGCGCGGCCGGGAACAAGTACTACGCCGGTACCCCGTACCAGGCCGCGCCGGAAGCCAGCGGGCTGCTGCGGCCGCCGGTTCTGGTCGCCTCCTGACGGCCGATCTCAGGGTTCGGGGCCCAGGTCGGCGGGGATGACGCGCTCGCCGATGGCGACCTGGCCGAACCAGCCGCAGCGCGGATCGCCTGGCGGTCGATCGAACCGGTTCTCGTAGGGCTTGATGTCGAGGACCGGCGTGCCGTCGAGCAGGTCCACCCCGGCGAAGGTTCAGCGCGGCCTGGATCGGCGTGGTCTCCCGGTCGGCGAAACCGGTGCGGACCACGCCGATGACCGGCAGCGGGATGGTCGCGTCCATCTCGCCATGCTGCCAGGCTCCGGTCAGCCGCCCAGGAAGAGGGGACCGCAGGCGCGCGGCCAGGCCGGCTGCCCGCTCCCGCTCGGCTGCCGTGCAGGCGGGCGTCCCGGTGAACAGCAGGCGGCTCAGCCCGTTAGCGCCGGAGCGCTGAGCTAGCCGCAGCCGCGCCCCGTTCGGCCAGGTCAGCTCGGTGTCCCGGACATCGGGAGGACCGGGGTCGGCCGACCTTCCGCCCAGTATGATCCGGTACAGCTCGTCCGCCCTGATCTGGTCGGTCACGACCAGTTCGGCCACCGCGAAGACCGAGGCACGGCCAGGGTCTGGCAGGTCACCGGGAGCCGGGTGCGGCGGCGGGGGACCGGACTGCTGGGCGATCTGCACGACGATGCCCTGCGCGTCCTTCGGATGGATGAACGCTTCCTTCCAGTTCTGGCTGGCCAGGTTCACGCCTACCGGCTCGATCCCGGCCGCGCGGACCGCGTCCAGCGTGGCCCCGATGTCGGGTACGACGAAGGTCAGGTGGTGCGGCCCGGCGCCGCGGGCGGCCAGGAACCGCTCGAGGAACGCCGCGTCAGGTCCGCCGGTCGGGGTGAGCAATTCGATCTTGGGGCCGGCGGCGAACTCGAGCTGGCCCCACCAGAATCCGCCGAGTTGCCGCCGTGGGCCCACCGGCCCCCGAGCAGGCCGCCGAACAGGGCCCAGCCGCTGGCCAGATCACCGGTGCCGATCGCGACGTGATCGAAGACGGCCTGGCTCACGGCGTCAGATGACGAGGCTGAGGCCGCCGTCGACCAGCAGCGTGTGGCCGGTCGCGTACCGGGTGCCGATCAGCGTGACGCAGGCGTCGGCGATGTCGTCAGGGGTGCCGACCCGGTGCAGCGGCGCGGCCTGCTCAACCGCGGCCTTGCGGTCGTCCCAGGTCGTGGTCCACGGGGTCGCGATCAGTCCGGGCGCGACCGCGTTGACCCGCACGCCGTTCCCGGCGAACTTGGCCATGATCGCGGTGAGGTGGTTCAGCGCGGCCTTGGACACGGCGTACGGCAATGAGCTGCCGGTCTGGCGGATGCCCGCGACCGAGGTGATGTTGATGATCCAGCCGGCGGCTGACTGCCGCAGCAGCGGCAGCGCGGCCTGGCTGACCAGGAAAGTCCCGATCACGTTGGTGCGCAGTACGGTGTCCCAGTGCTCGGCCGTGACCGCGTCGAGGTCGGGCAACGGCACGTCGACGGTGACTCCGGCGTTGTTGACCAGCCCGTCCAGCCGCCCCCAGCGCTGTTCCGCGGCGGCGGCCAGCGCCGCGCCGGTCGCCGGATCGCCGATGTCGCCCTGCACGTAGGCCGCATCCGGCAGTTCGGCGGCGAGCCGCTGGCCGGCCTGCGCCGATGTGGCCGAGTTCACCACGACCCCGGCCCCGAGCCCGGCCAGCCGCCGGGCGATGGCGGCGCCGATGCCGCTCGAGGATCCGGTCACGATGACGGCCGTGCCGGTCAGGTCCATGCGTTCCCTTCACCGGGCGAGGGCGGCGGTGCTGGGCGCGAGCCTAGCGGCCTGGCTGTCAGTCCGCTCCGGCGCGGCCGGCCCGCGCGGCTAGGCTGGCAGTTCGCGCCCGGGAGGGGACATGACGGACACGCCGGACCGGCTGAGAGCCGAGGCGCTGCACCTGCTGGACTGGCGGCGCCAGGTCGCCGCGCTGTACCAGCGGGTCAGGGCGCTGGCCGACGTCCCGGCCGCGCACCGGCTCTGGCAGGACGGCAGAAACCAGCTCCTGGCCAGCCACCCGCAGTCGCCGGTGCCGGCGGCCGGGCGGCCCGGGTTCGCGGCCCCGGTGGCGCCCTATGACCCGGGCCTGCGGTTCGACGTGCCGGTCGACACCGGCATCGCGGCGGCCAGGATCGAGGTGCGGACCGGCACCGACGGGGTGGTCGCCTTCGAGCGGGCCGGCGTCGTGCACCTGGACGGCGTGGGCGACCTGGACGTGTGGTGGCTGGCCGGGTACGGCGGCGGGCTCTTCGTGCCGGTCAGGGACACCAGGACCGACGGCGCGACCTACCCGGGCGGCCGGTACGTGCTGGACACGGTCAAGGGCGCGGACCTGGGCGGCCGGGACGGCCGCCTGATCATCGACCTGAACTTCGCCTACAACCCGTCCTGCGCCTACGATCCGGCCTGGGCCTGCCCGCTCGCCCCGCCCGGCAATATCGTTCCGGTCCCGGTCACGGTCGGGGAGCTGATGCGGTGAGCCGGGCTCAGGCCGCCCTGGCCGGCGGGTCAGGGGCGGCCATATCCCGGCGACGGCTGGTCACCCCGAGGGTCACGGTCAGCCCGATCAGCACGGCCACCGGGATCGCGAAGGCGCTGTTGCTCGGCGTGGAGTAGAAGAACGCGTTGCCCGCGTCATTGATCAGGCCGCCGGCCAGCAGCGCGATGCCGAAAGCCCTGGGCCGCACGACTACGGCTGCGAGCGGCACGGCCAGCGTCATGGTGGCTGACCAGATCAGCGGGAAGATGTCGCGGCCGGTGGCGCTGGCCGACGTGCCGGGAATCGTGGCCTCGCGCAGAACCTGAGCGACCAGCACGGTGGCGCTCAGGGCTCCGAAGACAATGATCAGCCTCGGCAGCAGGCCGACCGGAACCCGCGACCCGGTCCCGACCGCTGATGTTCTGGCCAGCGCGACCGCGGCCAGCACGGCGGCGACGGTCAGGGCGAGACCGCCGGCGGCATTCAGCCACAGGCCGGGCCCGGCCGGCCGGTAGGCGCGCCCGACGAGGACATCGTAGATGGCGCTGTTCGGTCCCTCGGTGGCGAGCCCGAGGACGAGGCCGGGCCCGGCGAGCCAGCTGGCCGGCCGGACCGCGAGCAAAGCCGCGGCGATGATCGCCGCACTCCCGGCGAGAAGGCCCTGGCGCAGCGTGGCGGAGTTATCGGCCAGGGTGAAGGCCGAGCCCTGAGACGCCGCGAAGCCGAGGAACAACGACCGGATGACGGCGATGCCGCTGGCCGCCGAGAGCACGGCCGCCGCGGCCAGCAGGAGGCCAGGTCGCGACGGCCTCGTGCTGGCCGCCGGGACCGGCCCGGCCCTCCGGGCAGCGGGTGCCGGTTCGGCGGGTTCCGGAGCGGCTGGCCCGGGCCCGGCCGATGCTGCCTCGCCGGCCAGCGTGGCCGTGGCCGCGGCGGCGACTGTGCGGCTGTCGTCGCCGGTCAGGTCCTGCAGCGCCTGGCGGGCGGCGAGCGCGCGGCCGGCGTGCTTGCCGTGGAGCACGCGCTCGAGTTCCTGCACCGCCGCCAGCCGGACGGTGGCAAGCCGGCTCTCGATGGCGTCCAGCAGCTCGGGCGGCAACGGCGCGGGCTGGGCGACCGGCCTGGCCCGGCGGGCGATGACCAGCTCGCCCTGCACGCCGAAGGCCCACTTGCCCGGTGTCTGGTTCGGCGTGGCCGTGCGCACCCGGTCGTAGATGTAGTCGTAGAGCTCGTCGAGTGCGACCAGCCCGTCCTGATCGCGGTCGGCGTCGCCGGTCTCCAGCCCCTCCACCAGGGCACTGGTGAAGACCGACGGCGTGGCCTGTGCCGCGTCGGCGAGGACGTCGCCCTCGAAGGCGTACTCCATCGCGCTGGAGGCCGTGATGACGGCCCGGCCGCGGCCGCCGAACTGGGACTCGATTCCGATGTCGGTACCCGCCCTGGCGGTCATGCCGCGCTCGAACGCGCCCGCATAGCAGCAGTCCAGCAGCAGCACTACCCGGCGCGAACGGCTTCTGGTCATCCGCCGGTTCACGAAATCGGCCGGCACGGCGGTCGCGGCCAGCCGCCGGAGCACGGTGTTCGCCATCGCGAAGTACAGCTCGCCGTCCTCGTCCTTGACGCCGTGGCAGGAGAAGTGCAGCAGCAGCAGGTCGTCGGCGGTCCGGTCGGCGAAGAACTCCTCGACGGCCAGGCTGACGACGTGGGCCGGCTCGTTCAGCAGGGTCCGCACCTCGAAGCCGCCGATCGCCGGGTCCTGCAGCACCCCGGCCAGGGCCCGGGCGTCGCTGGCCGGAGCACGCAGCCTTCGCAGGCCGGGATCGGCATAGTCGTCGCCGCCGATGATCAGGGCGCTGCGGGCGCTGGCCATGCGATCACGGGGCCTGGTGGCGGGCGAGCCACGCGTCGGTCAGGCGGCGCTGCTCGTCCGAGGAGACCCTGGCCAGCTCGAGTACGTCGCCGTCGAGTTCCAGCTTGACCGAGCGCTGGCGGGAGGCGGTGAGCCAGGACCTGACGGTGTCCAGGACCGGGGGCAGCAGCTGTGACTGCGCGATCGTCACCACGAGCGCCCCGAGCACGGTGGCATCGGCACCGCGCGAGCCGGGCGGCGGGTCGGCGCGCGGCAGGTCGACGGCGTCGACATCGAGTTCCAGCAGTTCCCGGCGCAGTTGCCGGGTGCCGTCGGCGGCCGTCTGGGCGTCGGCGCCGGCGTCGGGCACCAGGCGGATTTCCAGCCGGGCGGCCTGACTGCTCATTTCGGTCCTCGTTCGTGCAGGTGATCGGCGGCAATCCAGTTCCGGAACCCTGATCCTAAAGGTCTGGTAAAGGCGAAAGGAAGGGTGCCAGCCCGGTGTCAGCCGGGATGCTGGCACCAAAGCGCGGTGCCGTCAGCCCCAGGTCCCCGTCGCAAGCTCGGTGACCAGCTCGGCCACGGCCGTCGCCGACGGCGCTGGTTCGACTGGAATAATCATGCAATTGATGGCATACTTTTACGTGTGGCCAAGGTACTGACCTCCCTGCCGGCCGGCGAGCGGGTCGGGATCGCGTTCTCCGGCGGGCTCGACACCTCCGTCGCCGTCGCCTGGATGCGCAAGAACGGCGTCCAGCCGTGCACGTACACCGCCGACCTCGGGCAATACGACGAGGCCGACATCGCCTCGGTGCCGGACCGGGCCCTGTCCTACGGCGCCGAGATCGCCAGGCTCGTGGACTGCCGGTCCGCCCTGGTCGAGGAGGGACTGGCCGCGCTGGCCTGCGGGGCGTTCCACGTCCGCTCGGGCGGCCGGGCCTACTTCAACACCACCCCGCTGGGCCGCGCGGTGACCGGCACGTTGCTGGTCCGGGCGATGCTGGAAGACGACGTCCAGGTCTGGGGTGACGGCTCGACGTTCAAGGGCAACGACATCGAGCGCTTCTACCGGTACGGACTGCTGGCCAACCCGAACCTGCGGATCTACAAGCCGTGGCTGGACGCGGAGTTCGTGACCGAGCTCGGCGGCCGCCGGGAGATGAGCGCCTGGCTGCTGGAGCACGACCTGCCGTACCGGGACGCGGCCGAGAAGGCCTACTCGACCGACGCCAACATCTGGGGCGCGACGCACGAGGCCAAGACCCTGGAGCAGCTCAGCGCGGGGATCGAGACCGTCGATCCGATCATGGGGGTGCGGTTCTGGGACCCGGCCGTGCCGGTCGAGGCCGAGAACGTGACGATCGGCTTCGAGCGCGGTCGTCCGGTCACGATCGACGGGGCCGGGTTCGCGTCGGCGGTTGACCTGGTGATCGCCGCGAATGCGATCGGCGGCCGGCACGGCCTGGGCATGTCCGACCAGATCGAGAACCGGATCATCGAGGCCAAGAGCCGCGGCATCTACGAGGCGCCCGGCATGGCGCTGCTGCACGCGGCGTACGAGCGGCTGGTCAACGCGATCCACAACGAGGACACGATCGCGAACTACCACGCCGAGGGCCGCCGGCTGGGGCGGCTGCTGTACGAGGGCCGCTGGCTGGACCCCCAGGCGCTGATGCTGCGGGAGTCGCTGCAGCGCTGGGTCGGCGCGGCCGTCACCGGCGAGGTGACGCTGCGGCTGCGCCGGGGCGAGGACTACTCGATCCTCAACACCGCGGGACCGGCGTTCAGCTACCACCCGGACAAGCTGTCGATGGAGCGCACCGAGGACTCCGCGTTCGGGCCGTGGGACCGGATCGGGCAGCTCACCATGCGCAACCTCGACATCGCCGACTCCCGGGCCAAGCTGGAGCAGTACGCCGGGCTCGGCATGGTCGGGGCCGCGCACGCGCAGCTGATCGGCACCACGTCACCGACCGGGCTGGTCGGCGCGATGCCGGCCGGCGGGGCTCAGGCGATCGCCTCCCGCGGCGAGGTGGACGCCGACGACGAGCTGCTCGACCGGGCCGCGATGGAAGCCGGGACCGATTAGCCAGGCCGCCGGAACCGGCCCCCGGCCGGGGTATCGGCCTGGCCGGCGCCTGGATGTGGCACCCTGACGAGCCATGAAGTACATGCTGATGATCTGTAATGACGAGTCCATCGTGCTCAGCCCGGCAGAGGTGGGTGCGCTGCCGCAGATCCAGGCCTGGGCGGCCGACGTCGATGCCCGGAAGATGCGCCGCGGCGGGGCCCGCCTGCGGCCGAGCAGCGACGCGACGACGGTGCGCGTCCGCGACGGCGAGACACTCGTCTCGGACGGGCCATTCGCGGAGACGAAGGAACAGATGGGCGGCTTCGACATCCTCGACTGCGCGAGCCTGGACGAGGCCATCGAGATCGCCGCCCGGCATCCGGCCGCAGATGGCGGCGTGATCGAGATCCGGCCGCTGTGGGAGGACTGACCGCTGGCCGGCCGCCGTTGCCGCCGCTGCGGGACCTCCGGCCCTTTCGCGCGCGGCCCCGGCGAGGTCCAATAGGAGGGCAGATCCGGGCCGCGGCTTCTGGCGAGTGCCGGGCCGCGCCGGGTTCGTCAGGGTTCAGCCGGGCACGAATGCCAGATGGCGACGAGCAGCGCGCAGCCCGGAGCAAGGGCCAGTGATGGGGCCAGCCGATCAGATGTCGCCGGGGAGCCAGCCGTGAGCTCATTCGAGTCGGAAATCAGCGAGACCGCGAAATGGTTCGACAGTTCGCGCTTCGCGGACACCACCCGCCTGTACTCGGCGCGTCAGGTCGTCGAGCAACGGGGAACCATCCCGGCCGACTACACCATCGCGCGAGTGGCGGCTGAGCAGTTCTACGACCGGCTGCGGCAGCTCTACGCCGAGAGCCGGTCGATCACCACCTTCGGCCCCTACTCGCCCGGCCAGGCGGTGGCCATGAAGCGGATGGGCATCGAGGGCATCTACCTGGGCGGCTGGGCGACCTCGGCCAAGGGATCGATCACCGAAGATCCCGGGCCTGACCTGGCCAGCTATCCCTTGTCGCAGGTGCCGGAGGAGGCCTCGCCGATCGTGCGGGCGCTGCTGACGGCCGACCGGAACCAGCGGTTCAACCGATCCCGGCTCAGCGAAGCGCAGCGCGCGGCCGCGCCCGAGTTCGACTACCGGCCGTTCATCATCGCCGACGCGGACACCGGCCACGGCGGCGACGCGCACGTCCGTAACCTGATCCGCCGCTTCGTCGAGGCCGGAGTCCCCGGCTACCACATCGAGGACCAGAAGCCCGGCACCAAGAAGTGCGGGCACCAGGGCGGCAAGGTCCTCGTCGGCGTCGACGAGCAGATCAAGCGGCTCAACGCGGCCCGCTTCCAGCTCGACGTCATGGGCGTGCCCGGCCTGATCGTGGCCAGGACCGACGCCGAGGCGGCCACGTTCCTGGAGAGCCGGTCCGATGAGCGCGACCACCCGTTCATCCTGGGCGCCACCAGCGTGGCGGGCATGCCGACCTACAAGATCGGCTACCTCGCCATCCTGCACAAGCTCAGCGAGCTGGGCATCGAGGATGCCCGCGGTCACCTGCTGTTCCAGATCTCCCCCGAGGAGTATGACGAGGCCAGCGGATGGCTGGCGGGCGCCGGCGTGCTGGCCGCGGTGGAGGCGAGCGCGCAGGAGTTCCAGCGGGACGGCGGGTCGGTGGAAGGACTGCTGGAGACGGTCGAGGAGCGGTACCTGGAGGAGTGGCTGGCTCAGGCGAGCCTGGCCAGCTATCCGCAGGCGGTCGCGGACGTGATCGAGTTCCGGGCCAGCGAGGGCGAGCCGTCCGAGATGAGCGCGGCGGAATGGCTGGCCTACGCGAACCGGACGTCCTTCCATGCCGCCAGGGCCCGGGCCCGGTCGATGGACGTGACCGTCGGCTGGGACTGCGAGGCCTGCAAGACCCCGGAGGGCTACTACCAGGTCCAGGGCGGAATCGAGTACGCGATCGCCCGCTCGCTGGCCGTGGCCCCGTTCGCCGACCTGCTGTGGATGGAGACCAAGACCGCGGACCTGCCCGACGCCCGGCGCTTCGCCGAGGCCATCCACGCCCAGTTCCCCGACAAGATGCTCGCCTACAACCTGTCGCCCTCGTTCAACTGGGACACCACCGGGATGAGCGAGGAGGAGATGCAGCAGTTCCCCGAGGAGCTCGGCAAGCTGGGATTCGTCTTCAACTTCATCACCTATGGCGGGCATCAGATCGACGGCCTGGCCGCGGAGGAGTTCGCCACCGCGTTGCAGCAGGACGGCATGCTCTCGCTGGCCAGGCTGCAGCGCAGGCTCCGCTTGCTCGAGTCGCCGTACCGGACTCCCCAGACGCTCGTGGGCGGCCCGCGATCGGACGCGGCGCTGATGGCGGCGTCGGGCGGCACGGCGGCCACCAAGTCGATGGGGAAGGGCTCGACCCAGCACCAGCACCTGATCCAGACCGAGGTTCCGGTCAAGCTGCTCGAGGGCTGGCTCGCGTTGTGGGCGGAATACCACCAGATACCGGGCTCGCTGCGGGCGGCGCTGCGGCCGCACACGGCGGGCGCGGACCTGCTGGAGCTGACGCTGTCCGATGCCGCCGGCGAGTCCGTCGCCAACATCATCTTCACGGTCATCACCGACCGCCGCGGCCGCAACATCCTCTCGGTCAGGGACCAGAACACCGTCGACGCCGGATTGCGGCAAAAGCGCCTGATGACGCTGAACCACCTGTTCCTGGTTCACCGGTACAAGGCCTGGGCGGTCCACTACGTCAGCCCCACCGACGACAACCGTTACCAGGCCCAGAAGATGAAGGCGCACGGGCTGTTCAGCGATGTCCACGATGAGGTCGGCGATGTCATCGTCGCGGACGTGAACGCGGACGGGGTCAGGGCCCTGCTCGCCCCGGACCGGGAGCGGCTGAACGCCCTGATCGAGCGCCGGTACCCGCAGCGCTGAATTACCTCACCCGACCTGGGCTGGCCGGGTTTAGGCTGTGGCTATGCGACGAATGGCCGAGATCGCCGGCGGGGTCGTGCTGCTGGCCGGCATCTTCTGGGCCGGGCGGGAGAGCACGCACGGCCTGGGCGCCTTCACCGAGCACTGGTGGTGCCCGCTGCCGCTGGCCTTCATCGTGGCCGGTGCCGTGGCCGTCATCGCGCCCCGGGTTCTCGGACGGCCGCCCAGGCCGGGCTAGTGGCGGTAGTCCTGGTCATTCTCGTCGGCTGGGTGGCCTTCTGGGCCTACTGGCTGGTGGTGTCGACGACCGCGAAGCCAGGCCGGACCAGGTGGACCCGGTTCGCCGCCCTGCGGGTGGCGGTCATCGTGCTCGTGCTGCTGCTGGTGCGGCTGGGCGTGTTCAGAGGGCACACCGTCACCGTGATCCACACTCCCTGGCTGCAGGGCATCGGCCTGGTCATCTTCGTTCTCGGCCTCGCGCTCGCGGTCTGGGCCCGGATCTTCATCGGCCGGAACTGGGGAATGCCGATGTCGGAAAAGGTCGACGCGCAGCTCGTGACGACCGGTCCGTATCACGTCATCCGGCACCCGATTTACTCGGGCATCCTGCTCGCGATGGCCGGCACGGCGATCGCGGCCAGCCCGTACTGGCTGGTTGCAGTCGCGCTGACCGGCGCTTATTTCGTGTACAGCGCGGTCATGGAGGAGCGCTACATGACCGGGATCTTCCCCGACGCGTACCCGGCCTACCGGCGCTCGACCAAGATGCTGATTCCGTTCGTCGTCTGAACCCCGGCCCCGGCGAGATGCGGCCGGGTCAGCGGAAGGGAGCGTAGGGATGGAGCAGCCGACCGCGGCCGGACCCCTCCGGGCGCTGGAGCCACTCGTGGGGGAGTGGACCATCGAGGCGGCCGGGCCGGACGGGCAACCCTGGCCTGGTCGGGCCACGTCTAGCTTCGGCTGGCACCCGTCCGGGGCGCACCTGGTCCAGCGCACCAGTACGGATGTCGCCGGTGCCCCTGACAGCACGTCGATCATCGGGTGCGATGCCGCGAAGGGCAGCTTTGTCCAGCTGTATAGCGATGATCGCGGAGTGTGCCGCATCTACGCCATGCGCTTCGACGGACGCGAGTGGGTCCTGGAGCGCGACGGTGATCCTTTCCCGCAGCGATTCGTCGGCGTGATCAGCGACGACGCCGGCACGATCGCAGGCCGCTGGGAGAAGGCCGAGAACGGGGCGGACTTCGCGATCGACTTCACGATGACGTACCGCAGGGTGACGGCGCCCGGCCAGCGGTAGCCAGCGAGCCGCCGGGATCACCCGCTCCGGGTGGTCCGGGCCGCTGGTCAGGCAGGCAAGGCTGATCCCGGATCAGTCCATCGCGAGCGCGCGGGCCGGATGGCACGCACCGCCGGCGGCTCAGGGATACGAGGGGTCGGATCGACGTCATGGTTGCCGGATCAGGCGCGGCATGGCGCGGCGGGCTGAGCATCATGGCCGGCGATGGCGTCTGTGCTCCCCGGCCGGCCAGGAGTTCCGCGTGACCGGGCAGCGGTGGCTGGCCCGGCTCGCGATCCTGCTGGTGATGGGCGCCGTGGTCGTCCTGATCGTCTTCTCCAGCGGGCACCGCATTGCCCTGATCGTCTCCGGAGTGATCGCCCTGTTCCTGGTGATCGCGTTCGGCTACTGGTTCCTGGCCAACCGCGGGGTGCTGCGCTGGGTGTCGCTCGCCCTCGCGATCGCGGTGCCGGTCGCCCTGATCGTGGTGTACGCGACCCGGAACCTGCTGTGGGTGGCCATCGTGGCCGTCGCGGTCCTGCTGGCCGCGTTCGTCTCGGCCCGGGCCGCCATGGGTACCGCCGAGCGCGGAGCCGGGCCTGAGCGGCCCGCCAGGCGGCCGAAGCGGGCCTTCCTGATCATGAACCCGAGATCAGGCGGCGGCAAGGTCGCCCGGTTCAGGCTGAAGGACAAGGCCGAGTCGCTCGGCGCGCAGGTGGCGATGCTGGAGGGGCCGCAGATCATCGACGTGGCCGCGCTGGCCCGGCGGGCCGTCGCGGACGGGGCCGACCTGCTCGGCGCCGCCGGAGGCGACGGGACCCAGGCCCTGGTAGCCGGCATCGCGGCCGAGCATGACCTGCCCTTCCTGTGCATCAGCGCGGGCACGCGCAACCACTTCGCACTGGACCTCGGGCTGGACCGCGAGGATCCGTCCACCTGCCTCGATGCGCTGACCGACGGGGTCGAGCAGCGGATCGACCTCGGGCGCATCGGGGACCGCACCTTTGTCAATAACGCATCGTTCGGGGTCTATGCCGAGATCGTGCGCAGCCCCGCCTACCGGGATGACAAACGCGGCACGACCCTGGACATGCTGCCTGACCTGCTCAAGGGCGACCGCGATGGTCACCGCCTGTCGGCCCGCGCGGGCAGCGCGGACATCGAGGGGCCCAAGGCCCTGCTGATCAGCAACAATCCCTATGAGACCGGCGACATCGCCGGGCTCGGCGGGCGCGACCGGCTGGATTCCGCACGCTCGGCGTCGTCGCGGTCAGCGTGGACAGTGCCGCCCAGGCGATCGGGCTGCTGCGCCGGGGCCGCGGCCGCGGCCTGACCATGCTGGCGGCCGGCGAGGTCACGGTCGACGCGGAGCAGGCCGAGATCCCGGTCGGGATCGACGGCGAGACGATCATGATGCCGACGCCGGTGCGCTGCTCGATCCGGCCCCAGGCCCTCCGGGTCGTCGTCCCCCGGACCCGCCCCGGGCGTCCCGCGCCGCGACACGCGCTGAGCTGGTCGCGGCTCGGCCGGCTGGCCGCGTTCGGCAGCTAGGCCCGTTACTACCATGGTAAGGAACACCGCGGTAGGATATGGAAATGAAGGTTGACAAGCTGAGTGTCTCATTCGATCCGGACCTCGGCGATGCCGTCAGGTCGGCGGCTGCGCAGGCCGGAAAGCCGGTCTCGTCGTGGCTGGCCGATGCCGCTGCCAGCAAGCTGCGCGCCGAGGCGCTGGCGGCCTTCCTCGCGGACTGGGAGGCTGAGCACGGGGTGCTGACGGCGCAAGAGATCGCCCGGGCCGAGCAGGAGCTCCGGCTGGCCGCAGGTGATAGCGCCGCATGAGCGCGGTGATCCTGGACGCGGGCGCGCTGGTGGCCGTGGACCGCGACGACCGGTCCGCTCTAGCAAGGCTCCGCGCGGCCGAGCAGCACGGGCTCGAACTACGGACGAACGCGATGGTGGTCGCGCAGGCCTGGCGAGACCGGCATGGCCGGCAGGTCAATCTGGCGCGGCTACTGCAGGCCGCCGACGTGCGCCCCGTCCGTCAGCAGGACGGGCGCGCGGCTGGTGTCCTGCAGGGTGAGGCAGGCACCGGCGACCCAGTGGACGCGACGGTCGTGCTCCTGGCCGGGCCTGGTGACCGGATCCTGACCAGCGACCCCGGCGACATAGCCCGGCTGACCGCGGCGGCCGGTAACGGGGCCATCGTCATCGCCTGCTAGCCGCGCGCACTCCGTTGCCGAGACCGGGAGACGGTGATGGCGTCAGACGCCACTGCCGCCGGAGTTCACCGGTGCCCGGGCAGCCGGAGCCGGAATGCTGCCTGCTGAGCCGGGCCGGGCAAACCACGAACCCGGCTCACGACGAGCCCACGGACACTGACTCAGACTGACGCGACCGCGTACGCACGCCCGGGTCGGCATCGAGCCAAGCCGGCTCGCGGCGCGCGGGCGCCACGCAGCCCGAACTCCGCGACCAGGGTTTGATGTCGTGGACGAGGGTTGTCCATGACTAGGGACGCCAGCTTCAAGAAGGTTGTCCGGCGTCACGCCGAGGAGACCGGGCAGCGCTACACCGAAGCGCTAACGGACCTCGAGGGTCTGGGTGCGCGAATACACCACGAGCCAGTTCCTGAGCGGCTACTCGCTCATCTCCGGGATCGCTACGGCGTTGACGCGCTGGTGGTGAGGGCGACGCCGCCATCCTCAGATTCCTGGAGCGGCAGGAGTATCCTGCCGAGCGCCTGGCGGCCGACGATGCGGTATCTGACTTCGATGGCAGTGCGTCGTTCCTACATGCACCCGATCACGCCGTCCTGAGCGAACAAGGGCCGGTCGCGATCAACTGGAAGCCGTCCGGGCTCGGACCGCGCCTCGCCGACTTCGCTTACCTGATCGGGGGCACGGGATCGTGGAACCCACGTCGGCTGAACCAGGAGCGGATCGACGCTGCCGTCAACGCCTACCCCGACATGTCGAGCCGACCGACTACGAGCTCGACCGGCTCGAGGCGCTCATGTACATCCGGACGCTTTACCTGGTCAGCTTCGGCTACCGCGTGCCGTCACCGGCGGCGTGAGGATCCGCGAATGGGGCTTCATCCATCCGCCCGGGTACTTCAACTCCACCGCGGCCGCAACCCGCGCTGCGTTCCGCCGGCAGGCCGTCGGCCGGACAAGGAACGATCGCGGTTCGTCCGCTCGACTAGCACGCGCCGGACGTCGAGCCCGATGCGGCCGCGAGCCTGGATCCAGTTGCGGATCGGCGCGCACTACATCGACGGTGACGATGAGCGGTAGTTCGGGCCGATGCAGGGCGCTCGTGGAATGCCCGCTGGTGTAAACGGATCGGGGCCGCTAGGCGTTGGTGGAGTGTGACGGATGAGCGGCTGGAGTTCGCCGATTTCTATGCCGCAGCCCGGGACGACTGCCTGCAGATCGTGCTGGTCACCGTGGGTGACCGGCAGTGGGCTGAAGACCTGGTGGCAGAGGCGTTCACGCGGGCCTGGACGTCCTGGCGGACGGTGCGCCAGCATCCGGCACCCCGGGCCTGGGTGGTGCGCACCGCGCTGAACCTGAACGTTTCCTGGTGGCGTCGCCGAAGGCGGGAGACCGCCCTGGGCGCCAGCGACCTGGCGGTGCCAGGGGGCGATGGCAGCGGCCCGGACGGGGAGCTGCTCGCCGCGGTGCGCAGGCTGCCCGTCCGGGGAGCAGATGACGCGCCCGGCCCGCGACATCCTCACCCGGGCGCGACGGCGCCGCGTACGGCACGGCGTGGCCGCGGCCGCCGCCGCGGCCGTGATCGCCGTGGTAGTAGCGCTCACGCTGCTGCCCGGCAGCGGCGGCCATGGCCCCAGCCCGGTCCGGCTGGCGGCCTGGAACGTCGCCACCAGGCCCGGCGGCAAGCTCATCGTCACCATCCGCGAACTGCGCGACCCGGCCGGTCTGCAGCGCCGGCTGCGCGCCGACGGCGTCCCGGCCACGGTGCGGTTCACCAGCCAGAACCCCCGCCTGTGCCTGTACTACCCGCTATCGTCGCGCCGGGCCTTCCGGTTGCTGGCGAGGATCTTCCCGCAGAACAGCAGCACCAGGGCCCAGACCGCGTTCACCATCAACCCCGCCGCCATCCCGGCCCGCATCGCTCCATGGATCACCGTGAGCGCGGCCCGCACTCAGCATGGCCCGCGCAGTACCGAGTTCTCAGCCAGCTGGACCTTGGTCTACGCCAGCGGTCACTGCCACGCCGGCCGGAGACCCAAAGGCTACTCGGGCGGCGGTGTCGTCGGAGGTTGAGCCGGGCGGTTCGATTCCGGCTCGCCTCTCGGCGGTGACTCAGCCATGGTCGCTGCTTTGGCCGGGCTGGCTGAGGGGCCGCCACGTCATACCAAAGCATCACCGGCAGTGGCGACCGGCGGACGATGACCGGAGGGGTTGCTGCGGCGGAGGCTTACTCCATGAAAGCCAATTACCGCTCAGTCAGGGAGAACGCCATGACTACCACGACCACACGCGGCCGCCGGCGGACGCCCACCGCTGCTGGCAGCACTCACGCAGGTACATCCGGCTCGCCGCGGACCAGCGGCGTGGTAGCCGGCCTGCTGATGGTGACCGGGATCGGATGGAATGCCGGGCTGCAGGCACAACCGTTTCACCCCGCGACGACGGGGGTGATCGCGCTCGCGATCCACATCCTCCCGCTGGTCGCGCTGATGGTCTTCCTCGGGCCCGCCCTGGCTAGTTCGCGCCGGCGGCGCGGCGTGTCGGTAGCAGCGGTCATCGCGCTGGCCTTCGGCCTGTTCTCCATTGTGTTCAGCCTCACTCACCCGCACGCCACGGTGGGAGTCCATGACATCAACGACGTCCTGCCAATCGCGATTCTGGACGCGGGCGCGCTGTTGTGGCTGGTGCGCGGACGCCGGCCCGGCACCAGCAAGACCGACCGCACGGCGGCATGACGCATGGCAGCGGGCGAGATTTCGGCCACCTGAGCAGGACGTGCCAGGCTGGCAGGATGCACCACCCCGCAGCCGGCACGGCGACCGCAGCTGACATGGCAGAACGACCGCCTCGTGGCCTGCTGGCCCTCGCCCGTGAGCACCCGGTTGCTACCGACCGGGTGCTCACCGCCGTCCTGGTGGCCGTGTCGCTCGCAGGCCTCTGGCTGGTGAGCTGGTCGAAGACCGCGCACTACCGGGCACCGGACGCGGGCGGGGTCCTGCTGACACTGGCCATCGTCGTGCCGCTGCTGGGGCGGCGTCAGCGCCCGGGTCTGGTCCTGGTGATCAGCGGAACGGCGCTGCTCGGGTACGACGCCATCGGTTACCCGTCGGGCCTGGCCTGGCTGGCCTGTTACTGGGCCGTCTACTCCTATGCCGTTCACAGGCGCCGCCGGAACGCCTACTGGCCGCTGGCTGTCTGGGTCGCGGAGATCGTCGTCCATCTGGCGCTGCCCGCCAGAGGCAGCAACACCGTGCAGACGGCGCTGATCTTCCTCGGTGTTACCGCCGTTGTCTGGATCCGCGGCGACGCGGTGCGATCGGGGCTGGCCGAGGCCGAGCACCAGCGAGAGCTGCGGGCACGGCAGGCCGTCGCCGACGAGCGCACGCGCATCGCCCGCGAGCTGCACGACGTCGTCTCTCAGGCCCTCGGGGTAATCGTCATGCAGGCTGGGGGCGCCGGCAGCGTCCCCGTCCTGGACGAGCCGGCCGCCAAGGCGGTGCTGGCCACCATCGAGCAGACCGGCCGCCAGGCGTTCGCGGAGATGCGCCGTCTTGTCGGCGTACTGCGAGACGGCGACGAAGCTGCGGCGCTCGCGCCGCAGCCGACGGTCGGCGAGATCCCCGCCCTGCTGGCGAGGCTCGCCGGGGCCGGGCTGGATGTCGACCTGACGATGGAAGGAACCCGGCGCGCGGCCCCGGCCGGGGTCGAGCTGTCGGTATACCGCATCGTCCAGGAGGCACTGACCAACACGCTGAAACACTCCGGCGCGGGGCATGCCACGGTTCGCCTGTCCTGGTCCCCGGACCACCTGGATGTGGAGGTCAGCGACGACGGCCCGGTCGCAGGTGCCGTTGTCCCTCCGCCGGTACGCGCGGATAGCGGCGGACGAGGACTGGTCGGCATGCGCGAACGAGTGATGCTGTTCGGCGGTGAACTGGAAGCCGGGCCGAGCCCGCACGGCGGTTACCGGGTGGCCGCGCGCATTCCCCTGGAGGCCATGGCATGACCAGTTCGCGGGTGTTGCTCGCCGACGACCAGGCGCTGCTGCGCCACGGCCTGCAGATGATGGTCGACGCCCAGCCTGACCTGCAGGTGGTGGGTCAGGCGGCCGACGGTGCCGAGGCGGTCGAACTGGCCGCGCGGCTCAGCCCCGACGTCGTTCTCATGGACATCCGCATGCCGCGGATGGACGGCGTCGAGGCCACCCGCCGCATCTGCGGATCCGCCGGGTCAGCGGGCGGGCCCAAGGTAATCGTGCTGACCACCTTCGACCTGGACGAGTACGTCGTCGGCGCTTTGTCTGCGGGGGCCAGCGGGTTCCTGCTCAAAGACGCGCTGCCGGCCGACATCATCGCCGGCATCCGGGTCGTCACCGCGGGCGACGCACTGCTGGCTCCCTCGGTGACCAGGCGGCTTCTTGACCGCTTCGCGTCCCGCCCGGAGATCACCAACATGGCGCCGCCCGCCGGGCTTGACCTGCTCACCGACCGGGAACGCCAGGTCATGGCGCTGGTCGTGCGCGGCCTGTCCAACGCCGAGATACGCAGCGAGCTGTATCTCAGCGAGCCCACCGTCAAGACTCACGTCGGGCGGATACTCATGAAGCTCGGGGTCAGGGACCGAGTACAGCTCGTGGTCCTGGCCTACGAGCGTGGCCTGGTAGAACCAGGTCGCGGCTGACCAACTTCGCGGCGAGCGGCATCAGCCGAGTGCACGGGCCGCGACGATGTCGACCTTCTCGAACGACGGCGCCCGCGCGAACAAATTCGCGCTCTCGCGCGATGCTCGGGGGCCGCCGGATGATAGCAGCGCTTCCCTGTCTTCCTCGCACGCGAAGACGGCGAAGGCGCCGTAGGTAGTTGCCGCAAGATGGAAGGCGAACCATTGCGTGGTGGCGGGCTGTCCCTCGACGACGAGCTTTCCGCCCTGAAAGAACCGCTCGGCCGCTTCCTCGTTGCCCGCTTTGAACTCGAACTTGGCCAGTACCCCCACCAAGACCATGTCTGCCTGCGTCCACTCCAGTGGCGTTCATCCTTCCGCTCAGCCTACGGACCGTCCTGCGGCTCAGGTCGCTCTCATCCGCCTGTGCGATGCCGTTAGCACGTTCACGATTGGCTCTAAGGTCGTAGCCTTCTGCGGTGACCGATACTCCGCCTCGGGCAGATGGAGAAGACCTTGTCACCATGGCCGCAGAACGGGAGACCCTGCAGGAGTTCCTCGAGTACCACCGCAGGGCGCTCAGCGGGAAGCTTCGAGACCTGTCCGAGGAGGACGCCCGGCGGCGCCTGGTGCCCTCGCTGACCACCATGAT
>JBPCKO010000408.1:0-2890 GCA_051004215.1 Streptosporangiaceae bacterium | reverse complement strand
GACCAGCACCGGGCCGACCAGCACCGGGCCGACCAGCATCGGGCCGCCCGGCTCCGGCCGGGCCCGCCCCCGCCAGGCCAGCGCCAGTTCCGGCGCCATCATCGCGGCCGGCCGGCCCGCAGGCTGGCCGCCGCCCAGCCCTGGTCGGCCATCCGCGGCGACCGCCGAAGCGACGCCAGGCAACCCTGTTCGGCCGCCCTCGCAGCACTGTGATCCGCCTCGGGATCATGCTGACCGCCGTGCTCGTCATGATCATCGCAGCCCTGACCGGCATCGGGCCGTCCGAGCCGTCCGTCACCACGAGCGTCAGCAGCTTCCTGCTGGCCTGGGAGAACGGTGACTACGCGACCGCCGCGGCGATGACGACCGGCCCCCACGTGGTGGTCGCCAATACCTTGCGAGACGCCTACAGCCAGCTGGGCGCGCAGGGCCTGTCTCTGGGTATGGGCCGGATTAGCGTGCACGGCGATACCGCGGTCGCGCGCTTCAACGCCGCGGTCGATCTTGGCCGCGGCGGCCGCCCGTGGAACTACGAGGGCCGATTCCTGCTCCGGCGGCAGTCAGAAGGCTGGCTTGTGCAGTGGTCACCTTCGGTGATCGTGCCCGGTCTCGGCCCCGGCGAGCGGCTCGCCGTGCTGACCACGGTGCCCGGCCGGGCTCCGTTGCTGGACAGCGGCGGCCACCCGCTGATCCTGAATTCTCCGTCGGTTGAGGTCGGCGTCCGGCCCGACCGGGTTAAGGACCCGGCCGTTACCGCGGCCAGGCTGGCCCGGGTGACGGGCCTGGCATCGTCCGAGGCGGCCCAGATGGTGGGCCAGATCCTAGCCGCGCCGCCGAACGCCTTCCTCGAGCTAATCCAGCTCGCGCCGCGCAAGTTCGCTCACCTCAGCGCGGCGCTCGGCCGCGTCCCTGGCCTGACCCACCGGATAGTAACCAAGCGGCTGTTCCGCAGCGCCGTGCCGGCCATCACCGGGGCGGTGGGCACCGAGGCCGCTAAGGTACTGGTCAAAGACGGAGATCCATACCGGCCCGGTACGACGGTCGGGCTATCGGGGCTCGAACAGTCCTACCAGAGCACGCTGGCGGGCACGCCAACCACCACCGTCGTAGTCCAGAACGCGGCCGGCCGCCGGATCAAGGTGCTAAAGAGCTGGGCGGGAAACCGTGGCACCCCGGTCAAGACCACCATCGACGGCCGGGTGCAGCGGGCCGCGCGCGGGTCACTGGCCGGGCTGCCCTTCTCGGCTTCGGTCGTCGCGATTCAGTCGGGCACCGGCAAGATCCTGGCCGTCGCCCAGCGTCAGGCCGGCGGGATGCCCGCCGTCGACCCGCTCGGCGGCCGGTATCAGCCGGGCCAGGCATTCACCGTCGTGACCAGCGCGGCCGTGCTCTCGACGCAGGCCAGCTACGGTGTCGACACACCGGTGCCGTGCATGGGGACGTTCAGTCTCGATGGTCAGCTCTTCTCGAACGTGCCTGCGGTCAGCAAGCTCGGCAAGCCGCTGTTCAGCAAGGTCTTCGCCCACGCCTGCGGCACCGCGTTCGTCCAGCTCTCCGAGCTGCTCAATCCGGGCGAGCTGGAGACCGCGGCCCAGCAGTTCGGGATCGGGCAGCCGTGGCGCTTGCCGCTGCGTCCGACCGCCTTCACCGGCGCCATCTCCAGGCCGGCCAGCCAGAACGAGCAGGCCGAGGAGGCGGTAGGCCAGGGCGCTGTGCAGGTCAGCCCGCTCGACATGGCGCTGGCGGCCGGGGTGGTCGGATCCGGTGCCTGGCATCAGCCCTCGATCGTCACCGGCCCGGCCGCGCCGACGCTGACCTCGGGGGACAAGGCTCCGGTCAAGCTCAAGACGACGGTGATCGGCCAGCTGCGGGAGCTGATGGCCGACACCGTGCGCTCGGGGGCCGCCCAGGGGGCCAAGCTCTCCGGCCCCTCGCTGTACGGGCAGGTCGGCGCCGCCCCAGTCCCCGGTCACAAGGGCCTGCACGCGATCTGGTTTGTGGGCTTCCGCGGCGATGTCGCCTTCGCGGTGCTCACGTTCTCGCCATCCGCGTCCTTTGCCCCGGCTGTCCAGATTGCGCACCACTTCGCTGGGCTGCTGCCGCGCTCTTGAGCGATTAACTCAGCACTGAGAGCAACCAACCGATTACTCTGCGACGTCTTACCTAGTGAGGCTGGTCTGCCGCTTGGGGGGTTGCGGCCCAGTCATCGTGATGAGAACCGGGCCTCATCTCGGGGGAGGCCCGGGCCATAGAGACCGGCCCCGACCCTGCCGGTCAGACCCCTGCGGGCGCATCTTCGGCCACCGCCAGCGCCCGCAGGGGTTTTCTCTTGCCCGCAGACGGTCCTGTGGTCCGAGCGTCCGGCGCCGGTGTTGCCGGGAATGCCGGAAGCCGCGGGCGTGTTGCCCCGGGTGCCGATGCTCTATCATCGGGGAAAACTGCATAGGGGGTGACTGGCTTCGACTTCTGTAGTTGATCCAGGGGAAGCGGGCCGAGGGTTGCGGTGATGACCTCGCAAATCCCGTTGCCGCAAACGATAAGTGCCAATACATCGCGCACTAGTCTCTCCCTCGCTGCCTAAGCGAGTTCGAGACCGTCAGTCCGGGAGTTCCTCCGGCCCGGTGCCTGGCGTCAGCTAGGAGGATCCACCGCTTAGCCCGGTCGCGGGACTAATCGGGACATCAAACAGCGACTGAGCCCGTCGGCGGCTTGCTTGCGTGACCGCCGGGGCTGAGAAAAGCACAGCAGGCTGCGCCCGGAGAAGCCCTGGTGATGTACGGAAGGACGCGGGTTCGATTCCCGCCACCTCCACGAGCCGGCCTGGGGGGGGGGGGGGGGGTTTGGCGCCCCCTACACGGAGGAGCAAACAGGCTCGGGGGTCGCAACGACA
>JBPCKO010000407.1:0-16507 GCA_051004215.1 Streptosporangiaceae bacterium | reverse complement strand
GGCAAGGGACCCAGAGTAAAACGAGCCGATCCTCGTGATGGAACGCGTGGTCACTTTCCCGGTCTACACCAGGTGCAGCAAGTAGTCCGGCCAGGCCGCGACCGCGTCCGCGACCCGCCTGGCCAGATCGGCAGACGACCGGGACAGCGCCTCGACGCCGCCGGCCGGGAGGCTGGCTGCCAGGTCGCTCTGCGCGCCGGGAAAGCCCCACTGCAGCTCGCCTTCCCATTTGCGCAGGCTGGCGTAAGATGGCTCGGCCCCGCCCGGCACGAACGTGGCCTGCCCTGCGTCCGCGAGCAGGCCGGTCCCGGCCGGGCTGGCCTGCCACCGGTCCATCGCGTCCTCGGCGGCCCGGTCGGCCACCGAGATCGTCAGCGCCTCCAGGCTCTGCCGCAACGCGGCCTTCAGCGCCTGGGCCCGGGCTGAGATCGCGGCGTTCCGCTTCGAGCGGCCCGAGCCGCGGCGTGCCTTGCGCGGCTCCAGCGTGCGCACCAGGTCGCCGGTGCCGACGAAATCCTGCCATCGGGCCAGCACCTCGCCCCGCAGCAGCGAGCCGTTCCTGACCGCCTCGTCGTGCTCGGCCAGGGCCGCCGCGTAGGCCGAGTCGGCCGCGGTACGCAGCTCGGCACCGAGCGCGAGCTGGGTCTCCGCGTGCTTGGCCAGCCCAGGTACGCGCTGCTCAAACGAGTCGAGCACGCCGGACATCGTCTGAGTCAAGATCGCGATCCGCCGCTCGTCCTGCAGCGACGTGTCCTCCAGCCAGGCCCGGACCGGGGCCGACGCCTCGGCCGGCAGCTGCGCGTCGGTTACCACGGTCTCCGGGATCACGAACCTGGCCACCGCGCCCAGCCCGTTAGCGGCCAGCATCGCCTCGAAGTGCTCGCTGAGCTGCTGGCCGGCGGTGGGCGGGACCCTGGACAGCACGATCCCGAGCGAAGCGCCGCGGTCCCTGGCGTCCTTCAGCAGTTCCCAGACCGCGGCGTCGGCGTACCGGCGGGCCGTGGTCACGAACAGCCACAGGTCCGAGGCATCCAGGAACTGCCGGGCGAACTGCCGGTGCGCGGAGACCACCAAGCCGATGTCGGGGGTGTCGAGCAGCGCGATGCCGCGCGGGATTCCCTCGCTGGTGGCCAGCACAAGCAGGCCGTCCCGGCCCGGCCTGGCCAGGCCCTCCTGCCGCACCCTGGGCAGGGTCGGGAGGAACACATTCTCGGCGAACCAGCCCGCGTCCTGCGGGTGGCAGGCCAGCACCGGACTGTTCGTGGTCGGCCGCCGGATCCCGGTCGCGCTGACCTGGTTTCCGGCGATGCTGTTGAGCAGGGTGGACTTGCCCGCGCCGGTCGAGCCCACCATGGCGATCAGGATCGGCGCGCCGGACTGGCGCAGCCGGGGCAGCAGGTAGTCGTCGATCTGGCTGATCAGCTGCTGCCGTTCCGCTCGGGCCGCCTCGATGCCCGGGTAGCCGAGCAGCAGCTGCATCCGGCCGACGGCGTCCCGCACCGTGAGCAGGGCGGACTCCAGCTTTCTGGCGTCGACCCGGACGTGCGGCTCGGCCCCTGACTCCTCGGCTGCCGAGGGCGGGCGCGCGGAAGCGCTCGCGGGGCTCACTCCCCCGCCCCAAGGCGACGATGCGGGAGCCACGTGCCGTCCCTCTTTCATGCCCACGGGCCTGAGCTCTCTGCCACTACCCGAAACACCCATTCAACCAGGTCACCGGCCTGTCCGCCGATGAGATGGCAGATGCTGCCACGCCAGCCGACAACAGGCCATGGCGTAATTGTGCGCCGTCATCGCAGGCTACCGCCGGGAGTGACTAAATCGATACCTCGGGTGATACGAGCGTTTTGCCAGGTTTCTGCGAGCCGGCGCCGGACCGCAAGGCGTCTAAGCGCCGGGCGGCGTGGCCGGCATCCAGCCCGGCCGCTTGATCGACCCCGGCCGCGGCCAGCAAGGCCTGGCATGCGGCCGCGGCGACGGCCGGGCCGCCCTTCTCCGACACATTGGTTAGCGCCGGCAAGCCGCTGTCCCGCAGGGCGGTCTTTGTCTCGACCGCGGCGGCGAACCCGGCCGGCAGCGCGATCACGAGCGCGGGTTCAACATTCCTGGCCAGGATCTCGTAGATGGCCAGCGGCTCGCTTCCGACGACCCAGACGGCGCCCGGGCCGGCCTCCCCGTGGGCCAGCCGGACCGCGGCGGCGGGGCGGGAAATGGCGGCCGTCCTGGCCAGGCGCTCGGTGAGCGACTGGCCCGCCTTGCTGATCACGACGTCGCTGGCAATCCCCGCCACCGTCATCGGCCCGTCCACGACGACCGGCGCCCCCTGGGCCAGCATCCCGGCCGCCAGCTCCAGCCAGGCCTCCGAGCAGACCAGGTCCTGGGCATATCCGGGATCGGCGCTGGCCAGGATGATCCGCTCAGTCACCGATCTGGTTAGCGGCGGAAAGGAGGTCAGGTCCACACGCGCTCGCAGCGCCTGGATTTCCGGATCGGAAATCTCGCCGCTCGCCGGGCCGCTGGTCACGTCGTTGCCGTCCTGCCAGGTCACCGCCTCAGCATCGCACAGCGGCCGGCGGGCCGCCTGGCCATCGGCGCACGCCGGCTGGCCGGGCCGGGTCGCCGGGACGGCACCAGATCACCGCTTGCCCGATACACTGGCGTGGCATCTGAGCGCGCCCGGCGGGACCAGGGCGCGCCGGTACGGATGCCGCCCGGCAGCGGCCGGCCCGCTGATGACCACCGTCATCGCGGCCGGCCCGACCACAGCGGCGGGAAAGCGTAGGACGCAGCAGCCATCATGGGGGCACGTTCGGCCGGGTAAGTTCGTTCCACCTACTCGGGGCACATACCGCCACCGTGGTGGCCTGAAATCGTGGAGACAGCCAAGTGACATCCCGCCAGAGCCCCGCCGGCCGCGACGCAGCCGGCCGCGATGCGGTGGACAACGCCGCGGTCGAGGCGTTCACCACTCAGTACGGCGCCCGGGCCACCGCGCTGCCCCCGCTGGCGATCGTGATCGCCGCCTATAACGAGGAAGGCGCCATCGGCGCCGTGGTGGAGCACCTTCCCGCAGTCATCGCCGGCCAGCAGCTCGCCGCCATCGTGGTGTCCGACGGCTCGTCCGACGGCACGGTCAAGGAGGCCGACGCCGCGGGCGCGCTGGTCTGCGACGTCCCGGTGAACCGGGGCCAGGGCGCGGCGCTGCGGCTGGGCTACCGGCTTGCCCGCGAGGGCGGCGCTCAGTACATCGTGACCACCGACGCCGACGGGCAGTACAACCCGGCCGAGATTCCGAACCTGCTGGCGCCGATCCTGGCGGGCGAGGCCGACTTCGTGTCGGGTTCGCGCACGCAGGGCAGCGAGGAGACCAAGGACCCGGTGCGCAAGCTGGGCGTCCGCGTGTTCGCGCTCACGATCAGCGCCCTGACCGGCCAGCGGGTCACCGACCCTTCGTTCGGCCTGCGGGCGATGCGGGCCGAGGTGACCGGGGCGGTGCTTCTCGAGCAGCCTCAGTACCAGTCAGCGGAACTCCTCATCGGAGTACTCGCCCATGGATACCGGGTCACTGAGCGGCCGGCGACTATCCACAAGCGCAAGGTCGGTCAGAGCAAGAAGGGCCACAACGCGCTCTACGGGCTGTACTTCGCCCGGGTGATCGGCGGCACCTGGTGGCGCGAGCGCCGGCGTACCCGCCGGGCCAGCTAACGGCGGAGGGCTGACCCCGTCAGTTCCGCTCGTCCTCGTCAGGCCCCTGGGCGACCGCCACCGGCGACAGGGACTCGGCCTCGATCGCGACGTCCTTGGCTCCCCGGTCGGCGAACAGCACGTAATGGAAGATCAGGAACCTGGTCACGAAGGTCAGGCAGTTGGCCAGGAAGTAAACGCCGCCGACCACCGCGAAGTGCTTCAGCCCGTGGGCGCCGGTGGTCTTCGCGATATACAGGCCCAGCTTGGTCGCCAGGCCGAGGATGAGCCAGGCGCCAGCCGAGACGACCCAGAACGGGATGGTCTCGCGCAGCAGGTCAGGCCGGCCCTTGCGCCGCCAGGCCCACCGGCTCAGCAGGTAGCTCACCAGCGCGCCGACCGCCGCGGCGGTCACGCCGGACACGCCGCCGGTCCAGTGCAGCACCTCGGTGGAGACGAACAGCGCCAGCTCGCTCACGCCGAGCGAAGCGACGGCCACGACCACGAACCTCACGAACTGCGTGCCCAGGCGGGTGCGCAGGCGGTTGCCGAACCCGGCCGGTAGCTTGTCGATGACGTTCGGCATAGCCGTCCTTGCTTCGCGAAGACATGCTGGTCAACAGACACGTATACAGTACGGGAACCGGCTGCGCCCGAGGCGGGAACGCTCCTGAACGGACCGTGCCGTCCGCGCCGGTTACCTGAGTGGCAACCCGGCAGGGTTATTACCCCGTGTGCGATGGTTAATGCAGGCCGTTCGCCGGCCCGGCCCGCCGACCAAGGCCGCAGACTCCAGGAGCCCGACAATGAAGATCTTGATTCTCGGCGGCGACGGCTACCTCGGGTGGCCGACCGCGCTGCACTTGTCCGAGGTCGGTTACGAGGTGGCCGTGCTCGACAACTTCGCGCGCCGGGGCTACGACTTCGAGATGGGCGTCGACAGCCTGGTGCCGGTCGAGACCCTGCAGGCCAGGATCAGGGCCTGGCGGGAGCTGACCGGGCGCAAGATCGGCTGTTACATCGGGGACCTCACCGACGCGGACTTCACCAACCACGTCGTGCGCGAGTCCCGGCCCGACACCATCGTGCACTTCGCCGAGCAGCGGGCCGCCCCCTATTCCATGGTGGACCGCAAGCACGCGGTCTACACCCAGGTCAACAACGTGGTCGGCACGATGAACGTGCTGTACGCCATCGCCGAGACCAACCCGGACATCCACCTGGTCAAGCTGGGCACGATGGGTGCCTACGGCGAGCCCAACATCGACATCGAGGAGGGCTGGCTGGAGATCGAGCACAAGGGCCGCAAGGACCGCGTGCTGTTCCCCAAGCGGCCGGGCTCGTTTTACCACCTGTCGAAGGTGCATGACAGCCACAACATTGAGTTCGCGTGCCGGATCTGGGGGATCAGGGCGACCGACCTGAACCAGGGCATCGTCTACGGCCAGCAGACCCCGGAAACGGCCAGGGACGACCGGCTCGCGACCAGGTACGACTACGACGCCGTCTTCGGTACCGTGCTCAACCGGTTCGTGATCCAGTCGGTGCTCGGCCTGCCGCTAACCGTGTACGGCAGCGGCAGCCAGGTCCGCGGCATCATCGAGATCCGGGACACCGTCCGGTCCCTGCAGCTGGCCTGCGAGAACCCGGCCGACCGGGGCGAGTTCCGGGTGTTCAACCAGATGACCCAGTCGCTGTCTATTACCGCGATGGCCGAGACGATCGCCCGGGTCAGCCCGGAAAAGGTCACCATCGAGCACCTCGCCAACCCGCGCGTCGAGGAGGAGGGGCACCACTACAACGTGGTCCACTCGGGCCTGGTCGAACTCGGCCTTGACCCGCACCTGCTGTCCGACACGCTGATCGAGTCGCTGTTCGAGATCACCAAGCGGTACGCCCACCGGGTCAGGCCGCAGGCTATGGTCCCGACCATCGACTGGCGGCACTCGGCCAGCGAGATCGGCTTCTAGCCCGGTCAGTGCCCGGCCATCCCGGCCGCCTGGTCCTCAGCCGAGCGGCACCGGCCGGGTCCAGCCGTGCGAACGCAGCACGGCCGTCCACAGCCGGCCATGCCGTCCCGCCCAGAACACCGTCAGCGGCGCATCAGGCGGGCCGACCGCGGTGAACGGCGAGGCGCCCAGCCAGCTTGGCCGGATCGGCGCCGGGCCCTGCCACTGCGACGCGTCCCACCGGCTGGTCGGCCGGTGCCTGATGTAGGTGAGCTGGTGACCGGGCCCGCGCCAGAGCACCCTGACCGCTCCGTCCGCGCTGGCCGGCCACGGCGTGGACTGCACGTTCCCGCCCAGGTCGCGTGGCCCCAGCCAGCCCCGGCCAGGCCGGTAGAACGCCTCCCAGATAAAGGCGTTGCCCGCGCCGTGCCAGTACACCTGAATGCCGCCGCTGGACTGGGAGGTGGCCTCGGGCTGGCCGCCAAGCGGGCCCATCCCGAGACGGCGCGGCGCCGACCACCGGCCGGGCAGCCCGCGGCTGACGCTCCACAGGCTCGCGTCCTTGCCCTTCCACAGCACCGCGGTGGTGCCGGGCGAGGAGACAACCGGCACCGGGTCCGAGCCGAGCGCGCCGCCCAGCCCCTGCGGCCCGTACCAGCCAGAGCCGGGCAGGAACTCGGCATGCCAGAGATGGTCATCGGCCGAGCCGCGCCAGAACACGTCGATGACCCCGTCCCGCTGCGCCACCGCCCGCGGCCCTGATCCGAGCACGCCCATCTGGGTCAGGGTCCGCCGCCCGGTCAGCTTTCCGGCCGCTGAATAGGTGTCGGCCAGCAGGTGGCCGCGGGCGTCCTTGTAGAAAACCTCGGCCGAGGACCCGGCGCTGACGACGGACGGTGCCGAGGCGGGCCGGGAGCCGGTCGCGGCCGGCTTGGCCCAGCCGGACTTGGCCGAATACCGGTCCAGCCACAGCCGGCCGTGATTGCGGTAGAACAAGTCGACCGTCCCGCCCGGCAGCGTCACGGCCGAGGTCGCCTGGGCGGTGGCCGCCGTGACGGCGCCGATGTGCACTTCGAGGAAATCCTGGTCGATGTTGATCGCGGCGCCGCCGAACCGCTGGGTCACATTGCCGCTGTACTGGTGAATCCGCTTCAGGTGCCACTGGCCGGTTCGCAGATTGCGGTCCCTGGTGCTGGTCGAGCCGTTCCAGAGCGCGTCGTAGATCACGTTCGGCATCGCGTACACGTGCCTGGAGTACTGCGCGGACAGGTCAGCGATGCCAGAATCCGAACTGCTGTACACGCCGGCCGAGTAGCCGAGCCGGTGCAGCTGGCGGGTCCAGGCCGACAGGAACGTGAGTGCCGCCACCCTGACGCCCGGGTGGTAGGCCTCCATGTCGTAGTAGATCGGGGTGTGGCGGCCGAACCCCAGCCGCCGGGCCTGGGCCACCGCGTCCCTGGCCGCCGCCACGCCCTGCCGGCCGGGCGCGTGCAGCTCACCGAAGGCCGCCTGCGGCCCGGCGTACAGCGGGATGAACCGCCATCCGGCCAACGCCTCGGCGCGCACCCAGGGCTGAGACAGGTTCGGCTGGGCGCAGGCCCGGTCCGAGCCGCCGATGTAAATCCCGATCGCCCGGTACGGTGAGCGCCGCCGCCAGGCCCGCATTGTCCCCCGGCTCGGCGCGGTGCAGGCGTCGAAGCCGCGGCCCTGGTAGCTCGCGACGATGTCGGGCAGCGGCGGCGCCGGCATCACGCCCCGCATGGCCCGGGCGGACCGGCCGGCCAGCACGGCCGGGACCGCGCCCGCGTCCGCCGAGCGACCCCCGTTACCCCGGCCCGGCGGGGCGGGCGTCACGACGACCGGGGCAGGCAGCCGAGCGCTGGCCAGGATCCGGTAGATGACGGTCGGGTCGTGGCCGAAGGTCGCGGTCACCGCGATGCCCGGTGCGCGCGCGCTCATAGTCCTGGCGACCGGATTCTCGGTCGAGAACCGGCCCGGGGTCGCGGGCCCCGGCTGGACCAGGACCGACTCGGTGGTCCCGAGCAGCCAGCTCGGACAGAACTGATCGCCGCTCACCGCGCCGAGATAGACGGCGTGCTGGTCGAACCGGACACAGCCGTGGCGCTGCCGCGCGTCGTCGATGACCGGCCAGGACCGCGGCACCCGGAACGAGTAACCGCGGTACCGGACGACCTTGAGCGACCCCCCGGTCCCGGCCGTGGTCGCGGCCGCCGCCGCGGCCGTCCGGTGGTGGTCCGCCATGGCCGGTTGCGCGGCCCAGGCCGGGCCAGCGCCCAGCGCCACGAGCGCGGCCGCGCCTGCGAGCGCGCGAGCAATCCCCCCGCCGACCATGGTGATTGACGTCCTCCCCGTGACGTCGCGGCCGAGCCCGGCCCGGGCTCCCCGTAAAACACCGCGACGTAAGCGCCGGATAAGCGAACCGAGGTTACTCGGATTCGTTATCGACATTGCCGTTACATTGCGTATTACTAACACGCGCATTACAATTAGGTCTTTCCTGGAAATTAGATTAGTAGCAACGATCTTTTTCACTAACCCGACGCGCCGCCGGTTCGCCAGGCGGTGCCACCGCGCCGTCGGACTGCCTGCGGGCCGTACTGCGGTCAGCGAGCCAGGAGAGCAGGCCGGCGACGAGCCCGCCTGGGACCCGGACCCGATGATCAGGGCCGTCATGACGCACCTTGGCCAGGGGACTGGCCACGTTGCGCAAGCAGCCAGCCCCCGTCGCCACGGGCGAGCCCGCGCAGAGCAGGAGGAATGGACGACGCATGATGACAACGACCTGATCGCGGCGGTCCGAGACCGCGCTCGCGAGATTCACCTCACCACGCCGGCCAGCCCGAGCCCAGGCCGGCCGCCATCAGCGGGCATCACCAGGAGCAGCCCGGCCGGCAGTCGACCACGCTGACCGCGTTCACGGTCCGGGTTGAACGGCACGGCAAGGTCGGGGTCGAGGTGCGCGAGGGAATGCCGGCCGGGCGATCCCGGGCCGCTCTCCGCCGGGCCGGCGTCCCTGCGGTACCTGCGGATCAGTCTCCAGCACCGGCAGGTGGTACTCCTTGACGCCACGGGCGGCTGCCTCGGCGGCCCGCACAAAACAGCGCCGCTGTCGATCGCGTTCGGCGCGGTCGGCTCACGGCCCGGCTCGGGCCCTGCGGCCGTAGCGGGCAGGAACTAACCGCTCCGCCCGAAGCGCCACCGACCGCACGGCCCGTCCGCATCACCGCGGGCGGGCCGCGCGCCTGTCTGCGGCAGAAGGCGGGGATGCTATGGCCGTCATCAAGCCGCGGCGGGCCAGGCGACCCGCCGCGACCATGCGAGCATCAGCTCAGGAAGCTGGCTCCAGGATCACGACCGGGATCTGCCTGCTGGTCTTCGTCTCATAGTCGGCGAAGCCCGGCCAGTCCTGCTTCTGCGCCGACCACAGCCGGTCACGCTCCTGCGACCCGGCCACCCTGGCCTGCACCGCCATGGTCGCGGTACCAATCTCGACCGAGACCGCCGGGTTAGCCCGCAGGTTGTGATACCAGTCCGGGTTCGTGTCCGCGCCCGCCTTGGAGGCGAAGACCACCAGGTGATCGCCATCGGTCCGGTACATCACCGGGTTGACGCGCTCCTGGCCGGTCTTGGCCCCGGTCGTGTGCAGCAACAGCAACGGCGCGCCTTCGAACTGGCCGCCTACCTTGCCGCCATTTGCGCGGAATTCGTCGATGATCTGGGTGTTCCAGTCGGCCACGATGTCCCCTCGTTCCTGCTGCCGGTCAGCCGTATCCTGGCCGGCCACGCCTCGGGGCCGGCGGCCGGCCCGCCCGTTACTGCCCCGGCTTACCGCCCGCGGCTTCCTGCCCGCGGCTTCCTGCCCGCGGCCGGGCGAAGCTACCACCCGGCCGGGTCATCGTCCGGCCACCGCGGCTCGGGCGACGGCTCGTCATCCGGCCGGAACGGCGGCCACTGGTCGGGCCGGAACGTCCCGCCGCCGGGTTCTTGCCCGTTCGTGAGATTGCTGTCTGACTCAAAGTAGCTGTCGGAGGCAAAGTTGCCGTTGGGCGCGGATCGCCCGTTAGCCGCGGAGCGCCCGTTAGCCGCGGAGCGCCCGTTGGACTCTGAGTGCCCGCCGGACGCGGGACGCCCGTCAGAGACGGGACGCCCGTCAGAGGGCGAGTGGCCAGGAGGGCGGCCCGACGGGTGACCGGTCGGCCGGCCCGGCTGGGCCTGGCCAAGCGGCGGCTGGGCTGGCCCGCGCCTTGCTGGTGGCGGCTGTCCTGGCTGCCGCCGCCCGGGCGGCGGCTGTCCTGACGGCGGCTGTGCAGGCTGGGGCCGGGCAGGCTGGGGCCATGCTGGCGGGAGCGGGTCTGGCCCGAATCCCGCAGCGCGCTCGGACGACGCCGGGCCGCGCTGCGGGTCACGCCGGTCCAGCGGCCTGGTCCGGTCGCCGGGCCCGTAACGGCGGGGCTCGCCCGAGGCCGGGTGCGGCCCACGGGACGGGCCAGGGCCGACGGGCGGCGGCTGACCAGGTCCGCCGGGCCGGGCCAGCCGCCTGGTCTGGTCGGCCGGGCCATAGCGGCGCCCCGGGTCTGGGGGCGGCACTGACGGGCCGCCGGGGCGAGCACCAGGCGCATAGCCAGGCCCAGGCGCATAGCCAGGCCCCGGCCCGTAGCCGCCCCCGTCGCCGGACCAGGGCCGCCGCGGGCCCCGCGGGTCCGCTCCGTTATAGCCGACCTCATCCGGCCGCCAGTACTCAGCCGGTTCAGGTGGGCGCCCGCCGCCTTCGACGCCATACTCATAACCAGATTCATAGCCGGGCGGTCCCTGAGCCGCCGCCCGTGCCCAGGCCGGCGGGGACTCTGGCGGACCGGCCGGCGACCGGTGCCGGCCACCGCGCCCCTGGTTCGCGGCCGCGCCCGCGGTTCCCCGCTCCTCCACGTCCTTGCCGGTCACCGCCAGAACGGCGACGAGGATAACGATGAGCACAGTCAGCACGCTGCTGATCAGCGCGTAGCCCAGCCCGAGGCCGCCGTACCTGGGCCCGATCGCCATCCAGTCGGCGAATGACGCGCCGAACGGCCTGGTCACGATGTAGGCGAACCAGAACGCCAGGATCGGGTTCATGCCCAGCTTCCAGTAGCTGATCGCCGGGAGCGCGAACACCACCGCGAACATGACTCCCGAGGACAGGAAGCCCAGGTGCAGCGTGCGGGCCGTCATGTCGCCAGCCGCGGTACCCAGCGCGAATGTGGCCAGCACGGTGGCCCAGTAGAACATTTCCCGCCGCGGCGTGTAGATGCTGTGAATCGACAGCGTTCCCTCGGACCGGTACCACAGCGTGAAGACCACGGCCAGGATCACCACGAACGCCGCCGTCGACACGGCGTACGGGACGCCGAGCACGATGTGCGCGACGTCGGCGCACATCGTGCCGAAGACGCTGACCATCACCACCGCGAGCCAGTAAATCCAGGTCACGTACCGCTTGGTCAGGAACTGGGCCACCATCGCGATGGCGAAACAGACCGCTGCCGCGAGCACGGCCAGGTACGCGTTGTAGGTGTGGACCAGGTAGTCCGATGTCGCCTCGCCCATCCCGGTGGTCAGGATCTTGATCACCCAGAACAGCCCGGTGATCACCGGCACTTTGCTTCCCGCGTACTGCCGGGCCCTGCCCGGTGCGACCTGCTGCTGGTACCAGGCAGTCGACATGGCGGTAAGGATGCCATAGCCGCAGCACTGGCACGGTCAGTCCCCGGCTAGTGCCGCGCGACTCGGCCGGCCCCCCGAACCCCGGTCATCAGGGCGGCGAGTCCGACTACCTGGCGTTCCGGCTCAGTTGCCAGCGCCCAGAGGCCGAGCTCTGGCACAGCCGGTAGATATTGCCGGGCATGTTCCGGCCCGCCGAAGCGCGCACCCGCCAGCACCGAGATTCCTGCCCCGGTCCCAGGTCGGCCGGCGTGTCGAGCACCGAGAGCACCGTGTACAGCCGCTCGCGCCAGACAAACCTGGCCGGCCGGTCATTGACCAGCCAGACTTCGACCGGCTCCGATCGCACCCCGTTCACTCAAGCTCCTGCCGTCCCTGCGTCTCCCGGGCGACGACCGGCGCTCGCGTCCCGGCCAGGCCGTTCGCGGAGCGTCATCGCCCGTCGGCCACCCAGGGGAAGAAAGGCAGCACCGCTCACTTCGAAAGTATATTCGAAACGATGGAATGGCAAGAGAGAAGGGCCAAAATGGCGGTCAGGCCGATAGCCGGGCGGGCTGGCTAAGCGAGCCGGCCGGGTGGCACGACTACGGCAGCGGCCCGTAACCCGGCATCGGGAAGCCGGTCAGCAGGTCCTTCACCTGGCCGGCGATACGGTCGATGCCGGCGTCATCTTGCTTGGCCGCGGCCTTGATGGCCTCGTCCATCCACCCCGCGACCTGCGGCATGTGCTGCTCGGTCAGGCCGCGAGTGGTGATCGATGAGGTCCCGATTCGCAGGCCGGACGGATCGAACGGGCGGCGGGTATCGAACGGCACGGTGTTGTAGTTCACCTCGATGCCGGCCCGGTCCAGCGCCCTTGCGGCCGGCTTGCCACCGATCTCCTGCGGCGTCAGGTCGATCAGGATCAGGTGGTTGTCGGTGCCGCCGGAGACCAGGCTGTAGCCGCGCTCGGTCAGCGCGGCGGCGAGGGCGCGGGAGTTGGCCACGATCTGGTGGGCGTAGGTTCGGAACTCCGGTGCCGACGCCTCCTTCAGCGCGACCGCGATCGCTGCCGTCGTGTGGTCGTGCGGGCCGCCCTGCAGGCCGGGAAAGACGGCTTTGTCGATGGTCTTGGCGTGCTCGTCGGTCGACATGATCATGGCGCCGCGCGGTCCGCGCAGCGTCTTGTGGGTGGTGGTCGTGATGACATCCGCGTAGCCGACCGGGCTCGGGTGGGCACCGCCGGCGATCAGCCCCGCGATGTGCGCGATATCGGCGACCAGCACGGCGCCGACTTCGCGGGCGATCCCGGCGAAGTCGGCGAACTCGATCGTCCGCGGGATGGCCGTGCCGCCGCAGAAGATCACCTTGGGCCGCTCGGCCATGGCCAGGTCCCTGACCTCGTTGAGGTCGATCCGGCCGGTGTCGGCCCTGACCCCGTATTGCACGGGCCTGAACCACTTGCCGGTGATCGAGACCGACCAGCCGTGGGTGAGGTGACCGCCCATCGGCAGCGCCATGCCCATCACCGTGTCGCCTGGAGTCAGGAACGCCAGGTAGACGGCCAGGTTGGCGGGCGAGCCCGAGTACGGCTGGACGTTGGCGTGGTCGACGCCGAACAGGTCCCTGGCCCGCTGGATCGCGATCGACTCGATCGGGTCGATGAACTGCTGGCCCTCGTAGTAGCGCTTGCCCGCGTATCCCTCTGAGTACTTGTTCGTCAGCACCGAGCCGCTGGCCTCGAGCACGGCCAGCGAGACGTAGTTCTCCGACGCGATCATGCGCAGTTTTTCGAACTGGCGCCTGGCCTCATCCTCGATGAGTGCGGCGATCTGCGGGTCAGTGCTCGCGACGTGCGGGACCGGCGGCTGATGCATGGTTCTCCTCCCAGTACCGATGACCCTACCCGGCGCCCCTGGCCCCGGAGAAGCACGCTGCGGATAGGCTCCGAAGGCGGCATATGGGACGGATGGAGCAGAATGCGCATCGGGCAGATCGCCATTGACGTGGCGCCGCTGCGCGAGAGCCGTGACTTCCGGCTGCTGTTCACCGGCCGGTTCGTTTCGATGGCGGGCAACGCGGTCGCCATGACCGCCGCCAACTGGCAGGTCTATCAGCTCACCGGCTCTTCCCTGGCGGTCGGCGCGCTGACCCTGACCAGCAGCGCGGGGATGTTCGCCGGCCTGATGGCCGGAGGCATGCTGGCCGACCGGCACGACCGCAGGACGCTGATGCTGGCCAGCCAGGCCCCGCTGGCCCTGCTGGCCGGCCTGCTCACGGTCAACAGCTTGCTGCCGCACCCCCTGCTGTGGGCGGTCTACGCACTTATGCTCGGCGCCGGGGCGATGTCCGGCCTCGGCTCCCCCGCGGCCACTGCGGCCATTCCTGCGCTGGTCGGCGCCGAGCGCCTGGCCGCCGCGGCCGCTCTGAACGCGATGAGCCGCCAGATTGGCCAGCTCGGCGGCCCCGCGCTGGCCGGCGCGCTGATCGCCGGGACCGGCCTGGCCGCCTGCTACGGCCTGGACGCCGCGTGCTTCGCCATCTTCTGGCTGACGCTGTGGCTAATCAGGCCGCTGCCGCCGCTCGCGCGGGCCGGCCGGCCAGGCTTGCGGTCGATGGCCGAAGGATTCCGGCACGTCCGGCGCAACGCCGTGGTCGGCGGCATGCTCGCCGTGGACACCAGCGCGATGGTGTTCGGCATGCCGTCAGCGTTGTTTCCCGCGCTGGCCAGGGAGCACTTCCACGGCGGATCGGCGACCTTCGGGCTGCTCGCGGCCGCACCCGCCCTCGGCGCCCTGGTCGGCGCGGCGACCAGCGGCTGGACGGGCCGGCTGAAGCGGCCGGGCATCGTGATCATCGGCGCCGGCCTGGTCTGGGGGGCGGCCCTGGTCGGATTCGGGCTCAGCCGCAGCCTGGCGATCGCGCTGACGTTCCTCGCCCTGGCCGGGATGGCCGACCTGATCTCCGAGGTGCTGCGCAACGCGCTGCTCCAGCACTACACGCCCGACGCGGTGCTGGGCCGGGTCTCCAGCTTGTACCTGGCTCAGGTCACGACCGCGCCGGCGCTCGGCAACGTCGAGGCTGGCCTGGTCGCTGAGCTGTTCTCCACGACCGTCTCGGTGGTCAGCGGCGGCCTGGCCTGCGTAGCCGGCGCGCTCGTGCTCGGCGCGGTCAATCCGGCCCTGCGCCGGGCCCGGCTGGCCAGGCCCGAGCCGGAAGGACCGGGCCGCGACGGGCACGCGCAGCCGGAGCCGACCCCGGCCGATCCTCCCGCTATTCATGATCAGGTGGACTAACTGGTCTGTGGAGCTAGGAAGTCCACCTGATCATGGAATAAGCACGGTGCGGCGGGGATGTAGCCGCTCGGCGGGGAGGGGAAATGCTAGGCACGTCGGCGGCGCCAGCGGGCGGTGCGGCGGTCGGCCAGGATCTGGCCGGCCACATTGCGACCCGGGATGCCGGTGACGCCGCCGCCGCCGTGCACCGACGAACCTGCCTGGTACAGGCCGCGCAGCGGCGTGCGCAGGTCGGCGTAGCCGGCCGCCGGCCTGGCATGGAACATCTGGCCCATCGTCAGCTCGCCGTGAAAGATGTTGCCGCCGATCAGGCCGTACTCCTCCTGCATCTGGTGCGGGCCGATGACCTGGCGGTGCAGAACCGACCCGGCGAAGCCGGGGGCGACCTCCTCGACCCTGCTGATGACCCGGTCCGCGTACAGCTCGAGCTCGGCCTCGTCCGGCTGGTCCGCGTAGGTGTGCGGCACCCATTGGGTGAACAGCGACATGACGTGCTGGCCGGCCGGGGCCAGCGAGTCGTCGAACACGCTCGGGATGCAGATGTCGGCGAACGGCACCGACGAGGGAACCCCCCTGACCGCTTCCTGGAAGGACGTCTCGATCTCGTCCAGGCTCTCGGCCAGCACGATCGTGCCTCCGTGGACCTGGGGGTCGTAGGCGGGATGGCTGGTGAACTCCGGCAGCCGTTCCAGGGCCAGGTTGATCTTCACCGTGCCGCTGCGGGTCTGCCAGCCGCGGATGTCGGCCAGGAAGTCCGCGGGCAGCACGGCCGGGTCGACCAGCCGGCCGAAGGCCACCTGGGGGTGCGCGGTCGTGATCACCGTGGCCGCTGCGATGTGCTCGCCGCTGGCCAGGTCGACGCCGGTGACCCGGCGGCCGGCCGTGGTGATCCGGCCGACCTCGGCTCCGGTCCGCACCTCGGCGCCGAACGACCGGGCCGAGGCGGCCAGCGCCGCCGTCACCCCGCCCATGCCGCCGCGCGGGAATCCCCATGCCCCGGCCTGACCGGCCGCGTCGCCGATGTGGTGGTGCAAGGTGACGTAGCCCGTGCCCGCCGACCGCGGTCCCGCCCACATGCCGATCACGCCGGAGACCGACAGCAGGCCGCGCAGCGCGTCGCTGATGAAGAACTGGTCCAGCAGGTCGGCGATGCTGCCGGTGAGCAGCCTGGTGATGTCGACGGCGAGCCTGGTGTCGACCTTGCGCAGGTGCCGCAGCAGCCGTCCCTGGCCGAGCAGGTCGGCCGGGCGGCGGGAGCCGAGCTTGGGCGGAATCTGCGACAGCAGCGGCCCGAGGATCGCCGCGATCGGGGCCAGCCGGGCCTCGTAGGCCTCGTAGCTGTCCGCGTCCTGCGCGGAGAACCTGGCGATCTCGGCGTGCCGCTGCGCCGGGTCGTCGGGCAGCCGCAGGTACCGGCCATCGGCCCGGGGCGCGAAGTACGGGCCCTGGGGGAAGACGTGGTAACCGTGCCGGGCCAGTTCCAGGTCGCGGACCAGGCCAGCCGGGAGCAGCGACACGACATAGGACAGCGTCGTGACCGTGTACTCGGGGCCGAACGGGTGCTCGCTCACCGCGGCGCCCCCGACCACGTCGCGCCGCTCGCAGACCAGCGTCCGCAACCCGGCTTTGGCCAGATAGGCGGCCGCGACCAGCCCGTTGTGGCCACCACCGACGATGACCGCGTCGTACTGGGAGGACATCAGGCCTGTGCTCCATCCGAAAGCGGAAAAAAGCAAGCATATGACCGGCCCTCGTCCTCCTGGATCAGGGGCGGGCGCTCGGCCAGGCACCGGGCCCGTACCCGGGGGCAGCGGTCGGCGAACACGCAGCTCGCCGCGAGCGTGGGCGGGCCGGCGCCCGCGGCCGGGCCGGCCCCCGGCTCATCGG
>JBPCKO010000406.1:0-13471 GCA_051004215.1 Streptosporangiaceae bacterium | reverse complement strand
GCCAGGCTCCGCGCCGCCGCCCATGCGCAGCGCCACCGCGCGGCCGGGACGGGGCCGGCTGCGGGTGGTCGGCGGCCGCGGCCATCAGCCCGCCGCCGGGACCCCGCGCCAGCGGCTGATCGCGGCGGCGAAGACCGTCGGCATCCTCGTGGCCTTCGTGGCCCTGCTCGTGGTCCTGCATTTGCTCGGATTCGGCCCGCAGTAGCCGCGGCCCTGGTCAAAGCTGATCCAATGGGGCTCATGGAGCGGCTCGACGAGCAGATGCGGTTCGTCACCGAGATCGGCAAGCTCAAGGCCGTGCTCCGGCAGACCGTGCTGGCCGGCGACGGCCTCGGCCGGGCGGAGAACTCGGCCGAGCACTCCTGGCACCTGGCGATGATGGCCCAGGTACTGGCGGAGCACGCACCGCGGGACACCGATCTGAGCCGGGTGACCGGCATGGTGCTGCTGCACGACATCGTCGAGATCGACGCGGGCGACCTGTTCCTGTACGCCGACGCCGAGCAGCAGGAGCGGCAGGAGATAGCCGAGCGCGCCGCCGCCGACCGGATCTTCGCCCTGCTCCCGGCCGATCAGGCCTCGTTGCTGCGGCACCTGTGGGACGAGTTCATGGAACGGCGGTCGCCGGAGGCGAAGTTCGCCCGCGCCCTTGACCGGCTGCAGCCGATGCTGGAGAACTTCCGATCCGGCGGCGGGACCTGGAAGCGCCATGCCATCACGGCCGACCAGGTACTGGCCAAGGTCGAGCTGATCGAGGACGGCTCGCCGTCGCTCGGCGTGTTCGCCAGGAACCTGGTCGCCCGGGCGGTCAGCGACGGCATCCTGGCTCCGGCGCCGGAGTTAGCACCGCCAGCCGGGCGCGGCCAGCGGCGCCGCCGCAGGCCAGGTCACGGGAAGAAGATCAGCTTAACCGCGGCGACCACGCCGATGATCACGATAATGATCCGCAGGGCCAGCGGCGGCAGCCGCCGGCCAATCCGGGCGCCGACCAGGCCGCCGGCGGTCGATCCGGCCGCGATCAGGCCCACGGCCAGCCAGGCCATGTGGGCGAAGAGCACGAACACGATCGCGGCGACCGCGTTCACGATCGTGACCAGCACGTTCCTGGCCGCGTTGACGCGCTGGAGCGTCTCGGTCAGCAGCACCCCGAGCAGCCCGATCAGCAGCACGCTCTGGGCCGCGCCGAAGTAGCCGCCATAGACGCCGGCCAGAAAGACTCCCGCGACCAGGACGGGACCGCCGTGCTCGGACCGGTGGCCGCCGCGCCCGGCCACCCAGGCCGACAGCCGCGGCTGCACGACAACCAGCACGCAGGCCACGATGATCAGGGCCGGCACGATGACCTCGAAGACGCCGGCCGGCAGGGCCAGCAGCGCGATCGCCCCAGCCAGCGAGCCCGCGCCGGAGGCGACGCCGAGCCGCAGCAGCCGGGTCCGCTGGCCGGCCAGTTCCTTGCGGTACCCGAGCGTCCCGGCGATGTTGCCGGGCACCAGCCCGACGTTGTTGGACACGTTGGCGATCACCGGCGGGAACCCGAACGCCAGCAAGGTGGGGAAGGTGATCAGCGAGCCAGAGCCGACGACCGCGTTGATCGCGCCGGCTCCGGTCGCCGCGGCGATGATCGCCAGGATTTCCCCGCTAGTCACGCGCATCCCGGCACATGAGCCGATCCTAGGGCCGCGGGCGGCCAGGACCGGGGCGGCGGCGCATGGCCACGGCCGGCTCCCGGCGGGCCGGCCGCGGTGAGTCAGCGAATCGGGACCGCGCGGGCGGTCCAGCGGGCCCCGCGCCGCTCGACGATCAGCGGCAGCCCGAAGCAGCGGGACAGGTTCTGCTCGGTGAACACTTCGTGGACCGGGCCGGACGCCAGCACCGTGCCGCGCCGCATCAGCATCGCGTGCGTGACTCCCTCCGGCACCTCCTCGACGTGATGGGTGACCAGGACCAGGACCGGCGCCTTGGGGTCCAGGGCCAGGCCGGCGATGCGGCTCAGCACCTCCTCGCGGCCGCCCAGGTCCAGCCCGGCGGCCGGCTCATCAAGGAGCAGCACCTCGGGGTCGGCCATCAGCGACCGCGCGATCTGGACGCGCTTGCGCTCGCCCTCGGACAGCGTGCCGAACCGCCGCCTGATCAGGTGGGCGCATCCGACCGCGTCCAGCAAGTCGACCGCCCTGACCACGTCGAACGAGTCGTACTCCTCACCGCCGCGGCGCAGGATGCCGTAGCCCGCGGTCATTACCAGGTCGATGACCTTCTCGTTCCTCGGCACCTGCTCGGCCACGGCGGCGCTGGAGATGCCGACCCGGCTGCGCAGCTCGTCCAGGTCGGCCTCGTCCACCGGTTCGCCGAGCACCTCGGCCCGGCCCTCGGTGGGCCGCAGCAGGCCGGCCGCCACCTGGAGCAGCGTGGTCTTGCCCGCGCCGTTCGGCCCGACGATGGCCCAGCGCTCGTCGTCGCGCACGGACCAGGTGATGTCCCGCAGCAGCATCGACCGATCGCGGCGGACTCCCACCCCGTCCAGGCGCAGCACCTCAGCCGACATGTGTTCCCTCCACGGCACGGCTGGCGGGCCGCCGGTCATGACTCAGGCGGCGGCGCCCAGAGGGCTACCAGCTCGCCCGGGCAGCCATCTCCCGGCGACAGGCCGGCCCACGCGAGCTCCAGGCCGACGACGGCGATCGCCGCGGTGGGAAAGTTGACCGGGCGGCCGGTGAGGGCCTCGGTCACGTCCGCGGCGGCCGGGTTGTGCCCGACGTACATGAGCGTACGCACCGCCGGATCGGTCTCCGCGAACACCTCGAGCAACCCGTCCGCGTTCGCCTGGTACAGCCGCTGATCGCCGGTGACCGCGGGCTCTCCGGCGAGCTCCGCGCCGACGTACTGCCAGGTCTGCCTGGCCCGGCGAGCCGGCGAGCAGAGCACGAGATCCGGTGTCACCGCGCGGCCGGCCAGCCACTGCCCGGCCGCGGTCGCGTTCTTGCAGCCGCGCGGCCGCAGCGCCCGCTCGGCGTCGGGACCGCCGGGCAGCTCGCCGGCCTTGGCGTGGCGCATGACGATGAGCTGCCGTCGGGCTGTCATGCCCCCCATGGTCCCAGGCCGGGCCTGGGCTGAGCAAAGGCCGCCACGCGGGAACGCGCGCCTGGCGCATCCCCGCGGGCGGCCGGGTGCTGTCGCGCCGCCGGGCCGCCGGCGAAACCAGGCCGCGGGCGAACCGGTCAGGCCGATGCCGGGGTCTCGGCGGGGCGCACGTCGCCGGCCGGTGCCGCCGGGCCGGTGCTGCCGTCGTCGTCCGATGGCGCGATCCCGGTCGCCCGGCGCTTGGCGATCACCACCGAGGCAACCACGATCGCGAGCGCGCCGATCGCCACGCCGACCCGCAGGCCGGTGTTGCCCGCGTACTTGACCACGCTGGTCGCGATCAGCAGGGAGACCAGGTTCATGACCTTGATCAGCGGGTTGATGGCCGGGCCGGCGGTGTCCTTGAAAGGGTCGCCGACCGTGTCGCCGATGACGGTCGCGGCGTGGGCCTCCGAGCCCTTGCCACCGAGCACGCCGTCCTCGACCAGCTTCTTGGCGTTGTCCCAGGCCCCGCCGGAGTTCGCCAGGAAGACCGCCATCAGCACGCCCGCCGCGATCGCGCCGGCCAGGAACGAGCCGAGCGGCACGTAACCGAAGCCGAACCCGATCACGATCGGCATCAGCACGGCAAGCAGGCCGGGCGTGGCCAGCTCGCGCAGCGAGTCCTTGGTGCAGATGTCGACGACCCGGCCGTACTCGGGCTTCTCGGTGAAGTCCATGATCCCGGGATGGGTCCTGAACTGCTCACGGACCTCGAACACGACCCGGCCGGCCGCGCGGCCGACCGCCATGATCGCCAGGCCGGAGAAGTAGAACACCACGGCCGCGCCGACGATCAGCCCGACCAGCGCGTTCGGCCGGTCGATGGACAGCGAGAACGCGCCCAGGCCGGTGCCCTTCAGGGCCGCCGATACCGTGGTCCTGAACGCGCCGAACAGCGCGGTCGCGGCCAGCACGGCGGTCGCGATCGCGATGCCCTTGGTGATCGCCTTGGTCGTGTTGCCGACCGCGTCCAGCCTGGTCAGCACCTGGGCCGCCTCGCCCTCGACGTCGCCGCTCATCTCGGCGATGCCCTGCGCGTTGTCGGACACCGGGCCGAAGGTGTCCATCGAGACGATGACGCCGACCGTGGTCAGCAGGCCGGTTCCGGCCAGCGCGACCGCGAACAGCGCGATCGTCGGGTTGCCGGTGCCGAGCACGAACGCGCCGTACACGGCGGCGCCGATCAGCAGGGCCGAGTAGACCGCCGACTCCAGGCCGACCGAGATGCCGGACAGAATGACCGTCGCCGGGCCGGTGCGGGCGGATTCGACGATCTCCCTGACCGGGCGGCGGGTCGTCTCGGTGAAGTAGCCGGTGAGCAGCTGAATCGCGCTGGCCAGGACCAGGCCAATGACCACGGCGCCGATGGCCAGCAGCCGCGGGTTGCCGGAGTGGTGCAGGATTGCCGGGTCGGTGACGCCGTTGAGCTTGCTGAACGAGGACGGCAGGTAGACGAACGAGCCGATCACGACCAGCACGAGGGAGAAGGACGCGGACAGGAAGAACCCGCGGTTGATCGCGGTCATGCCGCTGCGGTCGTTCTTGCGGGGAGCGACGAAGAAGATGCCGGCCATCGCGGTCAGCACGCCGATGGCCGGGACGATCAGCGGGAACACCAGGCCCTGGGAACCGAATGCGGCCTTGCCCAGGATCAGGGCGGCCACCAGCATCACCGAGTAGGACTCGAACAGGTCGGCCGCCATGCCGGCGCAGTCGCCGACGTTGTCGCCCACGTTGTCGGCGATCGTGGCCGCGTTGCGGGGGTCGTCCTCAGGGATGCCCTTCTCGACCTTGCCGACCAGGTCGGCGCCGACGTCCGCCGCCTTGGTGAAGATGCCGCCGCCGACACGCATGAACATCGCGAGCAGCGCGGCACCGAAGCCGAAGCCCTCCAGCACGCTGGCCGCGTTCGCCTTGTAGATGAGGACGACGGCGGCCGCGCCGAGCAGGCCGAGGCCGACGGTGAACATGCCGGCCACGCCGCCGGTGCGGAACGCGATCCTGGTGGCCTGCCGCTCACCGCTCTCCCGGGCCGCCGCGGCGACCCTGACGTTGCCGCGAACGGCCAGCGACATGCCGGTGAATCCGGTCAGCGCCGAGAATCCCGCCCCGACCAGGAAGAAGATGGACCGGCCCCAGCGCACCCCGGTGCTGTCGGCGGGCAGCAGCAGCAGCACGAAGAAGATGATGACGACGAAGATGCTCAGCGTCCTGAACTGCCTGCGCAGGTAGGCGGCCGCGCCCTCCTGGACCGCGAGCGCGATCTCTTGCATCTTCGCGGTGCCCTGACTCGCGGCCAGGACCTGCCTGACCAGCCAGAAAGCCATCGCGAGGGCGAGCACCGCGATGACCGCGACAACGACAACCCAGGATACGTTCGAGCCAGTCACGGTGGCCGCTCCATCCGCCAGAGCGGAACCGAGCCTTGTCATCCGTCCTCCTCAGCAGGGGAAAGCAAACGTAGCCGGACGCTGCGCCCAGTGGCACAACGCCCAGCCAGGTACCTCATATGAAACTTTCGGAAGCAGAGCACGTAACGTTTTGTACCGTCCGGCGACGACATGGGACCACGTCGTCACGGCGGTGCGGGGAGTCTATGCACCGGACGCGCGGCCCGGGGCCGCGGGTCCGGTTGTCACGACGCTGTAATCCGCCCGTGACGTGACGGTAACTGACGCCAGTGTCGCACACGGGCCTCAGGCGGGCGAGCCGGCCGCCAGCGAGCCGGACAGCGGCCAGCTCATCCGGACCTTCGTTCCGCCGTCGGTCTCGCTGATCTGCACGTCGTCGGCCAGGCCGGCGATGACGGCCAGCGAAAAGCCTGGTGGCATCAGCGTGCCGTCGGCCCCGGGACCGCCGGCCGGGCGGCCCGCGTTGACGACCTCGATCTCGAACCGGCCTTCGGCGCTGGACAACGCGACCTTGACCGGCTCGTCCGGGCAATGCAGCGCGTGTGTCTCGACCGCGCGCGAGCACGCCTCGCCGACCGCGAGCCTGACCTCATCCATCAGGGTCTCCGACACGCCGCTACGGCGCGCCACCGCCGTCGCGACCAGCCTGGCCGTGCGGACGTGCGCGGGCAGCGGGGTGAAGCTGACCTCGACTCTCGCCATCAGGAGCCGCCTCGATCTCCCGCCCGCGACCTACCGGTCGGACTTGCGGTTCGCGATGGCGTCGTCGACGGTCCCGTGGATCCCGAACACCTTGGTCAGGCCGGTGATCCGGAAGATCTTCAGTATCCGCTCCTGGGTGCACACCAGGTCGAGGGAGCCGTCATGGGCGCGCACCCGCTTGAGGCCGCCGACCAGCACGCCGAGCCCGGTGGAGTCGAGGAACTCGACCTTTTCCATGTTCACGACCAGCTGATAATGACCGCTGTTAACCAGGTCAATGAGGAGCTCACGCAGACGAGGCGCGGTATAGACATCGATCTCGCCTTCTACGTCGACGATCTCGATGGTGTCCTTGTTGTGGTGATCCAGCTTCAGATCCACAGATTCCTCCTGCGCCATGCATCCATTATCCCAGCCGCCAGCCGAGCAGATCCGGTCCGGCGCGCCGGGGCGATGCTTCCCGTCGCGCATTCAACCATGCTCAGACTCATGTCTACACCAGATCACGGTTCGAGGTGCCCGGCCCGCCGATGACAAACTTCGTTACACGATGCCTGATCCGATGCCGCTCGCCCGTGATGATACGGCGATGACGGCCGCCCCCGCGGTGCTGCCGGGAGGCGCCGCGGCGCTGCTGCGCCTCGGCGCCCTCGACGGGCGGATCACGCACATCGAGCGGCTGCCCGCGGTCAGCGGCGTGCACGCTCCGTGGCCGGCCTGGGTACCCGACGAGGTCACCGGCGCGTTCAGGCGGGCCGGCATCGAGCAGCCGTGGACGCACCAGGCGGCCGCGGCCGACCTGGCCTGGGCCGGCCGGAATGTGATCTTGGCCACAGGCACGGCATCAGGAAAGTCGCTCGGTTACCTCGCGCCCGCCCTGACCGCGATCGGCGCCGGCGCGACCGCGCTGTATCTATCGCCAACCAGGGCGCTGGCCGCCGATCAGCTGAATCTGCTGCACCTGCTGGGCGGAGCGGCCGGGCGAGGGCTCGGCGTACGGCCGGCCGTAGTGGACTCCGACACCCCGCACCATCAGCGGGCGTGGGCCCGCAAATACGCCACCTACGTCCTCACCACCCCGGACATGCTGCACTACGGGCTGCTGCCCCAGCACCAGCGGTGGAGCGGGTTCCTGCGCCGGCTCAGGTACGTCATCGTGGACGAGTGCCACGGGTATCGCGGCGTGTTCGGCTCCAACGTCGCCCACGTGCTGCGCCGGCTCCGCCGGATCGCGGCCCAGTACCACGACGGCCCGGGCCCCGGCCTCACCTTCGTGCTGGCCTCCGCCACCATCAGCGAGCCCGCGGCCTGCGCCGAACTGCTGACCGGGCTGCCCGCCGAGCCGGTGACCGCGGACGGCGCCCCGCGCGGCCCGGTCACGTTCGCGATGTGGGAGCCGCCGCTGACCCGGATGCGCGGGGACGCGGGCGCGCCGCTGCGCCGCGGCGTCGTCGCCGAGACGGCCGACCTGCTGGCCGGGCTGGTCGGCGACGGCGTTCCGGCCCTGGCCTTCATCAGGTCACGGCGGGGCGCCGAGGCGACCGCCGCGGCCGCGCGCAGCCGGCTGGTCGAAGCGGGCCGGGCGGACGTGGCCCGCAAGATCGCCGCGTACCGGTCCGGCTACCTGCCGCAGGAACGCAGGGAGCTGGAAGAAGGCCTGCGATCAGGCGCGATCACCGCGCTGGCGGCCACCCCGGCGCTGGAACTCGGCGTCAACATCGCCGGCCTCGACGCGGTGCTGATCGCCGGCTGGCCAGGGACCAGGGCCGCGCTGTGGCAGCAGGCGGGCCGGGCCGGGCGCGAGGGCCGCGAGGCCGTCGCCGTGCTGATCGCGCGGGACGATCCGCTCGACACCTATCTCGTGCATCACCCGCAGGCGCTGCTGCACCGGCCGGTCGAGGCGACCGTGCTCGACCCGGCCAATCCCTGGGTGCTCGGACCGCACCTGTCCGCCGCGGCCGCCGAGATGCCGCTGACCCGCGCCGACCTGGAGCTGTTCGGGCCGGCCGCCCCGCCGCTGATCGAGGACCTGACTAGCCAGGGCAAGCTGCGCGATCGCGGCGGCCGCTGGCACCCGACCGGCCGCCGGGTACCGCTGGCCGGCCTGCGCGGCACCGGCGGCCGGCCGCTGCGGATCGTGGAGCAGCCGACCGGGCGGCTGATCGGCACCATGGACGAGCCGTCGGCGCACGTGTTCCTGCATGACGGCGCGGTCTACTCCCACCAGGGCGAGCTGTACCTGGTCACCAGCCTGGACCTGGCCGAGGCGGTGGCACTGGTCCAGCCGGGCGACCCCGGGTTCGTGACCTCGGCCAGGGAGGTGACCGATATCGCGATCAGCGCCGAGCTCCGAAGCCGCGACTGGGGCGAGGCGCGGGTCCACTTCGGCGATGTCCTGGTCACCCGCCAGGTCACGTCCTTCACCAGGCGCAAGCCGGATACGGGCCAGCCGATCGGCGAGGAGCGGCTCGACCTGCCGTCGCGCACGCTGCGCACCCGCGCGGTGTGGTGGACGATCTCGCCGGCCCAGCGGGCGGCTTTGGCCGCCGGGGGGACGGACTTGCCCGGCGCGGCGCACGCGGCCGAGCACGCCGCGATCGGCCTGCTGCCCCTCGTCGCCGCGTGCGACCGGTGGGACGTCGGCGGGGTCTCGGCCGACGAGCACCACCAGACGGGCCGGCTGACCGTGTTCGTCTACGACGGCCATGACGGCGGCGCCGGTTTCGCCGAGCGCGGATTCGGCGCGGTCGTGCCATGGCTGCGTGCGACATCCCTGGCCATTGCTGACTGTGAGTGCACGGCCGGATGCCCGTCGTGCATTCAGTCGCCTAAGTGCGGGAGTGGTAACGAGCCGCTATCGAAGTCAGGAGCGCTGGCATTGCTCGGCCAGACCCTGGCCGGTGCGCCCCGGTAAAACGGCCGGCCCGGCAGGTTCGGGACGAAAGCCCAGGTAAAAAGGGGCGACCCCCGCCGGGGGGGAGAGCGGGGGTCGCCGTACGGCCCGGCTCCGGGGGGACAGAGCGGTTCCGTAACTCAGGAAATCCTACGCGCAGCGGTGCAAAGTTACCAGTCGGTCAGCCCGAACAAGGATTGGATTTCAGGATGGCCACCTATGCCACGCGCCACGGATACCTTCGCAGCCGGCGGCCGCGCCGGTGCGGCCTCCTTCTTTGACCTGGATAAAACCACAATATCTCGGCCGAGCAGGCTGGCATTCGCACCATCGTTTTATCGTCACGGTTTGATTACGCGCGGTCAGGCTGCCCGCAGTGCCTTCGCCCAGCTCGGCCGAGGGCCGCCGCCCCGGCCAGGCCCGCCGCGCCGGCCAGGCCCGGCGACATGTGAACGGCAGGTTCGATAAAGATCACGAATCCATCACGGCTGGGTCTTCCCTCGGCCGCCGATCCGACGTAGAAATGAGTCACGGACTGCTAGTCCAGACACGTCAGCCAGGTACCCACGCGACCTCAGCCGCGGGAGGCGGCCGAGACAGAAGCACCGCAAGGTGCCCTGTCCGGCAGTGAAGGTGCACGCTTGGTAGCCAGGATCTGACGTGGTACAGGCGGCGCCCCAACGGGGCGCCGCCTGCTTTTGTGCGCGCTTCTCTTACGGTCAGGCCCGGCGCGCTGGACGGCCTGCCGCAGTCACCGCTAGTAGTTGTTCGAGCTGAATGGGGGACCAGGCGATTGCCGTGACCGCTTATGCGGGAGACTGGATGTGCAAGCAAGGAAGGGAGGGAGTATGGCCGGAACCGCGCTGAGGGGCCAGCAGCAGGTCGGCTACGAGCCGGCCGCCAAGGAATCTCTCGGTGACCTCGTCGCGCTCGCGGTCAGCGACGTCACGCAACTCGTTCGCGACGAAGTCGACCTGGCGAAGCTCGAACTGAAGGCCGACGCCAAACGCATCGGCATCGGCGCGGCCCTGTTCGGGATGGCCGCCTTCGTCGGCTGCCTGGTCCTGATGGTGCTCAGCTTCGCCTACGCGTACGGCCTGATGGCCGCGGGCATCTGGGGCTGGGCGGCATTCCTGATCGTCGCGGGCACCTACCTGGTGCTCGCCGCGCTGGCCGCGCTGATCGGCTTCACCAGGTTCAAGAAGCTCACCGGGCTGCGCCAGACCAGGACCACGGTGTCCGACGACCTCGCGCTGATCAAGCGCGACGACTCCGGCCACGATGGCCGGCCGGCAGGAGCCAAGTAGGCGATGACCCGTGGCGAGGCGTCGGTCTACCTGGACGGCCCGTGGTCGCACCGGTCGGTCAGCGCCAACGGAACGCGCTTTCACATCGCCGAGAGCGGCGACGGGCCGCTCGTGCTGCTGTTGCACGGGTTCCCCGAGTTCTGGTGGACCTGGCGCAGGCAGCTGACCACGCTCAGCGAGGCCGGGTTCCGCGCCGTCGCGGTGGACCTGCGCGGCTACGGCGGCAGCGACAAGCCGCCGCGCGGCTACGACCTGGTCACCGCGGCCTCGGACGCGGCCGGGATGATCCGCTCGCTGGGCGAGGCCAACGCGGTCGTGATCGGGCACGACTGGGGCGGCATGATCGCCTGGACGGTGGCGGCGTACTTCCCGAAAGTGGTCCGCCGCCTGGGCATCGTGGCCGCCGCGCACCCGCTCCGGCTCCGCCAGGCGGTGCTCTCTGACCCGTTCGGCCAGGGCCGCAGCAGCAAGTACGCCCTCGGTTTCCAGATGCCGATGCTGCCCGAGCGGCAGCTGCTGCACGACCACGCCGCCCGGGTCGGCGAGCTGCTCTCCTCCTGGGCCGGTCCTGGCTGGCCTGACCCGCAGGCCGAGCGAAACTACCGGGCCGCCATGAGCCTGCCATCCGTCGCCCACTCCGCGCTTGAATATCACCGCTGGCTACTGCGGTCCCGGCTGCGGCCGGACGGCATGCGGTACGCAAAGAGCATGCGGAATCCGGTTCAGGCCCCGACGCTGCAGATCCACGGGGCGCTGGATAGCTGCGTCCGGCCCCGCGCGGCCCGCGGTTCCGGCGCCTACGTCGACGCGCCGTACCGGTGGCGCCTGATCGACGGCGCCGGGCACTTCCCGCACGAGGAACTGCCTGACCGGTTCGACCTGGAGCTGCGGTCCTGGCTGCTGGATCCCGAGCCGGAACGTTGACCGCCCCCGGCAACGGGGGAAGCTCGACAGCCCGGGGCCGGGACTCGGACCGGGACCGGGACCGGGCCGGGCGGCCGCGGAACGCGCGCCCGCGCGACGGGCTTGGCCGACCGCTCCCCCACGGTGCCTCCGGCGAGCCGGTGACACCCGACGACCTGCAGCTCTCGGCCCGGGACGCGGTGCTGCTGGCCCAGCGGCTGATCTACGACGGCCGGCCGTTTCACGCTCACGAAGTGCTCGAAGCGACCGGGAAGGCGGCGCCGCCCGACGAGCGGAACCTCTGGCAGGGCCTGGCCCAGATCGCCGTCGGGCTCACCCACGCCAGGCGCGGGAACGCGGGCGGCGCGGTCACCCTGCTGCGCCGGGGCGCGGATCGGGTCGCGGGCTACGGCGACGACGTTCCGGTCAGCGTTCCGGCCGACCTCGACGCTCCCGGTGCCGCCACCGCCGCCCGCGCGCTGGCCGGCCGGATCGCCAGCGACGGCCTCGCCTCGATTCCCCCGTCCGACCTCGTCGTGTCTTTGCGCAGCGAGACTCTTTCATGATCAGGTGGACTTACTAGCTCCACGGACGAGTAAGTCCACCTGATCATGTCTTGAACTGCCGAACGAGGACGTGCGGGCGCGGGGGGCTATTGGCAGGCGCCGGTGGCGGCGGGGCTGGTGCGGTTCTCGCCCTTGCTGATGTCGGCGGCCAGCTGGCTCGCGGTGAGCGCGTACCCGGTCTTCGGCACGGCGACCGCGGCCGCAAACACCATGCCGTACACGAGCCCGGTCTTCGGCGCGATCAGCGGTCCGCCCGAGTTGCCCGGCTTAACCACCGCGCGGATGGGATAGATGTCGCGGACGACCCTGGTGGTGTCGTAGATGTCCGGGCCGCTGGCGTACTCAGGTCGGCCCACCCGGGCTGCCCGCACAGTGAACGAGGCGTCCAGCGGATAGCCGGCCACGACGGCGCTCGCGCCGAACGGCGCCGCCCCGGCGAAGTGCAGGGCGGGCAGGTTCAGGCCGGGGACGTGCAGCACCGCGATGTCGCTCTCGGGATCGAACAGCACCACCTGGGCCGGATGCTCGCCAGAGGCGAGCCTCGTGTACACCTCGGGCCCGTTGGTGACCCCGGCGACGACGTGCGCGTTCGTGACCACGTGATCCGGGCTGATCACGAACCCGGTGCCCTCGATCGTCCGCGAGCAGGTCGGCGCCAGGCCCTCGATCTTGACCACGCTGTCGCGGTCGCGGCGCAGGCCGGCCGAATGCACGACTGCCGGGTCGACCGGTGGCACGTTCAGGGCGGTTTCCGCGCCTAGGGCGCCGAACACCTGTACATACGGCTGCGTGCTCAGCAGCCGGCGCAGCGCCCTGAACTCCGGATGCGCCGATTGCGGGATCAGCCGGTCCACGGTCCGCAACAAGACGGAGTTGTTCACCTGCCTGGCGAAGGCCGGGAACGGCGGGGCGTACGCGACCAGGCTGCCGATCAGCCAGGCCAGCACCAAGATCGCGACCACGTTGACGGCGGCGCCGCCGATCGAGTCGAGCAGGGTGGACGGCCCGCCGCGGACATGGGACCTGATCAGGACGCCAAGCGCGGACGTGATCAGCATGCCGATGACGGCGGCGGCGAACACCCCGACGATGGCCAGCACGGCCTGCAGGTTCTGTCTGCTGGTGAGGGTCATCGCGATGCCGGGGGCCAGGTAGATCCCGATCACGGCGCCGCCGGTGAAGCCGACGAAGCTCAGGACGCCGATGATGAAGCCCTGGCGGTATCCGGCCACCGCGAAGGCCGCCGCCAGCGCGATCAGCACCAGGTCGAGCCAGTCACCGGACACGGGTCAAAGGTATCCGGCTTCTGGCCGCCGGAGTACGTCAGACACCTGATAGCCACTCCGCTGTGACCGGTGGGTTTTGCGAGGGCTGGCGCCTGGCGTCAGCTGACCGGATCCGGGCCGTCGATGCCGGTCAGGGCGGTGCCGGGGGGCAGGTCGGTCACGGCCGTGGTGTTCCACGGGCGTTCCCACCCGGCCAGCGCGAGCAACCGGTCGAGCACGAACGCGGTGAAGCCCCAGACCAGCATCGGCGCGGGCCGGGAGGACGAGGCGCACAAACAAAACA
>JBPCKO010000405.1:0-10338 GCA_051004215.1 Streptosporangiaceae bacterium | reverse complement strand
GGGCCGGGCGCCCGGGTCCAGGTCGGTGAAGGTCACCGGCACGCTGCTCGGGTCCCGCGGGTGCTGGCCCGCGATCGCGGTGAACCCGGCTCGCACGTCGGCCACCCGGCGGGCCATCACCCCTTCGACCGCCATCAGCTGGAACGAGATCGGCAAGTCCTCAGGCTGGATCACGGTCGCTCCTGGCACCGATCCGGTCGAGGGCTTGATCGAGGCGACGCCGCAGCAGTGGGCCGGGTTGCGCAACGACCCGCCCAGGTCGTTGCCGAGGCCGAGCGGCGTCATCCCGGTTGCCAGGGCAGCGGCCTCGCCGCCGCTCGAGCCGCCCGCCGTGCGCTGCGGGTTCCACGGGTTGCGGGTCAGCCCGTGCAGGGCCGAGTCGGTGTGCACCCGCAGCCCGAAGTCGGGCAGGTTCGTCCGGCCGAACGGGATCGCGCCGGCCGCGCGCAGGCGCTCCACCTGGGGTGCGTCCATCGAGGCAGTCGCCCCGGCCAGAGCCGGGACCCCCTGCGTGGTCGGTGTTCCGGCCAGGTCGATGTTCTCCTTGACCGTCACCGGCACGCCGTGCAGCGACCCGAGCTCGGCCCCGCCGGCGACCGCCCGGTCGGCCGCGTCGGCCGCGGCCAGGGCCTCCTCCGGCAGCAGCCGGACGACCGCGTTGACCGACGGGTTGACGGCGGCGACCCGGTCCAGGTGGGCCTGAACTACCTCGCGGCTGCTGACCTCGCCGCCGCGGATCATCGCGGCCAGCTGAAGGGCGCTGCTGCGCCACCATTCGCTCACGGCCTATCCCCTCCTGGTCGAATCCGAGGCCACCGTATGCCCGCTGGCTGATCGCGCGAAAGGGGCGGCCGGTGCCCTTTCGCGCCACCCCGGTGCCGGGTCAGCCGAGTTCGGCGAGCACGGCGGCGGCCGCCCGCTCGCCGGATCGGACCGCGCCGTCCATGTAGCCGCACCAGACCGCCGAGGTCTCCGCTCCGGCCCAGTGGACCGGCCCGGCCGGGGCGGTCAGAGCCGGGCCGTACCTGGTCCAGACGTTCGGGCCGAACAGCGTGCCGTAACAGCCGCCGGACCACCGCTCGCGCTGCCAGTCGAGCTCGAGGTAGCCCGAGGGCACGGCCGCCCGGGGTCCGAAGTACCTCGTCAGCGAGCCGACGACGGCGGCCCGGCGCACCGGCTCGGACTCGCGGCCGAGGCGGCGCGCCTCGTCGCCTTCCACGAACGCCAGCAGCACCCCGGGCGAGCCCCCGGCCGGGGAGTTGTCGAACACGACCCTGGACCCCTCGCCGTCCCCGGTCGCCTGCCCGGCCAGTCCCTCGGCCCGCCAGAACGGCTCGTCGTAGATGACCTGGCATTTGATCACCGAGCCCATCGGCGCGCGCTGGGTCAGCTGCTCCCGCCAGAGCGGCAGGGCGGGCTCGTACTCGATCCGGCCCGCCAGCAACGGCGGCGCGGTCACGATGATCCGGTGACCATCGAACTGCCCGGCGGCGGTGCCGGCCGTGACCGCGCCGCCGGCCACCGAAATCTTGCTGACCGGCGCGTTCAGGCGGATCATTCCGGCGCCGAGCCGGCTGGCCAGGCGTTCCGCAATCGCGGCCGAGCCGCCGGCGAAGCGGTCCTGCTGGGCACCGCCGGTCGTGTCGATCAGCTTCTGCAGTGACCCGCCCGAGTGGGAGTAGAACAGCACGTGCAGAAGGGACAGGTCGGCCGGCTCGGCCGCGAAGACCGCCTCGGCCGCGAGCGCGAGCAGGGTGCGCGCACTGCGGCTGGCGGTATTGCGCCGGATCCAGGTCTCGAACGTCTGGCCGTCCCACTGCTCGGCCTTCTGCGCCGTCCACGGCGCGTCTGTCGGGACCTTCCTGGCCAGCGCCTCCAGGCGGGCCTGGGCCTGGCCGACGTCGGTGAGCACCAGCGGGTTGATCCGGGGAATGGCTCCGGAGTACGTGCCCCGCTTGCCGTTGAAGTGCAGCACCTTGAGGCCGGTGTCGTAGGTCGGGAACGTGCCGATGCCGAGGTCGGCGGCGAGCGCGAGGATCCGGTCCTGGCCGGGGCCGGCCCACTGGCCACCCATCTCGACGACATTGCCGCCGCCGATGTCGGCGTTGAGCACCCGGCCGCCGACCCGGTCCCTGGCCTCCAGCACCAGCACCGAGCGACCCGCGGCCGCCAGGTCGCGAGCCGCGGTGAGCCCGGCGAGCCCGGCCCCCACCACCAGCACGTCGGCCGACTCCGTCATCGCGCCTCCTGCCCGAAACGTCGTAGTCGTATCATGCTCGGGGTTCGCGGCGATTCGGGAGGCTTGAATGCTGAGGAAAAGGATGCTGGCCATCGCCACCGTGGCGGCTGCCGCCGCCCTGGCCGCGCCGCAACTGCCCGCCTTCGCGGCGCCGGCCCAGAGCACGCCGGCGATCAGCATCGCCGCGAAATCGGCGCTGGCCGTGGTGACCGGTGACGTCCGGGTCGCCTGGCAGGTCAAGAAGCTCGGCGTCGCGACGCTCAGCGGCACGGCCTCCGGGGGCACCGCGGGCCAGGTCATCAAGGTCTTCGCCCAGCAGTTCCCCTACCAGGCGGCACCGGCGCAGCTTGGCCAGGCTATCCCCGTGACCGGGGCCACGACGGCCTACACCATGCAGGCCAGGCCGGGCGTGGCCACGCACTACCAGGCCGAGGTCTTCGCGAGCGCTTCGGCGACAACGCCGGTCGCGACCTCGCCGGTCGTCACCGTGTACGTGAACGACGTGGTGTCCTTCCGCGGCGCCGGCCCGTGCCGGCAGCGGCCGGTCTGCCATCAGACCCTCCACGTCACGGTCCGGCTGCCGCCGTCGGCGCTGGCCGCCGAGCGCGCCAAGCGCTGGTACGTCTACTTCGGGCTGAACCTCAGCCGGACCGGCGAGCCGCCGCCGCCCCGGTTCCTCACGCTCGGGGCGGGCCACCCGAAGGTGTCCGCGGTCAGGAAGATCAGCCCGTCGGAGCTGGCGCTGACGATCTCGGTCTCCTTCCGGATCGGGACGCAGGGCTACTACTGGAGCCTCGATGCGTGCGCGAAGGACACCGAAGCGGCCGACGGGCTCAACCTGCCGGGCCGCCACGGTTGCGGCACCGCGAAGGAGATCAGCCGGAAGCGCGTCTACCTGGGGTAAGACGCCTTGCCGCCTAGCTGTCTCCCCAGGTGCTGACGTGCAGGGCGATGTGGTCGTAGCAGCCGGGACTCGGCGTGGGCGTGAGCGTGGTCCTCGGGCACGGGGTCAAGATCATCGGCTTGCGCGGCGGCTTGGTGAAGTTGAAATCCTTGTACAGGTTGCCGAGTTTCTTCGCGGACTCCCGGACGTCTGGCCGCGGGTCGGGGCGGCCGTCGGTCTTCGGGTTCAGCCGGGCCCCGCCCATGAAGTCGTCCTCGATGAACTTGAGGTACGCGTCCGTAGTCAGCCGCTGGTGGTCGATGTACCCCGACCTGGCATACGGGCTGATGACCAGGCCGGGCACCCGGATTCCGTAGCCCTGCTGGTCCACGCTCGGCGGCAGGACGTTGTCATAGAAGCCGCCCCAGTCGTCCCAGGTGAGGAAGATCGCGCTGGACTTCCAGTCCGGCCCGCGCATGATCGCGTCGATCACCCGGGTCACGTAGGCCTGCCCGGTGCTGACCAGCGCGGGCGCGTGCTCGCTGTCGCGGAAGTCCGGCGCGACCCACGAGACCTTCGGCAGGGTGCCGTCGTGCGCCTGCTTATAGAGGATCTTCAGCGGGCGGACGCTGCCAAGCTGCCCGTCCTTATGCACGTCGGTGAAGCCGGGCAGCGGATTCCAGTGGATGGACGCGCCGGTCGGGTTGCTGCCGTCGAGCCCGACGGCTCCGTGGTCAAGGTAATAGCCCCAGGACACGTGATGGCGGTGCAGCAGCCAGGTCACATCGGTCCACGCGAACGGCGTGGTTCGGCCCGGGCGCCGCTCGGGCGGCATATTCGAACCCTTGCAGCTCACCGCGACGCCGGTGCGGCTGCACCGGGCCGACCAGGCCGACACCTCGTACAGGTGGGCCGGCAGGCTCCACGAGCCAGGAGCCTCGAAGAAGTGGTCCTGCAGCACGAAATGCCGGGCGTAGGACCAGTAGTTCGGGATGTCCGAGCCGGTGTGGTACCCCATCACGTCGGTGTGGCACGGCGCCGGCTGAGGCCGGCACAGCTTCTTCTCCGCCTCCTCAACGAAGCCGTTCATCTTGCCGCCGTTCACGTCGCCGCGGAACGGGAACTCGGCGTGCGGGTCGTTGCCGTTGCTGTCCCGGTGGTCGACAAAGGGCTTCTCGCACCGGCCGTGCCGCGGGTCGGGCACGCAGACGCGCTTGGGGATGCCGACCGCCCCGGGGAAGGTACCGAAATACGTATCGAACGACCGGTTCTCCTGCATGATTATGATTACGTGCTTTATTTTGTGAATTCCGGTTTCCGCGGACGCGAGCGAGACGCGCGTGACGCGCGCCACGTGCGGGGCCGCGCTCTGCCGCGCCTCGGCGGTCGCGCTGACCGCCATGGCCAGGCTGACCGCCAGCACGAGCAGCGCCGCGTAGGTTCGGCGGAATCTCATCCAGTTCACTCCCGGCCCTCCGACCAGTGCAGGGAAAGAAGACGACGACTCGGGGGCTCGGCCGCGCATTCGTCATTCATTTAGCGCCTGAGTAATTGCCCAGCCAATAATGTACGGGCAACTGCGTTCATACAAGGGGAAGACGCGCGCCGTTGACGCGGCCGGCCGCGCCGGGCCTCGCGATTGTTGCCGCCCTGGCGGCGGAGCCAGCATACGCTTCTACGGCATGCCAATCCGGCGCCGGTGTCCAAGGGCTAGGGGAGATTGTGGACATCACCGAGCTGATCCTCGATGACCACCATGAGCAACGCAGGCTGTTCTCGATCCTGGAGCAGATCAGCCGGGCTGACACGCAGGCGCTGTCGGCGATATGGCGGCGGCTAGGGATCTTCCTCGACCTGCACGCGGCAGCGGAGGAGGCGATCTTCTATCCCGCACTCCTGCAGGTCGGCCTCGCGGCGAAGAGGCAGGTCAGAGCAGAAGAAGAGACCCTGGACGCGATCGGCGATCACAACGACATCAGGGACGCCGTCGCGGCCGTCTCCCGCCACCAAGCAGGCAGCCCGGAGTGGATCGAGGCAGTAGGCGCCGCGAACCTTGCCAACAGCGACCACATGGCCGAGGAAGAACGGGAAGGGCTGACCGACTTCCGGCGCCTCGCCGGGCTACAGCAGCGCCATGACCTGGCCGTCGCGTTCACCGCATTCCAGGCGCGTAACTACGGCGGGGTGGCACCGGTGGATAAGGACCCGGAGACGTACATCCACCAGGCCGAGGGCGACCTCCGGGCGCCTCCCGGCTCACTCAATATCGGCGCTCTCAAGGAGCCGTAACGCCGCCGCCGGCGCGATCACGGACGGGTGGTCCGGCCAGGCAACCGCGTACTTCTCAGGCCGCCCCTCCCTGATCCGGGCATCGCGCAGCAGCTCCCTGATGATGCCGGCGTTGCCCATCGCCCAGCCGGTGCGCGGGGCCAGCTCGGGCGGGCTGGCCCGGTGCTCGTCATTGCTCCAGCGCGCACCGCCGGCGTCGACCGTGGCCCGGGCGGCAAGATCATCAACAAGGACGTTCGCGAACGCCACGTCGTCCGAACCGTCGGCCCGCCGGTCGCTAGCCAGCGCGAGAACTCCGGACGTGCCGCAGCACCGGCCGCTATTGTCCCAGAATCCCGGCCGCAGCCGGGCCGGCAGGCCCGAGTGCGTCACGGTGTGCCAGCACCGCTCGGCCAGGGCCGGCCAGGCCGGGTCGCCGGTGACCTGCGCGAGCCGGCGGAACGCCTGGGCATCCCCGGCCGGGCCGTGGCCCCAGCCGTAGCTGTAACGCTCGACCAGTTCCGGCTTGAACTGGGGATCGGAGTGCGGGACGAGGAAGCCCTCTGGCCCGGCCTCGTTCCGCGAGACGACGTCGGCCGCGCCGGCCAGGGCCAGGGCCACCAGGTCGGCCCGGCCGGCCGCCTGACCGGTGGCAGCGAGCGCGCTGACGATGCCGAGGGTGCCGTGCGAGATGTGGTGGAACCGGGAGGCGTAGCCGGCCCGCACTTCCCAGTGCACCCCGCCCGCGGTCGGCTCGGCCCTGGCCAGGTACGGGGTGACCGCGAGGACGGCCAGGTCGACGTCGCCCGCCGCGAGCGCGGCGAGCGCGATGCCGGCGTTGCCGCCGAGCAACTCGAACTGATCGGCCCACCGCTCCCCGTCGAACCGCGACCGGATCAGGCCGAAGGCCCGGGCCGCGGCCGCGCTCGCGGCCGGGTCACTCAGCAGGTCACCCGCCGCGTGCAGCGCGAACGCCATCCCGGCCAGGCCGAAATACAGCGACGACAACGGCCATTCCCGGTCTACCGCGGCGATGATCGTGCGGACGCCGCGCTCGGCGGCCTGCGCGTAGGCCGCGTCCCCGAAGTGACGGTGGCCCTCCAGGAAGGCGAGCACGATCCCGGCCGTTCCGCTGTACAAGGTCGGATCGAGTTCGTCGTCCCCTGGCCGGCCCGTCCACGCCAGTGCGGCGCCGTCCTCGCGGGCCATCACCAGCAGCCAGGCCAGTGCGTCCCTGGCTAGCTGGGAGCCGCCCGCGTCGGGTCCGTCCATACCGCGCATTAAACACGCTGGTACCCCGACCGACCGCCTGTCGGCCCCGGGGGCACGAGCGCCGGTCACCTCAGACTGGCCCGCACATTTAATCTCAGCGTCGCCGGCGGCCCGGCTCTATAATCTCGTCAGCTAGAACACCGCCGGTCAACCAGGGAGGGCAGATGCGCCAGGCGTTCACGTTCATCGAGATGGCCTATACGACCTCTTCGTGGGATGTGGCGCGTGTCGCGGAAAACGCTCAACCTGGGGATCCTGGCGCATGTAGACGCAGGTAAGACGACTCTTACCGAGCGGCTGCTGTACGACTCCGGGGTCATCGGCCAACTCGGCGCGGTCGACGCCGGAACGACCCAGACCGACTCGCTGCCGCTGGAACGGCGGCGCGGGATCACGATTAAGGCCGCCGTGGCGACCTTCCCGGTCGGCGATGTCGACGTCAACCTGATCGATACGCCGGGTCACCCGGATTTCATCGCCGAAGTGGACCGGGTGCTGAGCGTTCTCGACGGGGTTGTCCTCGTCGTCTCCGCGGTCGAAGGCGTGCAAGCGCAGACCCGGATCCTGCTCCGCTCGCTGCGGCGGCTGCGGATACCCGCCCTGCTGTTCGTGAACAAGATCGACCGGCCGGGAGCGAGCCCCGGCCGGGTGCTGAGCGAGATCTCCGGCCGCCTGAAGGTCGCGGCCGTCGCGATGGGTTCCGTCACGGGAGCCGGAACTCCGGGCGCGGCGGTCATCGCCTCGGGGCCGGGCGATCCTGAGTTCATGGCCGCCCTGACCGAGCTGCTCACCGAGCACAACGACGGGTTGCTGGCCAGGTACGTTCAGGACGAGGCCGCGGTGTCAGCCGACCTGCTCCGGGCCGAACTCGCCGAGCAGGTCAGGCGCGGTCAGGTGTTCCCGGTGTTCTTCGGCTCGGCCATCACCGGAGCGGGCATAGCGGAGCTGACGGCCGGCATCGCCAGCCTGCTGCCAGCCCAGTCGGGTGATCCTGACGGCGCTCTGTCCGGCCGGATTTTCAAGATCGAACGCGGCCGCGGGGCCGAGAAGACCGCCTACGTCCGGATGTTCTCGGGAACTGTGCATGTTCGCGACCGGCTCCGGCTCGGCTCCGGCGCCGACGACAAGGTAACCGCGATAGGCGTCTTTGAGCGCGGGCCGGCGGTGGACCGGCCCGCCGTCAGGGCCGGGCAGATCGGCAAGCTCTGGGGCCTGGCCGGGGCACGGATCGGGGATCAGATCGGGCCGGGATCCGGCGGCGAGGCCGTCCGCCAGTTCCCGCCGCCGACCCTGGAGTCGGCCATCGTGCCGTGTGAACCTGGCGACGGCCAGCGGCTGAGGGTCGCGCTCGGCCAGCTCGCCGAGCAGGATCCGCTCATTAACCTGCGCCAGGACGACGAGCGGCAGGAAATGTACGTGTCCCTGTACGGGGCCGTCCAGAAGGAAGTCATTTCCTCGACGCTCGCTGACGACTTCGGCGTGGCGGCCACGTTCCGCGAGACGACCATGATTTATGTCGAGCGGCCCGTCGGCCGCGCGCAGGCCCTGGAAGTCTTGCAGTCCGACGATCATCCGTACTCGGCCACGGTCGGCCTGCGCGTCGAACCAGGCCGGGCCGGGTCAGGCGTCCGATTCGAGCTCGCCGTGGATCCGCGCCTCGTTCCGCTGTATATCTACAAAACCGCCGGCCACTTCGCCGACGCCATGACGCAGTACCTCCGGCAGGCCTGCGAGCAGGGACTCTACGGATGGCGGGTGACCGACTGCCGCGTCATCATGAACGAATGCGGCTACTACGTCGGTGACGGGACGGCCAAGAAGGTACTGCCCACGCCGCGAACGACGGCCGCCGACTTCCGCAAGCTCACGCCGCTGGTGCTGATGCAGGCCTTGCGGCTGGCGGGCACGGTCGTCTGCCAGCCCATGGCCCGCGTGCGGCTGGAATTGCCCGCCGCGGCGATGGGTGATGTCCTGTCCGCCCTGGCCAGGCTGGGTGCGCCCGCCGGACGGCCGGTGATGGAGGCCGATCTGGCCGTCGTTACCGCGATGCTGCCGTCGGCGCAGGTACGCGGCCTGCAGGAGCAGCTACCCGGGCTGACGGCCGGCGAAGGAGTGCTGGAGGCGAGCTTCGGTGGCTACGAACCGCTCCGGGGCAGCTTCCCGGCCCGGTGAACCGTCCCCACCACGCGGCCGCTGGTCCAGGGGCCGGCGCTGAGAGCGCTAGTTGCAGCTGGGTGCGTTCCCCGGCCCGGTGCTGCACGGCGGCAGGCTGCCGGCCGCGATGCGGATGAGCTTCTGCTCGGACAGGCCGGTGCCGGTGGCCGTCATCACCAGCAGCTGGGTGGTCGAACCGTCGATGTACAGGGTGATCGTGCCGTCCGGCTGGTCCGGCTCAAAGAAGCCCCGGTCACCGCCAACGGCAACGGGTTGCGCGCCGGGCGGGACGGCGGGGCCGGCCAGCCGGACATGCAAGCAGCCGCCGTTCAGCGGGATGAATACGCCGGCACCGGCCGCGCCGGCAATTGCCCGGTGCTCCGTGCGCGGGCGATAGTTGACTAGGCGCAGCTCGTCGCTGATGCGGCTCGGCACCGTGTCGGGCCGCCGGGTCAGCGCGGACCGCAGTTCATCTTCCAGGTTGGCTTCTGGCAGGTCCGCCCAATAGCGCATGACCAGCACCGCACGTTGTCGTGGGGTCAGGGTCATCAGCGCGTCGATGAGGTCCAAGCGCGCGTCGGCCGCGCTGATCATGCGCGCCGCAGCTTCGTCGGGAACGTCGAGTGTCCGGGCGGCGGAGCGTGCAGCGAGGTCGGCTCGCCGCCGGGCCCGAGCCTTACTGCCGTCGATGACGAGGTTGACGAGGATGCGCCGGGCGTAGGCCAGTGGCTGGTCCATGGCCTGCACGCGGGCCAGCGCCTGGCCACTTGCAGGAGCGTCTCCTGAACAAGGTCCTCGGCTTCAGTCAGGCCGACACGCGTATAACCTCTGCGTCGGGTCCAAAGGTTGCGTCGCAGCCTGGCGTGAAGCGGCCCGCGACCCTGGCGAGTGCGATGTCCTCCGGGACGCTGTTTGTCTATCCCGGTGTACGTGTCACCAGGGCGAATGCCGGTTGACCCACAGGAGCATCGGCCCGATCACCGATCGCTCCTGCCATCCGCGCTTCATGACCTCGCCGCGGATCGACTCCGCAACCGCCCGGACACCCCGGCGCGCCCCCGACGCCTGGATGTCCCTGGCCCGGCGGCCGAGGAACCGGACGCAGCTGACGCACACGCCCACCTCAGGGTGACTACCCAGGTGCACCAGGGCGTTCTCGTCGGTCATCCGGCCGCAGCACCAGCAACTGCTCTCGCCGGCCCCGTCGATTGCCCGGTCTGTCTCGGCGCTCATCGCGACTCCCGTCTGCCGCAGCAATTGTAAGGAGGGCGCCGGCCCACGCGATCGGAGTGCGCGGACCTCGACCTCCTCCATGAGCGATGCGACAAGCTCAGCGGCGCGCTGCTGGCGGCCCTGCAGCGCTGGATTCCCGGCTCACGCCCATTTCCGCGGGTCGCTAGTGTCGTGTGAATGATGTTCTTTGACCGCCGGTTGCTCTCGGGAGGAGTTCGTCGGCGGTTCTGGTCCAGGTGAAGGGCTGGCAGCGGTCGTTCCATCCGTCGATGAAGGTCTCGATCGCGGT
>JBPCKO010000404.1:0-3020 GCA_051004215.1 Streptosporangiaceae bacterium | reverse complement strand
GGCCTGGACGGTCTCGTACTGCTTGTTCGCCTCATCGACCCGGCGCTGGGCCGCGCTGGCGTGCCGGTCGGACTCGGCCTTGGCCTCACTGAGCAGCTGGTCGGCCTGCGACCTGGCCTGGGCGACTATGTCGTCGGCGTTCTTCTTGGCGCTGCTGACGAGCTGCTTGGCGTGGTCGTCGGCGTCCCGCCTGGACTGCTCGGCCTGCGCGCTCGCCTTAGTGGCTCGCTGCTCGGCCGTCGCCGCGCGCTGCTCGGCCTCGGACACGAGCCGCTGGGTGGCGGCCTGGGCGGCGGCCAGCCGCTCGGCCTCTTGCCGCTCCGCTTCCTCGCGCCGGGACGCCAGCTGGATGTCGAACTCGGCCTCGGCCTGCGCCCGCTGCGCTTCGCTCTCCTCCAGGATGCGCTGGGCCTGGCTGCGCATCTCGTCGGCCTGCCGCTTGGAGGTGGTGAGAATCTCGTCCCGCTCGCGCTTCGACGACGCCTTGAGCTGGGCCACCTCGCGCTCGGTGGTCGTACGCAGCTTGGCGATCTCGCGCTCAACCGCGGCCCGCTTCTCCGCGACCTCGTGGTCCACCATCGCCTTGAGCTTGGCGACCTCGCGCTCGGTGGTCGAGGTCAGCTCGTCGGACTCGCGCCTGGCCGAGGTCTTAATGCCGTCGGCCTCCCGGTCGGCCGAGGCGACGAGGTCGTCGGTCTCGCGCTTGGCGTTCGCCCGCAGCTCGGCGGTCTCATTCTCGGCGCCCGCCCGCAGCTCGGCCGCGTCGACCTTGGCCCCCGCGAGCAGCTGACTCGCCTCGGTCCTGGCCTCCTGCAAGATCTCGTCCCGCTGTTCCTCGGCCAGTCGCAGCAACTGCTCGATCCGCGATCCGAGGCCGGAATAGGTCGGGCGCTCCTGCTCCTGCATCTGCCGGTGCAAGTAGGCGATCTCCTGCTGAGTCGCCTGGTAGGACTGCCGCATGTCACGCAGCCGGCCATCCATCTCCCGCAGGTGGGATTCGACTTCCTCCTGGTCGTAGCCGCGCATTTTCTGGGAGAAGGCCGGATGCGGCTGGTCCTCGTCGAAGAACGTGCCGAGCTGAGCATTGATGTCGGGCTGCATGTCGCCTAATCCTGGGGTAGACGGGGGGACAGGTTGTCGCACTGCGGGGTAGACCAGCTGTCGCGCTGCGAGGCGGCAGGCCGCACGCCAGTTCACTTTCCCGGTGCTGGCAGCGTACTCCGACAGTCTGGCAGGGGTGGCCTGTTCGGGGCTGCTCGTGCCGAAGCTGGTGAATTATTCGCCTTACCGCATCTATCGGAGCGGTGTCCGCCGGGTTGGCCGTTCTCCGGCGTGCTGTTGGTCCCGGCCGGGCGGTCCTGATGGCCTGCGGCCCGGGTCAGCCGGAACTCGCTGCCTGGACGAGCTCGGTCAGCACTCCGCCGAGGTCGCCCGGATGCAGGAAGGCGATCGAGGCGCCGAGGGCGCCGTGTCGCGGCCGCGTGTCGATCAGCCGCACCCCGTTCGCGCCGATTGCCGCGAGCGCGGCCCCGATGTCGGCAACCCCGTAGCCGACGTGGTGGAGCCCCTCGCCCCGGCGCTCGATGAACCGGCCCACCGGGGTGTCCGGGCCAAGGGGCTCAAGCAACTGGACGTAGGACGTGCCCGCGGGTGCCCCGGCGATCTCCAGCATCGCCTCCCGCACCCCCTGCTCCTCGACCGTCCCGGTGCTCACCACGGTGAGCCCGAACGTCGCCCGGTAGAACCCGGTTGCCGCGTCCAGGTTCCGGCAGGCGATCCCCACATGGTCGATGCGCGTCAGCATGCGTCCCTCCCGTGCGCGTCCGGGCTCGTGCGCTGCACTGAAGTATCGTTGCAGCCATGGGCGAAGCAGTGATTGTCGGTGGTGCGCGAACGGCGATCGGGCGGCTGCTCGGGTCGCTGAGCGGATTCAGCGGCGCCGAGCTAGGCGGCCTGGCGATCAAGGCCGCGCTGGAGCGCGGCGGGGTCCCCGGTGACCAGGTTGAGTACGTGATCATGGGCCAGGTGCTGCAGGCCGGCGCCGGCCAGATCCCGTCCCGGCAGGCCGCCGTGGCGGCCGGCATCCCGATGACCGTGCCGTCGCTGACGATCAACAAGGTCTGCCTGTCCGGGCTGGATGCCATCGCGCTCGCGGCCCAGCTGATCAGGGCCGGGGAGTTCGACGTGGTGGTGGCCGGGGGCATGGAGTCGATGACCAACGCTCCGCACCTGCTGCCGGCCGCGCGCAAGGGGATCAAGTACGGCTCCGCCGAGATCATCGACTCGATGGCACTAGACGGCCTGACCGACGCCTTCGACCACGTCTCGATGGGCGAGTCGACCGAGCGGCATAACACCAGGCTGGGGCTCACCCGGGCCGAGCAGGACGAGTTCGCGGCCGAATCGCACCGGCGCGCCGCCCTGGCGATCAAGAACGGGCTGCTGGCCGAGGAGATCGTGCCCGTCGCGGTGCCGCAGCGCCGCGGCGAGCCGCTCGTGTTCGACACCGACGAGGGCGTCAGGGCCGACACCACCACGGAGACACTGGCCAGGCTGCGGCCCTCGTTCGCCGCGGACGGCACGATCACCGCGGGCACCGCGTCGCAGATCTCCGACGGCGCGTGCGCGGTCGTGGTGATGTCGGCGCAGGCCGCGGCGGCGTCCGGGGCTCCGGTACTGGCCGAGGTGGGGGCGCACGGCGTGGTGGCAGGGCCGGATAATTCGCTGCACTCCCAGCCTTCGCGGGCGATCGAGCGCGCCCTGGCCAAGGCCGGGCTGGCCGTCGCCGACCTGGATCTGATCGAGATCAACGAGGCGTTCGCCGCGGTAGCCATCCAGTCGGTCCGCGACCTGGGCGTCAGCGACGAGATCGTGAATGTCAATGGCGGCGCGGTCGCGCTTGGCCATCCGATCGGGATGAGCGGCGCCCGCATCGCGCTGCACCTGGTCAGCGAGCTGCAGCGGCGTGGCGGCGGGCTCGGCGCGGCCGCCCTGTGCGGCGGCGGCGGTCAGGGCGACGC
>JBPCKO010000403.1:0-7623 GCA_051004215.1 Streptosporangiaceae bacterium | reverse complement strand
CCGCCGCCCGGAGCAGCACGGCCGCCCGGCGCGGCCCCGCCGCCCGGCCCGGCCCCGCTGACCGGGACCAGCAGCGTGCCCGCACCCGACCGGGCGATGCCGAGCACGCGCTGCCAGATCCGCGGCTGGGCCAGATCCACCCCGGCGACGGTGACACCCCAGCCCAGCAGCACCGGCAGCGGCCCGATCTCCGAGCCCGCTCCGAGCACGGCCACGGTCCGGCCGGGCAGCCGCAGCCACTGCGGGTTCGCCGAGACCAGCCGAACCGCGTCGGCGCAGGACGGCTCGATGATGCCCGCGCTGACCCACGCATCGAGCCGCCGGCTCAGGGCGTCGCCGCGCAGCACCTCGCCCCGGTACGGCAGCACCAGCTCGGCGGCCGGGTCGCCGGCACCGGTCACCGTCACCGTGCCCAGCGCCCGCCGGGGTGGCTCGGTGAGCAGCGAGTCCAGCTCCCGGTCGGTGCCGTCGGCACCGGTCACCCGCATCCGCCGGTGCAGCGAGCCGAGGCCGTCGGCGGCGATCGCGAGCGCGGCGTCCCTGGACGCCAGGCCGGCCTCGATCAGCCGCCGGAAATGCGTCAGGTAACCGGATCGCCAGTTCGTCTCTTGCTCGGCTCCGAGCGCTCCGGCCGGATCGGTCCGGCGCAGCGCGTCCGCGACCACCGCCTGGCCGAGCGCCGACGTGCTCCGCCGGCCCGCGTCGTCGACCGGGAAACCTACTCCGCCCGGCTCGATGCCAGCCTGGCCGGCCTGCTGATCGGTCATCGCACCTTGTCCGTCCCTGGTCCGCGGAGCCCGCCGGGCGCGGGCTTCTCGCCGCGCTACTGCTTCTTGGCCCGGCTCGGGGCGACCCGCGGCGGCTCGTCCGGCATCTTCGGGTAGACCGGCGGCCAGGGCGCGTCCAGCAGGCCGTTCTCCCGGTCACTGGCGCTCATCGCCAGCAGCGGCTCGAGCGACTGCGAGCTGTCGCTCAGGCCCAGCCACGGGTCGCCGGCCTGCTCCAGCCGCTCCGGCATCGACGCGATCGTGAACTGGTCGGGGTGGATGTCGTCGATCTCGCCCCAGGTGATCGGGGTGGATACCTGCGCGCCGGGACGGGCCCGGACCGACCAGGCGCCGAACACGGTCTTGTGCGGGGCGTTCTGGTTGTAGTCGACGAACACCCGCTGGCCCCGCTCCTCCTTCCACCAGGCCGCGGTGATCAGGTCAGGCCTGCGCCGTTCCAGCTCCCTGGCGACCGCCACGGCAGCCGCCCGGACCTGGTAGGCGTCCCAGCGGGGCAGCAGCCGGACGTAGACGTGCAGGCCGCGGTTGCCGGTGGTCTTCGGGTACCCGGTGAGGCCGGACTCGGCGAACAGCACCTGCAGCTCGTGCGCGGCCTGCCGGATGTGGGTGAAGTCCACGCCGGGCGTGGGGTCCAGGTCGATCCGCAGCTCGTCCACGTGCGCCTCGTCGGCGGCCAGGTAGGGCCAGACGTGAAAGCCCAGGCAGCCGAGGTTCACCGCCCAGAGCACGTGGTCGATGTCGGCCGCCACCAGCGCCTGGGAGGTGGTGCCGTTCGGCGTCGAGACCGTCGTGGTCTGCAGCCAGTCCGGCGCGTTCTTCGGCACCCGCTTCTGGAAGAACGACGGGCCGCCCGCGCCCTCGGGGAAGCGCTGCAGCAGCACCGGCCGGCCGCCCATGGCCCGCATCAGCGGCTCAGCGACCCGCTCGTAGTGGGCGGCGAGGTCGCCCTTGGTCTCGCTGCGCTCGGCGAACAGCACCTTGTCCGCATGGCTGATCAGACCGCTGACCATGACGTCCGCTCCTTCGGCTCGAACCGACAGTCCGATTCTCCCGTAACCCGCGGCCGCGTGGCGGCCGGGCCGCCCGATCGGCTCACCGGCTCACGAGTCGGGCGGCCTGATCCCGATGGCCAGCAGGTGCGGCCCGAGGCCGAGCAGTTCCGGCACCCGCTCGGTGGCCCTGGCCCCGTCCAGCACGACCTGCCAGTGCCGCGGATCGGCCTGACGCTCTTCCAGGTCTCCGAGCAGGTACGCGGCTCCTTCCACGCAGACCAGGCCGGCCACCTCCAGCCCGGCGGCCCGCAGTTCCCGGCGCAGCTGGGCCGGCCGGTGACAGTAGGCGGTGAACGAGCCCTCGTGCAGCGGCCCCAGCCAGCCGGTGCGTTCCAGGGCCGGGACCAGCTCGCGGATGACCGGGTAGGGCTCGTACAGCCGGCTGCGCAGCTCGCCGTCCAGCCGCGGCGCCCACCGCGAGATCGCGGCGGCGAACACCGGGCCGCCGGGCTTGACGACCCGGCGCGCCTCGGCCAGCGCAGCCAGCCGGCCGGCCAGGTCAGGCAGATGGTACAGCGGGCCGAGCAGCAGCACGGCGTCGGCGCTGGCGTCGGCCAGGTCCAGGTTCCTGGCGTCGCCGACCCGCGAGCCGATCGCGCCGCCGGACCCGGCTGACTCGGTGAGCTGGCGGACGTGCAGCGGCATCAGATCCCGGTGCTCGACCTGATAGCCAAGCCCGGCCAGCCAGAGCGCGTACCGGCCGGGTCCGCCGCCGATGTCGGCGACCAGGGCCGGCGGGGCGGGCAGGTGCCGGCCGACGATCTCGGTCGTGCGCTCGAACTCCAGCGCGCCGCGGGCCCCGGCCGCCAGCCGGTCGCGTTCCTCGCCGCGTTCGTAGTAGGCGTCGATCAGGCCCCGCCGGGCGTCGTCGTCCATGATCCTCAGCCTGCCGTAGCCGGCCTGCGGCGATCGACGTATTTACGCCGGGCCCGAGCCGGCGCACCGGCACCGTGATAAAACCGGGCCAACGACGCGGGAGGCTGCCCTGGCGGCCGGGTCGGTGAGATCGGCACCGGCGCCGGCGTGGGCAGCGCCTGGCTGGCCAGCGCGATGCCACGGGACTGCCTCCTGGTGACGGTCGAGGTCGACGAGGAGCGGGCCGCACGGGCGGCCAGCCTGCTGGCCGGGGACGGCCGGGTGCGGGTCCTGACCGGCGACGGGCACCAGATCATGCGCCAGAACTCCCCGTTCGACCTGCTGTTCGCTGACGGCGGCGGCCAGGATCTGGCCCGCTACGCGGCCCTGGTTGACCTGCTGCGGGTCGGCGGCCAGCTCGTCATGGATGACGTGACGCCGCTCGCCAGCGGGCGGCGGCCGGAAGCGCCCGGCAATGACCTCAAGCGGGAGTTCTTCTTCGGCGACCCGCGGTTGTTGTCGACCGAGATCGTGCTGCCTGACCTGCGCAACTCCCTGCTGATCGGGACCAGGCTGGCCTGAGCAGCGCCGCCGGCCGGCCGGTATCGCGTAATTTTGGCCTTGTTCGCCCATAACGCAAAATGGGTGCGACGCCATTCGCGGATTCCCCAGAAACATCCTTGCCGGTAAGCCGATTGCCGAACTTATGTTGCTAGCCTTACTCGATGACAGATTTCAAGCTGACCAGCAGCGAAGCGGCAGAAAAGGGCCGTTACGGCGTTTCGCAACCCGCTTCCGCGGCCGGCTTGAAAAAGGTGACCGCTGCCGTCATCGCGGCCGCTAACGCCCAGCCTGGCGACCGGGTGGTCGATCTGGGCTGCGGCTCAGGCCAGATCGCCCTGGCCCTGGCCGAGGCGGGCGCCCTGGTGCTGGCGGTCGACGGCGGCGCGGCCGCCCTCGCCCGGCTGAAGGCAACGGCCAGGGACCGGGCCCTGCCCGGCCTGGAAATCCTGGTCCGGCCGATCGACTGCCTCTCGCTCCCCGCTCGCAGCGCCGACCTGATCGTCACCAGCTACGCGATGCACAGGCTCCGGCCAGCCGACAAGGAACGCCTGGTCAGCGCCTCCTTCCATTGGCTCAAGCCCGGCGGGACGCTGATCGTGGCCGACATGATGTTCGGCCGCGGCAGCAGCCGGGCCGACCGCGCCATGATCAGGACGAAGGTGCGGCGGCTAGCCAGACGCGGGCTCGGCGGCTGGTGGCGGATCGCCAAGAACGGCTATAAGTACCTGGTCCGGGTGCAGGACCACCCAGTCTCGATTAGCGCGTGGACGGCGATGTTCGCCAAGGCGGGATTCGCCCAGATCACGGCTACCTCGATCGTGAACGAGGCCGGCCTGGTAGCCGGCCGCAGGCCCGCCGAGGTACCGCCTGAGCCGAATTTCGCTTCTTCTTAACGGAATCTGAAGTTACGGTAGGCAGCTCCTTAGAAGTCGTGTTGCTACCGTGATCGAGTGACCGATTCCGAGGTAAGAGATCGCAAAAATCCGGGTAAAATCCAGGCCAACCCGAATAGGGCGGCTTTTGGCGCGCCCGGCCGCCAGCCCGACGGGAATGCAGGCAACAACCGAACGAGCTCGCTCGGCCGGCTCGCAACCAGCAACGCGGTCCGGCGCCAGCGGAAGGTCTGGGGCCGCCGGGTCAATAGCTGGGACCATCACGCGCCGTCCGGCCTGGAAAAGGTCACCGCGGCCGTCATCGCCGCGGCCGGGGCGCGCCCCGGCGACCGGATCGTCGACCTCGGCTGCGGCACCGGCCAGCTCAGCCTGCCCCTCGCCGAGTGCGGCGCGCAGGTGCTCGCCGTCGACGTCAGCCCGCAGATGGTGGACCGGCTCCGCGCGAACGCCCGGGACCGCGGCCTGCCCGGCATCGAGGCGCTCGCCCTGCCGATCGAAAATCTCTCGCTGCCGCCCGGCCGGGTCGACCTGGTCGTGACCAGCTATGCCTTCCACCACCTGCGCGACGCGGACAAGAGCAGGGTGGTGAGCGCGGCCAGCCAGTGGCTGCGCCCGGGCGGCCGGCTGATCGTGGCGGACATGATGTTCGGCCGCGGCGGCACCAGCCAGGACCGCGCGATCATCAAGTCGAAGGTCTCGGCGCTGGCCAGGAAGGGCATCGGCGGCTGGTGGCGGATCGCCAAAAACAGCTACCGCTACCTGGTCCGCGCGCAGGAGCGGCCGGTCTCGGTCGCCGCCTGGACCTCGATGTTCACCGCCGCCGGACTGACCGGAGTGACCGCGACTCCGGTCGTAGCCGAGGCGTCGATGGTCATCGGAGAACGGCCGGCCTAGCCGGCCGGGCTTACTGAGTGCGGCCGATGAACTCGGGGGCGCCGAACTGCCGCAGTACCTTCGGCACGGCGACCTTGCCGCCCTCGTCCTGGAAATTCTCCATGACCGACAGCAGCGCCCGCGCGGTCGCCCCGGTCCCGTTCAGGGTGTGCGCGAACTCGAGCTTGCCGTCCCGGCGGAACTTGATGTTCAGCCGCCGGGCCTGATAGTCGGTCGTATTCGAGCAGGACGTGATCTCCCGGTACCGCTGCTGGGTGGGGAACCAGGCCTCGATGTCGTACTTCTTCGCCGCGGGCGCGCCGAGGTCGCCAACCGAGATGTTCATTACCCGGTAGGGCACGCCCAGTTCCTGGGCGATCTCCTCCTCGTGCGCGAGCAGCTCCTCGTGGATGGCCTTCGATTCTTCCGGCCCGCAGTACACGTACATCTCGACCTTGTCGAACTGGTGCACCCGGAACATGCCCTTGGTGTCCTTGCCGGCCGCCCCGGCTTCGCGCCGGAAGTTCGTGGTGAAGCCCGCGTACCTGGCCGGCAGGTCGGCCTCTTCCAGCCGCTCGTCGGCGTGGATGCCGGCCAGCGCGACTTCGGAGGTCCCGGTCAGGTACAGGCCGTCGCGCTCCAGCCGGTACAGGTTGGATTCCTCGGTGGGCAGGAACCCGGTCCCGTACATGGCCTGCTCGCCGACCATGATCGGCGGCAGCACGGTCAGGAAGCCCTTGCCGCGCAGCTTGTCCAGCACGAACTGGTACAGGGCCATCTCGGTGACCGCGACGTCGCCGATCCGGTACGCGAACCGCGAGCCGGACAGCCGCGCGCCCCTGGCCATGTCGATCCAGCCGCGCGGGGAGCCCAGCTCCAGGGGATCCCGCGGCGCGAAGGAGAACCGGGGCGGCTCGCCCCAGGTCCGTACGACCACCGCGTCGTCCTCGTCCATGCCGTCGGCGGCGGTCGGGTCGGGCAGGTTGGGGATCCTGGCCAGCACGTCGTCCCGCACGCGAGCCGCCTCGGCCTGCTCACGCAGCGCGGCCTCGATCGTGGCCGACAGCTCCTTGAGCCTGGCCAGCTCGCCGGGGCCCGGCTTGCCCCTGGACGCCTTCTTCTGCTCGGCTCGCAGGGACTCGGCCTGCTCGGTGTGCTCGCGCCAGGTAGCGTCGGCCGCCAGCAATATGTCGAAGTCCTCGGCCGCCCCGCGCCGTGCGAGAGCGGCCCGGTAACCGTCCGGATCCTGCCGTGCCGCTTTAAGGTCAATCACGGTCGCGAGTCTAGTCGCGCGCGCTGACCGGCTTGCTGGCTTCGCGCACGACCGGAGCGGGTTCGGGTCCCGCGTCGTCGCCGGCCGCGGCCACCGCGGCCGCCGCCTCCCGGCGGCCCGTCCTGGTAGCCAGGACCGAGCCGGCCAGGATCGTCGCGAACGCGCCCAGCATCAGTGGCGTGACCTGCTCGCCGAGCACGAGCACGCCGAGGGTGACCGCGATCGCCGGGTTGATGTAGGTGATCACGCTGGCCCGGGCCGGGCCGACCTCGGCGATCAGCCGGAAGAAGATCAGGAAGGCAACCGCCGTGCAGATCAGGGCCAGCCCGGCGATGGACCCGAGAACGGCCGCCGACGGCAGCCTCGACGGCCAGTTCAGCGCCGCGACCGGGGCGTAGACGACGGCGGCCAGGGCCAGGCTGGCCGCGGTCATCGGGACCGGCGGGACGCCGTTCAGCTTGCGGTTGGCGATCAGCGGGCCGGTCGCGTAGCACAGCGCGACGAAGAGCACCTCGGCGACCGAACGGGCTTGCCCGGCGGTCGCGTTCGGCCCGATCAGGTCGGGCCCGGCCAGCAGGGCGACCCCGGCCAGGCCGATCAGCAGGCCGACCCAGCGCAGCCAGCTCAGCCGGTCGCCGCCCCGCAGGAACAGGCTCAGCACGGCCACGATGATCGGCGTCGACGCGATCAGCAGGCCGGTCAGCGAGCTGCTGATCCCCCGCTCGGCCTCGCCGAGGGCCAGCCACGGCAAGATGATCTCCACCACCGCGAACAGCGCGACCCACGGCCACACCGGCCGCAGCGCGGCGAACTGCCCGCGCCGCAACGCGACCGGAAGCAGCACCGCGGCCCCGATCGCGACCCTGGCCAGCACCAGCACCGGGACCGGCACGCCGCCCACGGCGACCTTGATCAGCAGGTAAGGAACGCCCCAGATCACGCTCATCGCCGCGAACATGATCCACCCGCGTCGGCTCACCGCAACGTCCCGCCTTCGGTCATCGTCATTCCGTCCAGCCTGCCCGCTCGCCCGGGCCAAGGCGAGCAGGAATCCGCCCTTGCGTTCCAGCCGGCCGCGGCCGGGCTGCCCGCTAACTGTGACCAGGCCGGCGCGCGGGTTATTCCGCCCCGGCCAGCGCGGATACCCTCGCTGCATCTGCAGTTTGTTACCGAACTACTCCCCGGAGTGCTCGTGCCGGACCGCCGGGCCGCCCGCCAGGGCAGGCCTGCCGCCGCAGGCCAGCCGCCGCCAGACGGCGAGGCCGGGCTGCCTGGACCCGGCGGAACCAAGCCCGGCGAAGCCGCCGCCGCGGCCGGACCCGGCC
>JBPCKO010000402.1:0-4957 GCA_051004215.1 Streptosporangiaceae bacterium | reverse complement strand
CCCCGCCACCGCCCGCCCGGCCGGCGCCCGAGCCGGCTCCGCGTGAGCCGCCCGCGCCGAGGCCGGCGGGCAGCACGGCCTCGAGCCGCTCGCCGCCGACCTCGACCACGATGCGCTCTCTGGCCGCCCCGGGCTCGTCGCCCGCCGGGTCGCCCTCGGGTGCGTACGCAGGCAGCTCGTTGGCGAACTCGGTCTCGATCCACCGGGTATGGACCGAGAACGGCTCACTGGTGAACGCCGGGTCATTCACCAGCACGCGGTGGAACGGCAGCACCGTCGGCATCCCGCCCAGCTCGAACTCGCCGAGCGCGCGCCGGGCCCTGGCCAGCGCCTGGGGCCGGTCGGCGCCGGTCACGATCAGCTTGGCGATCAGCGAGTCATACATCTGCGGGACGGTCATCCCGGCACCGTAGCCCGCGTCCAGCCGCACGCCGGGCCCGGACGGCGTCCGCATCGAGGTGATGGTGCCGGGCGCGGGCAGGAAGTTGCGCCCGGGATCCTCAGCGTTGATCCGGAACTCGATCGAGTGCCCGCGCACGTCAGGGTCGCCGAAGGCGAGCGCCTGGCCGTCGGCGATCTTGAACATCTCCAGTACCAGATCGATCCCGCTGACCTCCTCGGTCACCGGGTGCTCGACCTGGAGCCTGGTGTTGACCTCGAGGAACGAGACGGTGCCGTCCTGCCCGACCAGGAACTCGCAGGTGCCCGCGCCGGCGTAGCCGGCCTCGCGCAGGATCGCCTTGGACGACTCGCGCAGCAGCTTCTCCTGCTCTTCGGCCAGGAACGGCGCCGGTGCCTCCTCGACCAGCTTCTGGTGCCGCCGCTGCAGCGAGCAGTCCCTGGTCGAGACCACGACGACGTTGCCGTGCACGTCGGCCAGGCACTGCGTCTCCACGTGCCGCGGCCGGTCCAGGTAGCGCTCCACGAAGCACTCGCCGCGGCCGAACGCGGCGACCGCCTCCCGGACGGCCGACTCGAACTGCGGCTCGATCTCCTCGTGCGTGCGGGCGACCTTGAGGCCGCGGCCGCCGCCGCCGTAGGCGGCCTTGATCGCGATCGGCAGCCCGTGCTCGTCGGCGAACCTGGCCGCCTCCGCGGGCCCGGACACCGGTCCGTCGGTCCCCGGCGCGAGCGGCGCGCCGACCGTGCGGGCGATCGCCCGGGCCGCGGTCTTGTCGCCGAGCGATTCGATCGCCGCGGGCGGCGGCCCGATCCAGGTCAGCCCGGCGCCGATGACCTCACCGGCGAAGTGCGCGTTCTCGGCCAGGAACCCGTAGCCAGGGTGCACCGCGTCGGCCCTGGACTCGGCTGCGGCCTTGAGGATCTTGGCGATGTCGAGGTAGCTGTCGGCCGCCGAGGCGCCGCCGAGGGCGTAGGCCTCGTCGGCCGCCTGGACGTGCAGGGCGTCGGCGTCCGGCTCCGAGTAGACCGCCACGCTCGCCAGGCCCGCGTCCTTGCAGGCGCGGGCGACCCGGACGGCGATCTCGCCGCGGTTGGCGATCAGGACCTTGCGCACGAAATGGCTCCTTCTCGGCTGCTCATGGAGTCTAGGTGAGCCAGGCCGGGGCCGCAGGGCTAGCGGGGGAGGGCGCTGCGCTTCCAGCCGCCGGGGCCAGGCGACACGGCTTCCCGCAGCAGCCGGGATCTCGCCGACCAGCCGGAACGCCTCGCCGGCGTACTCGCCCTGGCCTGGCCGGCGGCGGCGGCGGCCGCGTTGGCCCGGGCGGCCAGCACGACGGTGACCGCGGCGAGTTCCTCGGCCGTCGGATTGCCGCGGACGACGCGCAGGAACGGCCGCCGCTCCTCGGCCGGCCGAGCCGGAGCGGCCTGGTCAGCCGCGGTCCCGGACGACGTGTCGTTCTGCATGATGATCCTTGTCTGGACGACCGGCGGCGGCGGTCAGTTCCTCGACTTGCCGACACCGACTCCGAACTGGCGGTGCACCCGGGACCAGAACGCGTCCCGCAGCCATTCCCGCGCCTCCTGGTACGAGCGCAGCGAGAGGCCGAGTTCCTTCTCTGCGTCGACCAGCAGTTCCTTGTCGATCACGGGCGGCAGGATCGGGCCGGGCAGCAGATCGCGGATGTTGTCCTCGCCGCGGGTCAGGATCCACTTCTGGGCCACGTGCTCGCCGGCTTCCTCGACCCGCTCCCGCGACGGGCCGAGCCGGGACGCGGCCAGATGCCCGGCGCTGGCGTGCAGCGCGGAGTTGGCCTTGTGCGAGCGGAACAGGTTCCGGTCCCCGAACAGCTGGGCCGGCGACGGCGCGGTGATGTGACCGACCGCGATGCCGGCCGCCGCCGCGGCCGCGGCTTGTTCAGGCCGGGCCGGCAAGGCGCCATGGGCGGCCGCCGGGGCCGCCTCGGACCCCGGCTGGGGGTTGAAGTAGGGATCGATGAACCCGCGCTCGAGCACCTCGACCGTGTCGGACTCCCAGACCAGCCGCTCGGCCTGGTTCGTGCCGTAGGGCGGCTCGACCCCCCACAGGTGCACCCGGACCCCGAACGCCTGGGCCGCCTCCACCGCCGGGACCATGTCCTCGTCGCCGGCCACCAGGATCGCGTCGGTGATCGCGCGGTGCCTGGCCAGGGCTTCCATGTCGGCCCGGATCTGGGCGTCGACGCCCTTCTGCTGACCCCGCGCGTTCAGGTTGCCCAGCCGCAGCTTGACCAGCGGCATCTGGGCGATCACGCGCTGGTCGAAGGTCGGCACCCGGTCCCTGGCCGCGTCGTACCAGTAGACCCGGAGCAGCTGACCCCTGACCTGCTCGTCGGCCTGCTTGATCAGCGCCGCGATGAGCCGGTCGGCGTCCACGCGGTATTCACGCCTCGATGCGGCACTGAACAGCAGCTCGCCGGCTGACGCATAGATATACCCGACATCGACCATGATGGCGTACCGGGCGAGCAGCGGCAGCGCGGCGTCGGAGTCAGTCATCTCGCTTCGACTCTAGTCGGCGACGCGCGGGGTGTCGCGGCGCGAGGAGCAATCGTCTGCACGCTCCCCAAAATCCCCTTTTGGCACCAGCGGGCTAGAGCGGGATGTTGCCGTGCTTCTTCGGCGGGAGCGTCTGCCGCTTGGTCCGCAGTGCCCGCAGCGCGCGGATTACCGCAGGCCGGGTCTCGGCCGGGCGGATCACGGCGTCGACGTAGCCGCGTTCCGCCGCGATGTACGGGTTGGCCAGGGTGTCCTCGTACTCGGTGGCCCGGCGGGTGCGGATCTCGGCCTGCTCCTCGTCACCGCCCGCCCCGGCCAGTTCGCGCCGGTAAAGGATGTTCACCGCGCCCGGGGCACCCATCACCGCGATCTGGGCCGTCGGCCAGGCCAGGTTGAAGTCACCGCCGAGGTGCTTGGAACCCATCACGTCGTAGGCGCCGCCGTAGGCCTTGCGCGTGATCACGGTGATCTTCGGCACCGTCGCCTCGGCATAGGCGTAGATCAGCTTGGCCCCGCGCCGGATGATGCCGCCCCACTCCTGGCCGGTGCCGGGCAGGAACCCGGGCACGTCGACGAAGGTGAGCACCGGGACGCCGAACGCGTCACAGGTCCGCACGAACCTGGCCGCCTTCTCCGATGCGTCGATGTCCAGGCAGCCGGCGAAGTGCGAGGGCTGGTTGGCGACCACGCCGACCGAGGCGCCCTCGACCCGGCCGAATCCGCAGATGATGTTCTTGGCGAACTCGGCGTGGATTTCGCAGAACCCCCCGTCGTCGACGATGTGGCTGATCACCTGATGCATGTCGTAGGGCTGATTCGCCGAGTCCGGGATCAGCGTGTCCAGCTCGGTGTCTTCCTCGGTGATCTCGCAGAGCTCGCCTGGGTCGATGCCCACCGGGTAGGACGGCGGCTCCTCGAGGTTGTTGGACGGCAGGTACGACAGCAGCTCGCGGGCGAAGTCCAGGCAGTCCTGCTCGTCGCTGGCCTGGTAATGCGCCACTCCGGATTTCACGTTGTGCGCGTGCGCGCCGCCGAGGTCTTCGAAGCTGACCTCCTCGCCGGTGACCGTCTTGATCACGTCGGGCCCGGTAATGAACATGTGCGAGGTCTGGTCGACCATCAAGGTGAAGTCGGTGATGGCCGGGGAGTAGACCGCGCCGCCCGCGCACGGGCCCATGATCAGGGAGATCTGCGGGATCACCCCGGACGACATCACGTTGCGGTAGAAGATCTCGGCGTACAGGCCGAGCGCGGCCACGCCCTCCTGGATCCTGGCCCCGCCGCTGTCGTTGATGCCGATCACCGGGCAGCCGGTCTTCAGCGCGTGATCCATGACCTTGACGATCTTCTCGCCGAACACCTCGCCGAGCGAGCCGCCGAACACAGTGAAATCCTGGCTGAACACGCACACCGGCCGGCCATCCACGGTGCCGAACCCGGTGACCACGCCGTCACCGTAGGGCCTGGTCCGCGCCATCCCGAAGTCGTGCGCGCGGTGCCTGGCCATCTCGTCGAACTCGGTGAACGAGCCGGGGTCGAGCAGGTGCTCGATCCGCTCGCGGGCGGTCATCTTGCCCCGGGCGTGCTGCTTCTCGACTGCCCGGTTCGAGCCCGCGTGCACCGCCTCGTACCGGCGCTTGTCCAGGTCGGCAAGCTTGCCCGCGGTGGTGTGGATATCGATCGCTCCGTCGGCGCGGCCGGCTGGCTGGCCCTGGTCGGCGGCGTCGGGTGCGGGCTTGGCAGCGTCGGTGGCCATGCCGGACAGGGTAGGCCAGCCCCGCGGGGCCCGCGCGGCCCGGCCCGCCGCGTGCGCTTCGCGCGCATTCTGAACGACAGCGTGGTGGAGTTGCTGCTGTTAGAGCAGCACCAATGTCACCACGTTGCGGTGCGGGGGGCCGGGGGCCGGGGAGAATGGGGGACGTGGGACTGGCGGGAGATGGGTGGGCGGCGCCGCTGGACGCGGGGCGGCTGCGGACGGCGCTGGCCGCCCGCGGCGTCCACCACCGCCTCCACGACCTGG
>JBPCKO010000401.1:0-3963 GCA_051004215.1 Streptosporangiaceae bacterium | reverse complement strand
AGCTGCCGGTCTACGACCGGGAGCTGATGACGGCCGGCGAGGCGGTGGCCGGCCCGGCGATCGTGCACCAGCTGGACTCCACCACCGTGGTGCTGCCCGGCCAGCGCGCCCGGGTCGACGAGCTGGGCAGCATGTGGCTAGAGGAGACGCGGTGAGCCGAGGCCGCCGGCCCCGCCAGGTCGACCCGATCACCTTCGAGCTGGCCAGCGCCGCGCTGCAGGCCGCTGCAGTCGAGATGGGCACCGTGCTCAAGCATTCCAGCTACAGCCCGATCATCAGGGAGATGGACGACTTCAGCTGCGCGGTGTTCCGCGCCGACGGCGACCTGGTCGCGCAGGCGGACTTCATCCCGGCCCAGCTCGGGGCGATGTCGCTGGTCGTGAAGTCGATCATCGCCGAGCGAGGCGACACGATCGCGCCGGGCGACGCCTACCTGGCTAACCATCCGTACCTCGGCGCGATGCACACACCGGACCTGAACGTGATCATGCCGGTGTTCCTGGCCGGAAAGCTGGCCGCCTGGACCGGCACGGCCGCGCACCACATCGACGTGGGCGGAGTGCGCCCCGGAACCGAGGGACCTGATCTGCGCGAGGTCTACGCCGAGGGACTGCTGCTCCCGCCGGTGCGCCTGTACCAGGCCGCCGAGCCGAACCCGGACGTGTTCGCGATCGTCAGGGCCGCGGTCCGCGATCCGGTGTCCACGCTGTCGGACCTGCGGGCCCAGCGGGCCGCCTGCCTGATCGGCGAGCGCCGGGTCGCCGAGCTTGCCGGGCGTTACTCCCCGGCCGTGCTAGCCAGCGTGTTCGACCTGATGCTGGACTCGGTCGAGCGAGCGGTGCGGCTGGACCTAGCCGACCTGCCCGACGGCGAGGCGCAGGCCGAGGGCTACCTGGACGACGACGGCGCGGGCGGTCCGCCGGTCCGCGTCTGCGCGAGGCTGGCCAAGTACGGCGACACGCTGACAGCCGACCTGAGCGGGTCGGCCGCGCAGGTGCGCGGCGCGATGAACGTGCCGTGGGCCAGCACCAGGGCCAGCGTCGCGTACGCGGTCAGGGCGATGACGAACCCGGGCCGGGCCACCAACGACGGCATCCTGCGGGCGGTGCGGATCATCTGCCCGCGCGGAACCGTGCTGAACCCGGACCCGCCAGGCGCCGTGTCGGTCAGGCACAACACCTGTCAGCGGCTGGCCGACACCCTGATCAGGGCGGCCTCGCAGATGTGGCCGGACCGGGCGGTGGCCAGCAGCACGGTCGCGTTCTTCGGCATGAACCTGGAGAGCTGGTCGCCGCGGACCGGCACCCCGAGCGTGATGGCCGAGGTGGCGGGCGGCGGCACCGGCGCGCACCGGGGCGGCGACGGGCTGGACGGCGTGGACACCTACATGGCCAACGTCGGCCTGATGCCGGTCGAGGTAGCCGAGTCCAGCTACAGCGTGCGGATCGTGCGCACCGAGCTGATCGCGGGCTCCCAGGGCGACGGGCAGTACCGGGGCGGGCTCGGCCTGCGCCGGGACTACCAGGTGCTCGACCGGGACGCGACGGTGACGCTGTACTCCGAGCAGACCGATCCGCGGTTCGCGCCGCGGGGCGCGGCCGGCGGCACCGACGGGCAGCCGTCCCGGATCACCGTGTTCGGCCCGGACGGCGTGCCGGTGCCGATCGGATCGAAGGCGTCCCTGGTCGTGCGGGCTGGGTCGGTGATCAGGATCGAGACCAGCGGCGGCGGCGGATATGGTGACCCCGCCAGGCGGGATCCGGCCCTGCGGGCGGCCGACGAGGAGGACGAGCGCGGATGAACGATCAGCCAGCCGACCTGGTGCTGCGCGGCGGCGCCGTGTACACGGTGGACGCGGCCAGGTCATGGGCGCAGGCAGTCGCGGTGCGGGCCGGGCGGATCGTCGCGGTCGGCACCGACGAGCAGGCCGGGCGGCTCACCGGGCCGGGCACCGAGGTGATCGAGCTGGGCGGCCGGATGGTGCTGCCCGGGTTCATCGACGCGCACGTGCACGCCTCGGCGGCCGGCCTGGAGCGGCTGCGCTGCGACCTGTCCGACGCCCACGGCCTGGCCGGCTACCTGGAGATCATCGGCGGGTACGCCCGCGCGAACCCGGCGGCGGAATGGATCACCGGCGGCGGCTGGTCCATCGACGTCTTCCCTGGCGGCGTGCCGTCCCGTCATGACCTGGACCGGGTCGTGCCCGACCGGCCGGTGTTCGTGTCCAACCGGGACCACCACGCCGCCTGGGTGAACAGCCGGGCCCTGGAGCTGGCCGGGGTGACCGCGGCCACGCCCGACCCGGCGGACGGCCGGATCGAGCGGGACCCGGACGGCAGCCCGTCCGGAACCTTGCAGGAAGGCGCGATGGGGCTGGTCGAGCGGGTCGTGCCCAGGCCCGATCTGGACGAGCAGGTGGCCGGCATCGCCGAGGGCCAGCGGTACCTGCACGCGCTCGGCATCACCGGCTGGCAGGAGGCGATCGTCGGCGACTACGCGGTGATCCCCGACTGCTTCGAGGCCTACCTGGAGGCCGACCGGAGGGGGCTGCTGACCGCCCGGGTGACCGGCGCGCTGTGGTGGCCGCGCGGCCAGGGGACGAGCCAGCTGGCCGGGCTCGCGGCCCGCCGGGAACGAGCCAGCGGGGCGAGCCGGTTCCTGGCCGGCAGCGTCAAGATCATGCAGGACGGCGTGTGCGAGAACTTCACCGCCTCGATGCTGAGCCCCTACCTGGACGGCCACGGTCATGTGACCGGCGGCAGCGGAGCCAGCTTCTTCGACCCCGCTGAGCTGGCCGAGGCGGTGACCGCGATCGACGCGCAGGGCTTCCAGGTGCACTTCCACGCGATCGGCGACCGGGCGATCAGGGAAGCCCTGGACGCGGTGGCGGCGGCTCGGGCGGCGAACGGACCCCGCGACGGCCGCCACCACATCTCCCACATCCAGGTCGTGCATCCGCAGGACCTGCCCAGGTTCCGCGCGCTGGGGGTGCTGGCCAACTGCCAGCCGCTGTGGGCGTGCGAGGAACCGCAGATGACCGAGCTGACGCTGCCGTACCTCGGCCCGCAGCGGGCGGCCTGGCAGTATCCGTTCGGCAGCCTGCTGCGTTCGGGGGCGCAGCTGTGCTTCGGCAGCGACTGGCCGGTGTCGAGCCCGAATCCGCTCTGGGAGCTGCACACCGCGGTGAACAGGACCGTGCCGCCCGGCTACCCCTATGCCGGGCCCGGGGCCGGCCAGGCGTTCCTGCCCGGCGAGCGGATCGGCCTGCACGACGCGATCGCCGCGTTCACGATGGGGTCGGCGTACGTGAACCACGCCGATCAGGTGGCCGGCTCGGTGCAGGTCGGCAAGGACGCCGACCTGGTCGTGCTGGACCGCGACCTGTTCGCGCATCCGGTGCAGGAGATCGCGCTCGCTCAGGTGGACCTGACCATCGCGGGCGGACGGCTGGTTTACCGGCGGGACGGGGCCTGAGCGGCCGTCAGCTCGCCGCGGCGCCGGACGGCTCGTCCAGTTCCGCGGCTAGGCCGGCCGGCATCCGCATCCGCCAGGCGTCGGTGACCAGCTCGGCCAGCCGCCCGGCGCTTACCGCATCCAGCCGCAGCAGCACCAGCGGCCAGTCGTCGTACCAGGGCACGGTGAAGAACAGGTGCGGCTCGCCGAGCAGCAGCGCCTGCTTTTCCGCCTCGTCGCCTACGTACAGCACCGCGATGTCGGTCCTGATCCGGCGGGGCTGGCCAGGCGCGCGCTCCGGATAGGACCAGATAAAGCCGTGGCCGCCGACCCGGAAGTCGAATCCGTTGCAATCGATCTCCTGCACCTGCGGCAGCTCCAGGGCCAGCCGTCGCACGTCCTGCTCGTTGGCCATCTCGCCGCCTTCCCGCTGAACTTCCCGCCGCTCCCGGTCACAGGCTAGCCAGGCCCGCCGACAGCGGCCCGGCACGGCCCGGCGCGGCCTGGTGC
>JBPCKO010000400.1:0-6429 GCA_051004215.1 Streptosporangiaceae bacterium | reverse complement strand
GGGCCGGCCATCTCGGCCGGCCCAGCCAGGCGGCCTGGCCGGCGACCGCTGGGCGCCGCTCGCCGCGGCGCAGATGCGGTCGGTCGGCTCCCGGCTGGCCGCCAGGTCCCGGCGCCCGCTGCGCCGGTCCAGCTCGGTCCGGCGGCTGCACGTCACCATGGTCGCCGTCGCGATCGTGATCACGCTCGTGCTCGGCCGGCTGGTCCAGCTGCAGGGCGCCGATGCGGCCCGGTACCGGTCCCTGGGCATGCAGTGGCGGGTCCAGACGCTGACCACGCCCGCGGTTCGCGGCGAGATCACTAGCAGTAACGGCACCGTGCTGGCGATGACCATGCGGACGGACACGGTCTACGCCGACCCGCCGCTGATCACCGCGTCCACGACCTTGGCCGCGGTCGCGGCCAGGCTGGCCGGACCGCTGAAGATGACCCAGCAGGCGATCCTGGCCCTGCTTGAGCACCCGACCTCGCCGCAGTACGTCGAACTGGCCAGGTCGGTCAGCGCCGGGGCCGCGGACGCCATCGGCAAGATGGCCTTGCCCGGCATCGCGATGACACCGACCTACCAGCGCGCCTATCCCGGCGGCGATCTGGCCGCCCCGCTGCTCGGCTTCGTGGACACGAACTCCGGCACCGGCGTGATGTCCGGGCAGGCGGGCCTGGAGTGGACCTATAACCCGCTGCTGGCCGGGCGCAGCGGCCGGATCGTCTACGAAAAGGGTGCCAACGGCCTGCCCATCCCGGGGACCGACTCGACCGTCAAGGCGGCCGTGCCGGCCGGCAACCTGCGGCTGACCATCAACTCTGACATCCAGTGGGAAGCCGAGCACGAGTGCGCGGTCCAGGTCGCCAGGACGAAGGCGAAGAACTGCACGGTCGTGGTCATTCAGCCGTCCACCGGCAAGATCCTGGCCCTGGCCCAGTATCCGACCTTCGACCCGGCCGCCCCGGCGAACCTGCCGGTGACCAGGGACATCGCGCTGGCCAGCGTCTTCGCGCCCGGCAGCACGGCCAAGGTGATCACGGCCGCGGCGGCGTTCCAGGACGCCGGGCTGACGCCGCGCAGCAGCTTCGCGGTGCCCGACGTGATCAGGTGGCACGGCGCCTGGTATCGCGACGCGGAGACGCACCCGACGCTGCGGTACACGATCGCGGGCATCCTCGCCCACTCGCTCAACGACGGCATGATCCAGGTCGCCGATCACGTGACGCCGCAGCAGCAGTACGCCATGTTCCGCGCGCTCGGCATCGGCTCGCTGTCCGGCCTGCACCTGCCGGGGGAGAGCCCGGGCATCCTGGCCTCGCCCTCGCAGTGGACCGGCGGGCAGGCCAATACCCGCTTCCAGATCTCCTTCGGGCAGAGCGTCAGCGTCACCGCGCTCCAGATGGCCGACATCTACGCGACCATCGCGAACGGCGGCGTGCGGGTCGCGCCGTCGGTGGTGGCCGGGCACACCACGCCGGCCGGCCGCTATGTGCCCGCGCCCCGGCCGGCCAGCCGGCGGGTCATGTCGGCGCCGACCGCGGCGGAGCTGATGCGGTCGCTCGACCAGGTACCCGTGGTCTACAACCAGGCGGGCGAACCGTGGGGCATCATCCCCGGCTACACCGTGGCCGCCAAGACCGGGACGGCTCAGGAATACGGGCCGTCCGGCACGCTCTACTACGGGTCGAGCTTCATCGGCATCGCGCCCGCGAGCAGCCACGGCCTGGTCGTCGCGGTCAACCTGCAGCGGCCGAGGAACGGCTATTTCGGCATCGACGTCGCCGGGCCGGTCTTCAACGCGGTGATGAAGTTCGCGCTGGCGACGATGAAGATCCCGCCCGGCGGCGGTCATGTCCCAAACGTCCCCCTCACCGTGCCGTGAAGCGAGGTAACCTCAGCCCGTGCCAGCGGCCCTCCGTCCCAGACGCGTCCCGGTGCGCCCGCTCGACGGGCTCGCCGCGCTGCTCGGGCTGCGGCAGCCGGATAGTGACTCCTCTTTCCTGCACCACCGGCTGCGCGGGGTCAGCGGGATCACGCACGATTCCGGGGCGGTCCGGCCGGGTGACCTGTACGCCGCGCTGCCCGGCAGCAGGCACCACGGCGCGGAGTTCTGCCGCGAAGCCGCCGGGGCCGGTGCCGTCGCGGTGCTCACCGATCCGGCCGGCCGGGACCGCGGCATCGCCAGCGGCCTGCCCGTCTTCGTGGTCGCCGATCCCCGGGCCCGGCTCGGCGAGGTCGCGTCCTGGGTCTACGGCGACCCGTCCGCCCGGCTGGCGCTGATCGGCGTCACCGGGACCAGCGGCAAGACCAGCACCACGTACCTGATCGAGTCCGGGCTGCGCATGTCGGGCCAGCTCACCGGGCTGGTCGGCGGCGTGGAGACCAGAGTCGGGGCGACGGTCGAACCCAGCCGGCTGACCACGCCGGAGGCAACCGACCTGCAGGCCCTGTTCGCGCTGATGGCCGAGCAGAAGGTGACCGCCGCGGCGATGGAGGTCTCCAGCCACGCGCTCGCCCTCGGCCGGGTGGCGGGCACGACCTTCGAGGTCGCGGTCTTCACCAACCTGTCTCAGGACCACCTGGACTTTCACCGGGACATGGACGAGTACTTCGCGGCCAAGGCGGAGTTGTTCACCCCCCGGTACGCCAGGTCAGGCGTGGTCAACATCGACGATCCGCGCGGCCGCCGGCTCGCGGCCAGCGCGGCGATCCCGGTCACGACCTTTTCGGCAACCGGGCTGGCCGGGGCCGGCTGGCGGGCCGCGGACGTGCGGTGCGGTGCCGACGGCTCTACTTTTACGGTCATCGGCCCTGGCGGGGTCGAGGCCGACGCCTCGGTGTCGCTGGCCGGGCCGTTCAACGTCGCGAACGCGCTGGCCGCGATCGTCGCCCTCGTCGAGACCGGCGTGAGCCTGGCCACCGCGGTGGCCGGCGTCGCCGCCTGCCCCGGCGTGCCGGGACGGCTGGAGCGGGTGCCGTCGGACGCCGACCTCACCGTGCTGGTCGACTACTCGCATAAGCCGGGTGCCGTCGAGGCGGTGCTGTCGGCGCTTCGCCCGGTGACCCAGGGCAGCCTGCGCATTGTGCTCGGCTGTGGCGGTGACCGGGACGCCGCGAAACGCCCGCTGATGGGCGCCGCGGCCGCGGAACTCGCCGACGTGGCCATCTTCACCAGCGACAACCCCCGGTCCGAGGATCCGCTGGAGATCCTCAGGGACATGCTGGCCGGCGCGGTCGCGGTGCCGCCGAGGGACCGGGCGCGCGTCATCGTGGAGCCCGACCGGGCCGCGGCCATCGCGATGGCGGTCGGCGGGGCGGGCAAGGGCGACGTCGTGCTCATCGCCGGCAAGGGCCACGAGCGCGGGCAATACCTCGCCGATCAGGTCATCCCGTTCGACGACCGCGAGGTCGCGGCGCGGGCGCTGGCCGACCGCGGCCGGGCCGAGCGAGCGGAGGCGGCGCTGACCAGGTCCGTGCTCGGCCGGGTCGACCTGGACGACTTGATGACCACGGACGACGAACTGGGGGATCAGTGATCTCGGCCCGGACCGATCAGCACATCGGGGGCTGCGGTGGTCGCGCCTCTGGCCCGCTCGTCGGGGGTTCCGGCGGTCGCGCCCGTGGCCCGCTCGGCCGGGCCAGCCGGGCGGCGCGCCCGTGATCCCGATGCCGGCCGCCCAGATCGCCGAGCTCACCGGGGCCGTCCTGGACGCCGTGCCTGATCCGGGCGCGGTGATCCACGGGCCGGTGATCATCGACTCGCGGCAGGCGAGCCCGGGCGCGCTGTTCGCTGCGCTGCCTGGCGAGCATGCCGACGGGCACGACTTCGCCGGCCGCGCGGTGCGGGCCGGGGCGGTGGCCGTGCTCGCCACCAGGCCCGTCGGCGTTCCCGCGCTGATCGTCGGCGACGTGCCGGCTGCGCTCGGCCGGCTGGCCAGGGCCGTGGCCGACCGGTTGCCCGGCCTGACCATCGCCGGTATCACCGGGTCGGCCGGCAAGACCACGACCAAGGACCTCGCCGCGCAGCTGATCGGCTCGCTCGGCCCGACCGTGGCCCCGCGCAACTCGTTCAACAACGAGATCGGGCACCCGCTGACCGTGCTCCGGGCCGGTCCGGAGACGAAGTACCTGATCGCCGAGTTGTCGGCCCGCGGCCCCGGTCACATCGCGGCCCTGTGCGCGATCGCGCCGCCCTCGCTCGGCGTCGTGCTGTGCGTGGGCAACGCGCACGCCGGCGAGTTCGGCAGCCAGGAGCAGATCGCCGCGGCCAAGAGCGAGCTGCCCAGGGCGCTGCCGCCCGGCGGTGTCGCGCTGCTGAACGCCGACGACCGGCTGGTCGCGGCGATGGCCGGCCGCACCGCGGCCCGGGTCGTGACGTTCGGGCGGTCGCCCGGCGCCGAGGTTCGCGCCGAGCAGGTCAGCCTGGACGAGCTCAGCAGGCCGCGGTTCCGGCTGGTCATGCCGGACGGCGCGGCGCCGGTCGCGCTCCGCCTGCACGGCGAGCACCACATCACCAACGCGCTCGCGGCGGCCGCGCTGGCGGGCGAGCTGGGGATGGCGGCCGGCGACATCGCCGAGGGCCTGTCCGCGGCGGTGGCGCTGAGCCGGTGGCGGATGGAGGTGACCGAGCGGCCGGACGGCGTGATCGTCATCAACGACGCCTACAACGCGAGCCCGGAGGCGGTGACCGCCGCCCTGGCGGCGCAGCGGGAGATGGCCCGCGGCCGGCGTGCCTATGCTGTGCTTGGCCGGATGGCCGAGCTCGGTGACCGGTCGAGGGAATTTCATGAGCAGGCAGGGGTGGACGCGGCCCGGGCGGGCGTCGCCGGCCTCATCGCGGTCGGCGATGAGGCGGCGCCGATGCTGACCGGAGCGAAGGCGGTGCCGGGGTTCGCCGGCGAGCTGCTGGCCGTCACCGATGGCGAGGCGGCGCTGGCCGCCCTGACGGAACGGCTGAGGCCCGGCGACGTCGTGCTGGTTAAGGCGTCCAGGGCGACGGGCCTGCAGACCCTGGCGCTGGCGCTGGCCGCGGGGGAGGGCGCCCGATGAGGACGATCATCGTGTCCGCGGGCGTGTCGATGATCCTGGCCCTGTTCGGCACCCCGTTCGCGATCCGGCTGTTCCGGCGGCGCGGCTACGGCCAGCTCATCCGCAAGGATGGGCCGGCCGCGCACGCGACCAAGCGGGGCACGCCGACGATGGGCGGCACCGTGATCGTGATCGCCTCGGTGATCGGTTACGTGGCCGGGCATTTCGCGACCGGCGACCCGGTGCGAGCATCAGGCGTCCTGGTCCTCGGCCTGATGGCCGGGCTCGGCCTGGTCGGCTTCGTGGATGACTTCATCAAGATCTACCGGCAGACCAGCCTGGGCTTGCGCAGCGGGGCCAAGCTGGCCGGCCAGTCCGTCGTCGGCGCGGTCTTCGCGGTCCTGGTGCTCAGGTACCCGGACGGATACGGCATCACCCCGGCCGATCCCTCGCTGTCCTTCCTGCGCGACTTCGGCCCCGCGCTGGGCGTGCTGCCGTTCGTGATCTGGATCGTGATCATGATCGGCGGCGCCTCCAATGCGGTGAACCTGACCGACGGCCTGGACGGGCTGGCCACCGGCGCCGCGATCCTGGTGCTGGCCGCGTACGTGCTGATCGCGAACTGGCAGCTGCGCAACGACTGCACCGTCCAGCTGGCGAAGAACTGCTATATCGTCAGGGACCCGCTTGACCTGGCCGTGGTCGCGGCCGCCGTGCTCGGCGCGTGCTTCGGTTTCCTGTGGTGGAACGCCCCGCCCGCCCGGATCTTCATGGGCGATACCGGCTCGCTGGCCCTGGGCGGGGTGCTGGCCGGGCTGGCCGTCTGCACCGACACCCAGCTGCTGCTGCTGATCCTGGGCGGCCTGTTCGTGATCATCACGGGGTCGGTAATGATCCAGGTCGGCTCGTTCAAGCTGACCGGCCGGCGCGTGTTCAAGATGGCGCCCCTGCAGCACCACTTCGAGCTGATCGGCTGGGCCGAGACGACGATCGTGATCAGGTTCTGGCTGATCGCCGGGCTGTTCGTCGGGCTCGGGCTCGGCATCTTCTACATCGAATGGCTGCCGTCGTAGTGTCCGGCGCCGCCGCGGCGGGATACGCCGCGGAACTGGCGGGCCGCCGGGTCTGCGTGGCCGGCCTCGGCGTGTCCGGGCCGCCCGCGGCCCGGGTACTCGCCGGGCTCGGCGCGATCGTGACCGCGGTGGACGAGCGGGACGATGCCGAGCGCCAGCAGCTCGCGGCCGGCCTGGCCGGCCACGGCGTCACGGTCCGGCTCGGCCGAACCGCCGCGGCCACTGCGCCGGACGGCACCGACCTGGTCATCACCTCGCCGGGCTAGCAGCCGGGGACGGCGACGGTCGCGGGGACGACGGAAAGACACGCGCAGATCCGCGGGTCAGTCGGCCGCTACCCGGA
>JBPCKO010000399.1:0-8873 GCA_051004215.1 Streptosporangiaceae bacterium | reverse complement strand
CTGCATTCCGCACGCGGTCAGCTGCCGGGCGCTGGGCGTGAGCCAGCCGTGGTTTTACAAATGGCACGGCGGGACGCTATCGGCGCGTGCTGCACGGCGGACGGCGCTGGCCGCGGAGGTTGCGCGGCTGTTCGCCACGCACGGCGGGACCTACGGGTCGCCGCGGATCACCGCGGATTTGCGCGCCAAGGCGGGCTAGGCGGCTGCGTTGGTGGTGTCGGTGACCGGCAGCCGGACGGTGCGGTCTCCGAAGTCGGCGACGAGGTCCAGCCGCCCGCCGAGCGCCTGGACGTAGCGGGCGATGACTTCGAAGGAGGCGACGTCCCCGTGCTCGATCTGCGAGACGCGGGCGACGGTGACCCCCATCGCGGCGGCGATTTCCTTCTGCCCGATACCCAGGTGCTTGCGGGCTTGGGCGAGCTGGTGGCCGCGGGCCTGGGCGAGCAGTTCGCGTGCCCCGGCCTCGATCTCTTCGGGGGTGACTCCGGCGGCGTGCAGGTCCCGCTCCAGGTCTTCCCAGTCCTGCGGGATGCGCTTGGGCATTGCTTTACTCCTCGTCCTCAAGGGTGTAGTCGAGGTACAGCTGCTCGGCGAGCGGGATGTTGTCCCGGTACCAGCGCTGCCAGTTCCCGGCCTTGTCGCCGCCCAGGAGCAGGAGCGCTGACCGGGCGGGATCGAACGCGAAGATGATCCTGATCTCGGACCGGGCGCCAGATCCGGGGCGGAGTTCCTTCAGGTGGTGGATTCTACTGCCCTTGAGCCGGTCGACGAGCGGGCGGCCGAGCGTGGGGCCTTCTTCCCGCAGGGCCGCGACGGCCTGGGCCACCTGGACCGCGGAGCCGAGGTCCTCTTTGATCAGGGCGGTGAACCATGTGGCGTACTCTTCGGTGACCTTCACAGCCCAGGCCAAGCAGTCCTCCCCTCGAATTAAGCCATGGCTTAACTCTACGCGAACCCCGCTTCCGCCGCAATCGGCGAGTCGGCCGTGAGCACAGCCCCAGGTTGGCATGCAGTCCGCCTGACAGCGCTAGCGGCCAGCGCAAACCACGATCTCCGCGGCGGAGCGTACTTCCCGGGGCCGCATCAGCCCCAGCTTCACCGGGTAATCTCAACCAGCCGGCCGGGCGGGCTGGTGTTTTCCGTGCACGGTCGGCCCTCCCGGGCGGTGTGGCAGCACGGCGGCGGGACCTTGTCCGGCGACTTGGCAGCGCGCACTCTGGTGTTCGCCGGCCCGCTCACGGATTCCGGAGGGTTGCCGTGCGCTCGGGCGGCAGGCCCATTTCGGCGGGAAGCGGTAGTCGACAGCGCCCGGCGTCCGCCGGAACTGCTGCTTGATCTTCGTCCGGCGCTGGCGGCAGGTCGGGAGTCGCCCGCCTCGACGTCACGCCCTGCGGTCGGCCGTGTCCGCCACTTGACGAGCCGCATCCGCCGATATGCACGGTCGTCATGGTCCCGCTGCCGCCTGCGGCGGGCTGGGCTGTCGACCAATGGGCCAGCTGGCGGGATGATGACGTGAGGAGATGGGTATGCGGGTACTGATGATCGCGCCGCCGGGCGCGGGCAAGGGGACTCAGGGCGCGCTGATGGCCGCGCACTTCGACATCCCCCATATCGCGACCGGTGACCTGCTGCGCGATCATGTAGCGCGGCGGACCGCTCTCGGCCGAGCCGTTCAGGAGTATCTCGACCGCGGTGAACTCGTGCCCGACCAGGTCGTCCTCGACATGGTGCGGGAGGAGCTGGTCGCCGCGAAGGCGGCCGGAGGGGGATTTGTCCTCGACGGAATCCCGCGGAACATGCAACAAGCCCGCGCGACTTATCTGATAGGCCGCGAGCTCGGGATGACCGCGGATGTGGCGCTGCACCTGCAGGCCGGTGATGCGGAACTCATGCGCCGGTTGCTTGCGCGAGCTGCGCTCGAGCATCGCTCCGACGACACCGCTGACATCATTGCCCAGCGCCTTGCCCTCTACCATGAATTGACCTCTCCCATTGTCGCGTGGTACCGCGCCCGCGGAATCCTGGTTTCCGTCGATGCGATGCGTTCCGCGCATCAGGTCGGCCGCGAAATCCTGGCCGCCCTGGAAGCGATGCGCCCGTTCCTGGACCAGGTGCCCGGGCAGGCCCGGCTCCCCGTTGACCTCACCACCCTGGGGGACGCGTTCGGTGCGACCGACACCACCGCCGGCACATCCGGGCACAGCTGACGCGTTCACCGCCCTGCCAAGAGCAGTCGCCCGCCATCGAGGCGGCGCGGCCTGCCGCCCGGGCGCGCGCAGGCTAGCGCTGGCCGGGGCCCGCCGCTTCCCCTCGGAAGCCGAGCTGATTGCGTGGCCATCTGAGCGGGCCACCTTACGTCACGCACTGTAGTCGGCAGTGTCCGCCACTTGACGAGCCAGATCCGCCTAATGGGCTGCTAGAGGCCGCGACCGACTGATGGCCATCGCCGAACAGATCAGGATGTTCTGTTCTGTGGTCTGCTCCGATCGTGGGCGCCGATCGCTATCTCTGGGCAGCCGGGATCAGCTCGGTCGGCATGGTCGCGGCGGCCTGCCAGCCGACGATGCGCCGCGTGTACTCGTCTCTCCAGTTAGGGCAGGCGGCCGCGCCGCCAGAGACGGCGACGGCCGCCGCGCGAGGTCGGCGGCTGGCTGTCTGCCTGGGGTTCGGTTTCGCGGGCGCTGGGTCAGGGCTGTGTCCGGGTTGATGCTCACAGTTCGCCGCGGAGGAGGTCGCCGATTGCGGCGATGCCCCGGCGGATGGTGTTCTCGGTGAGGTTCCCGAAGCCGATGACCAGCTCCGGCGGGTCGGCGGCGCCGCTGAAGCGCCAGTGGCTCATGCCCTGCAGTCCGATGGAGCGTTCCCGCGCGGCGGCCACGACCGCCTGCTCTGCGGCGGTGTCAGGCAGCCGGGCCACTGCCTGGAGTCCCGCGGCCAGCCCGCTCAGCGCCAGGCCGGGGGCCTGCGCGGCGAGGGCGTCGGCCAGCGTGGAACGCCGGGTGGCGTAGACGGCGCGCATCCGGCGCAGATGCCGGTCATAGCGCCCCGACTCGATCAGCGTGGCGAGTGCCAGCTGGTCAAGGCCTGGCGACCCGCGGTCGGCGATCTGCTTCTCGCGGGCGATCTCCTCGGCCAGCCGCGGCGGGCAGATGATCCAGCCGAGCCGCAGGAAAGGTGCCAGGGACTTGCTGACCGTGCCCACCGTGACGACCCGGTCCGGGGCCAGGCCCTGCAGTGATCCGACCGGCTGCCGGTCGTAGCGGAACTCGGCGTCGTAGTCGTCCTCGATGATCACGCCGTCGGCGGCTGCGGCCCAGGCGATGAGTGCCTGCCGCCGCTCTGGTGCCAGCACAATGCCGGTCGGTGCCTGGTGGGCGGGGGTGAGAATCACTGCCCGCGCGCCGGTCGCCGCCAGCGCCCCGACGTCGACGCCCCGCTCGTCGACCGGAACCGGGACGACCCGCAGCCCGGCCCGCTCGGCGACCGTATCGTTGTCGCGGTCACCGGGATCCTCGATAGCCACCCGGCCCACGCCGCTGCGGGCGAGGACCCGCAGCACGATGTTGATCCCTTGGGTGAACCCGGCGCAGATTACCGCGTACTCGGGATCGGCCGCGGCGCCCCGCACCCGGGGGAGGTAGGCAGCCAGCACCTCCCGCAACTCGGCGCTGCCGCGCGGGTCGCCGTAGCCCGCCGCCGGCGCTCGGCGGCCGGCCTCCTCCAGCGCCCACAACCAGTCCCGCATCGGAAAGCTCGCCAGGTCAGGCACGGACGGGCGGAAGTCGGCCACGAGCCGCTGCGGCGGCGCAGCGCGCCGGGCCCGAGCCGGGAGCATGACCGGGCCGGCCGCCACTCGGGTAGCCGAGCCCGCCCGGGTACTCAGGTATCCCTCGGCCTCAAGCTGCCCGTAGCACTCGGTGATCAGCCCACGCGAGATGCCCAGGCTGCGCGCCAGCACCCGCGAGGAGGGCAGCCGCTCGCCCGCGCTCAGGCGTCCGGACCGGATCGCGTCCCGCAGCTCACGCTGCAACTGTGCGCCCAGCGGCTCGCGCAGCTCCCGGTCGAGCCGCAGCAGCACCTCCGGCCCCGAACCGGTCCACTCAACTGGCACGGAACTGGACCATACCACCGGACCACAGGCGCCCTACCATCGAAAGGAACAAGCGTCGGCCGGTGCAGCAGGGCGGACGCGCGCCCGCGCCGGGTTCGCGAACCGGCGAGATCACAAGGAGGCCTGCCGCGCAGTGGTTGTGGTCCTGTTCGCACTGCTATCTGGCGGCGTCCGGCGGTACTACCAAGAGAGCCCAGCTGCCCCGCTCGGGGTCCGGAGATGACCTCCATGCCACGTCCCCTTCACATCGCTGCCTTTGTCGTGTATAGCGGCGCGCTGGCGGCGGTTGCCGTCCACGGCTGGTGGACGGCGTTTGCGATCCTCGCCTGCGTCGGCGCAGTGGGGCTTGCCGTGGTGCACATGGCGTCGAGCCGCGCCCGGCAGGCGCGGCATGATCACGATCCAGCGGTCTAGCGGGACCGTAAGGTCTCCGAGCGGGAGGACGAGCCGAATGGACAGCATGAGCGGCGCTGGGACGCAGGCATTGAAGCCTGGCAGCTACGCGATCGACCCGGGCAGGTCGCGGGTGCGTTTCCAGGCCCGGCACATGTTCGGCCTGGGGCCTGTCCATGGCACCTTCGGCATCGATCGCGGTGAGATCGTGATAGCTGAGCCGGTCACCGGCTCCGCCGCCGAGGCGGTGATCCTGGCGGGCAGCTTCAGCACCGGGAACCGCATGCGGGACGCCGATGTCCGGTCCGCGAAGTACCTGGACACCGCTGCCCATCCCGAGATCGTTTTCCGCAGCCAGCGAGTCGAGCAGTCCGGTTACGGCTGGACGCTGCACGGAGACCTGACCGTCCGCGGCCAGGCCCAGCCGGTGAGCGTGGTGATCAGCTCCGCGCGCGGCACCGAAGACGGAGCCGCGTTTGAGGCCACGACGACGATCGACCGGTATGCGTTCGGGATCACCAAAGGCAAGGGCATGACCGGGCGCAGCCTGACGCTGACATTTGACATCGTGGCAGCTCAGCATTAGCTGGGGGACACCCGAACCAGCATCAGCCAACTCGATGAGTCTTCGCAGTCGAGTGAGCGGGCCGGGGTGGCCAGACCCCTCGACGTCCGCTGTTCAGGTGTGACAAATGTCCAGGCCCGGGGGGCGTTGCTGTTCGTGGCCCACGGCGATCGGGATTTGCTGCTGTTCGTGGAGACGGCCCGCCTGTTCGCCGAGAGGCTGCGGGCCACCTCGTCCAACCCGGTTGTGGACGCCGAGCTGCCCGGCGCACAGCACGGGTTCGACCGGTTTCATTCCCTCCGCTTCGACACGGTCGTGAACGGGATCGATGCCTTTGCCGCCTGGGTGAGGTCACGCGAGCAGGCACACAAGGTGTAGCTCAGCCAGCCGCGCCATGCACGCGCCCGCCTCGCCGTCGGCAATTGTCGTCGCGAGCTGGAAAATCACGAGGAGGCTGCTGCGAAGTGGTTCCGGTCCTGTTCGCGCTGCTATCCGCCCTGGGCTATGGCGGGTCTGACTACGCCGCGGGAATCGCGGCTCGCGAGGTCAGCGTCCTGCAGCTGACGGTCCTGGCGGAGGCCGCCAGCGTGCTCGTGGTGCTGCTGATCGCTCCGTGGGTCAGTTCGCAGGCCCCGTCCGCCGGGTCCGTCGCCTGGGGGGCCGGTGCCGGGATCAGCGGGGTGGTGGGCGCGCTGGCGCTGTACATGGGCTTCCGGAATGAGGCCTTCAACGTGGCGAGCTCGCTGAGCGCCGTCGGGTCCGCCGCGTTCTCGGTGCTGGCCGGCCTGCTGTTCGGCGAGCGGCCGGGCGGCGTGTCGCTGATCGGGATCGGGCTCGCGCTGCCCGCCATCGTGGCCGTGTCGGCCAGCTCGGGCCGGCCAGCCGGCAGCCCGGGGGATGATGGCGGCGGGGACGACGATGGGCGGGACGGCGGCGGCGCGGCCGCGCACCGGCCGACCGGGCGGCACGCGGCCGGCGTTATCTGGGGCCTGGTCGCCGGGGCAGGTTTCGCCGGGTTGTTCATCGGGCTCAACCGGGCCGGGTCAAGCCGGGATTTCTGGCCGCTGGTCGCCGCGCAGCTGGCCGCGCTCGCCGCCGTGTGCGGCGTGGCCGCGGCGGCCAGGCAGCTGCGGCTACCGACGGCGCGCACCTGCTGGCTCGCCGCGGTGTCCGGCGTGACCGGCGCCGCCGGGATTATCTGCTACTTCATCGCGACCCACGCCGGCCTGCTGGCGGTCACCGCGGTCATCACGTCGCTGTACCCGGCCGGGACCATCGTGCTGGCCCGCGTGCTGCTCCGCGAGCGGCTGACGCCGATCCGGATCGCCGGGCTCTGCCTGGCGGCCGGCTCGGTTGCCCTGATCGCGGCGGGCGGCGCCGGCTAGGGCTGAATTATCTGTTTTCTACGAGCGAGAGGATGATCGGGATGGCCAGCACAAGCGGAGTTAGCACGCAGGCACCCAAGCCGGGCACCTACATGATCGACCTGGGCAGGTCCCAGGTCCGGTTCGACACCCGCTAGCCCGGACAGTGCGCCAGCGCTGCCCGGCTTCCTCGGCCGCCCGGACCTGGCCGTCCGGTCGGAGGCAATCCTCGCACTTGGCGCGATCGGGGGACCAGCCGCGGTCAGGGCGCTGATCCAGCTCGTCGCTGCCACTGATCCCGCAGTCCGCGGTCAGCCGGCGCGCGCACTCGCCACGAACATCAGCTCGCGGACGTCCGCAGTCCTGCGCGCGCTCGCCCGCAATCACGATCCGGCCGTGCGGGCAAGCACGGTCGCGGCCCTCGGCTTCACGGCCGCCAAAGGACTCGCGCCGCCGGTCGTCGCCATGGCAGGCGACCCGGACCCGAGAGTAAATAGCCGGGTCGCCGTCGCAGTCGACTGCCTGCGTGACTTCACCACGCTGGCGATACTGCAGCGATACGCCAACGATCCCGACCCGGCGGCGTGCGCCGCACGGCGGCAATGGTGGTGCGACTATCCCAGACCCGTCGGACCTGAAAGAAATCGACGAGCAGGTAAACCAGCCGGCGCGGCACTCGTAGCCGCAACGACGGTCGCCGCCCGCCGTCCCGACGGTGGCATCGCATCCGCTGCGAGTAAGCTCGCGGGACGGATCTCGGCCGAAAGGACCCTGGTCATCTACCATGCCTGCAGCCGATCGCCCGGCACCGCACTGGGCGCTCAGAACTGGACGTTGTGCCCGCCGTCGTCCATATGGCGCTCGCGGAAGTCCGGCGCGCGTAGTCGGCGATCCGGCTCCCGCGTCAGTGACCGACATCCGGGACGGCTCACTCGGCGTGTTGACACGGAGCAGATGCTTCGGGCCTGCTGCTGCCGTGGAATGTGACGTCCGGCAGATCGCGTAGCGCCCTCGCCTAACTGCGCGCGGTCCGGCTAGCTCGCGCGCACCCCTCGGCCCACACCGCCAGGTCTAAGCCTGGCAGTGGCCACCGCGTCATCATCTTGAGTCGGCACTGCCAGGACATGGCCCGGCGGCCCGCACATGTCACGCCGTCACGCCGGCCAGGATCACAGGCCGCGGGTTATTGCACTGGGCAACCTTTCGGCGCAGGAGGCCGATGGCCAGGCCCGCTAGCCAGAGCGGAACGAGCAGCAGCACGGCGTCACGCCCGATGAAGATAAGCCCTCCGCTGAGCCCGGGGTACGCAAAGTCCGGCTGGATGAGCCACTCGAAGACCATGACGACTGCAATGAAAGGTCGTGCGTCCACGGCGAGCCATAGCACCACCGCGCAGGCGAGGCCGCATGCAATGACCGTGGCCGCGGGGACGGCTATCCAGCTCGCCTGCGGGCTTCGGTCCATTAGAGACAGCCGGATGAAGGAGAGCGTGCTTGCTGCGAAGGCGGACGCCGGGATCCACAGCCAGCACAGCGGCGGGCGGGTCGGCTCCTTCGCCACGGCGGCCGCCAGCGCGAGCGGCGGCACCACGTACAACGCGACGCCGAAGCGGAAATGCGGTCCAAGGTAGGCCAGCAGGCCGAACGAGAGCGCGGTGGTAAGTGCCAGCGAGACGGCAATGCCCCGGCGGGGGACCCACGGGGCGGCAATTGCCGCGATGAGGAGGAGCCCGCAGGCGGCGTAGACGGCACCGGGCAGCGGGTCGCCGTTGGGGAACCACAGCGGCTGGTCCAGACCGGGGAGGCAGCGAGCCAAAGAGCGGTCGTCAACAGCACGGCGAGGCGCAGGTAGGTGGTGAGCGGACCCTGCTGATTGCGGGCCGCGCGGGCGCGCAGGCGGCCGGCGAGCAGGGACCAGGCGTCGCGCGGTGCGGGCCAGCTCTGGCCGGGCCCGCTGGCCTCAAGCAGCGTGCCGATGATTTCCTGGGCCCGGTCCGCGCGGTATGACGGCGGATATGCATGCAGCAGCCAACGGGCACGGGTATCCAGGCGGCTCATGCAGTTCTACCCCCGGACCAGCCAGCCGGGCTGGTCCTCGCCCGCCGAGTAACGGGCACGCCATCGCCACGCCCGCCTGCGCCGGCTGGCCATTGCGTGCGGCATTTGCGCAGAACAACGAATGGCTGGCTGTAGTCGACGTCGATAACGTGGAACTTTTCGCCCTGCCCGATGCCGGCCGATCACGCGCCTTCCGGCTTTCGGGCCATCGTTACGGAAGCGTCGCCACCGACATGCTGACAACGCCCGAGGACAAGCTACTAGGGCGTGTTTCTTGGATCATGAAACGGGGTCTCGCAGCCAGATCATGATCGAGGCGACGTCAACAGTGCCCTGGTAGATGCGCTCGCGTTTGTCGTACCGGGTGGCGACGGCGCGGAACT
>JBPCKO010000398.1:0-10639 GCA_051004215.1 Streptosporangiaceae bacterium | reverse complement strand
GCGACCGGGTCGGAGGCCGGGAAGGACTCCGCGCCGCTCTCGTCCAGGCCGACCGGCGCGGCATCACCCCCGGTGTCGCCGCCGAGGACCGCACGGAACGCCCGCGGCGCGCCGGCCAGCGGGATCCGGTCCTGCGGGCGTTTCGGCCCGGCGATCGACGGGACGACCGCCGACAGGTCCAGCCAGAGGGTCTGCGAGTAGGCGGGCTCGCGGGCCGGGTCGTGCCACAGTCCCTGCTCCTTGGCGTAGGCCTCGACCAGCGCGACCTGTCCGGCGGCCCGGCCGGTGAGCCGCAGGTAGTCCAGGGTGACCGCGTCGACCGGGAAGATCGCGCAGGTGGAGCCGTACTCCGGGCTCATGTTCCCGATGGTGGCCCGGGTGGCCGCCGGGACGGCGGCCACGCCCAGCCCGCAGAACTCGACGAACGCGCCGACCACGCCGGTCGCGCGAAGCGTCTCGGCGATGGTGAGCACCAGGTCGGTGGCGGTGCTGCCGTCCGGCAGCTCGCCGGACAGCCGGACGCCGACTACGCGCGGGATGAGCATGCTCACCGGCTGGCCGAGCATCGCCGCCTCGGCCTCAATGCCGCCCACGCCCCAGCCGAGCACACCGAGGCCGTTGACCATCGGGGTGTGCGAGTCGGTGCCGACCAGGGTGTCCGGGAACGCCGTGCCGTCCTCGGCGAACACCACCCGGGCCAGGTGCTCGATGTTGACCTGGTGGCAGATCCCGGTGCCCGGCGGCACCACCCGCAGCGCGCGGAACGCGCCCTGGCCCCAGCGCAGGAACTGGTAGGGCTCCCGGTTGCGCCGGTACTCCAGCTCGATGTTGCGCTGCAGGGAGCCGGGCCGGCCGAAGTAGTCGGCGATCACCGAGTGGTCGATGATCAGCTCGGCCGGGCGGAGCGGGTTTATCCTGGCCGGGTCGCTGCCGAGCCCGGCCATCGCCTCCCGCATGACCGCCAGGTCCACGATGCACGGCAACCCGGTGAAGTCCTGCAGCAGCACCCGGGCCGGGGTGAACTGGATCTCCGCGGACGGCTCCGCCGCGGGGTCCCAGCCGGCCAGCGCCTGAATCTGGCCGGCGGTGACCATCCGGCCGTCCTCGTTCCGCAGCAGGTTCTCCAGCAGCACCTTCAGGCTGAACGGCAGCCGGCCCGCGCCGTCGATCGCGTCCAGCCGGAAGATCCGGTAGGTATCACCGCTGACGGTCAGCGAGCCGGCCGAGCCGAAACTGTCTACAGACACCGGGTGCTCCCTCAGGTTCCCGGAGACGCGGCGGCATCCCCGGGAAAATGCTTGCCGTGCACCCAGGCGGCCCGGTGATGCATCGTCAGGCAATGGGCGCGGCCGTTGATCTGCGAGGCTCGTTTCCGTGCCAGCTCTATCAGTCCCGGCTCCAGCGCGGCGCCCCGGACGGCCCGCTCCAGGCCGGCCCTGGGCTGGGTCCCGGCAGGGAGCTGCCCGGCGTAATCGATCCGCATCGCGGCGGTCCTCCTTTCTGATTGCCCGGTTAGCCTGCCCGCTCGCCTCGCCCCGGGCCATCCGTTCCGCAGGCATCAAAGGACGCGCCCCGGGGCAGGCGGGTCAGCTGGCGGGCGGCGCGCGTCCCTCCCGGCGGTTCCAGGAGTGCAGCACGTGCCGCAGCGGGTCATACCGCTGATCGGTTGCCCGCTCTTTCAGCGGGATGATCGCGTTATCGGTGATCTTGATGCCGGCCGGGCAGACCTCGGTGCAGCATTTGGTGATGTTGCACAGGCCCAGTCCCTGCTGCTCGCGCAGCGCCTCCCGCCGGTCGCGGGTGTCCAGCGGGTGCATGTCCATCTCGGCGTGCCTGCAGAAGAACCGCGTCCCTGCGTAGGCCGGCTTGTTCTCTTCGTGGTCGCGGATCACGTGGCAGACGTCCTGGCACAGCCAGGACTCGATGCACGTGCGGAACTCCTGGGACCGCGCCACGTCCGCCTGCTGCATCCGGTATTCGCCCGGCCCCAGGTCCGGCGGCGGGGCGAAGGCGGGGATGGCCAGCTCCTTGGCGTAGTTGGAGGACACGTCGGTGACCAGGTCCCGGATCACCGGGAAGGTGCGCAGCGGGGTGATGGTGACCGGGCCCGGTGGCAGCGCGGCCAGCCGGGTCATGCACAGCAGCGCGAGCCGGCCGTTGATCTCGGCGCTGCACGAGCCGCACTTGCCGGCCTTGCAGTTCCACCGGATGGCCAGGTCACCGGCCTGGGTCGCCTGCAGCCGGAGCAGGACGTCCAGGACCACCTCGCCCTCCTCCGCGGGGACGGTGTAGCCGGTCAGCTGGCCGCCGCCGGCGTCGCCGCGCCACACCCGCAGGCTCACGTCCCGGGCCACGGGCCTCACCTCGATTCGTCAGAAGATCCTCGGGTCGTGGATCGTGCCGCTGGCGACCAGCCGCACGTACAGGTCGGTCAGCGCCACCCACGCCAGGGACGCCCACGCGAAGTTGCCGTGGTAGGGGTTGAGCCGGGACACGAACGTCCAGGCCCGGTACCGGATGGGGTGCCTGGAGAAGTGGTTGATCCGGCCGCCGACCGCGTGCCGGCAGGCGTGGCAGGACAGCGAGTACAGCCACAGCAGCGCCGCGTTGACCACCAGGACCCCCGAGCCCAGGCCGATCCCGATGTGCCCGCCGAAGTCGAAGGCGATGACCGCGTCCCAGGTCAGGATCACGTTGAACGCCAGCGCGGCGTAGAAGAAGTACCGGTGCAGGTTCTGGCCGAGCAGCGGGAACCGGGTCTCGCCGGTGTAGCGGCGGTGCGGCTCGGGGACCGCGCAGGCCGGCGGGGACAGCCACCACGACCGGTAGTAGGCCTTGCGGTAGTAGTAGCAGGTCAGCCGGAACCCCAGCGGGAAGACCAGGATGAGTACCGCCGGGGTGACGATCCACCAGGTGCCGAACCAGCCCAGGTGCGGGGCGCCGTGCGATCCCGGCACCGCCCCGCAGTGCAGCGACAGGCACGGCGAGTAGAACGGCGAGATATAGGGTGCCGCGTAGTAGTCGCGGTTCGCCAGCGCCGCGTAGGTCGCGTAGGCGACGAAGGCCAGCAGCACGGCGAAGGTGACCGCCGGGTATGCCCACCAGCGGTCCGTCCGCAGCGTGCGCGCCCCGACCGCCGCCCTGCCGGGCGAGGCGATGCCGCCTGGCGCACCGGGCGCCGGCGTCTGTCCCGTAGTCACCGCTGGCCACCTCCCTTCTTCCAGCTCTCCTGTAGTACGAAACCTAGCGCGCCAAGCCCGGTTCCTGAGTGGCCGGCTCAATGCGTCGGTGTCACCTTGGTGAGTCCCCTGGGAGTGTCGGGATCGGCACCTCGCACCTTCGCCGAGGCGAGCGCGAGCTGCCGCCCGCGCACGAGCGCGGGAAACGCGGAGAGCTGATCGCCCAGGCCTGCGGGGAAGGGCAGCGCCGAGCCGGCCCAGGGCGCGGCTAGCCGCCGCGCGGGAGCGTCATCCTCGACGGTCTGCCTCACCACGCCGGGAAGAACATCGAGGTCGGAGCGGGCGAACGGCAGTGGGCCCAGGGCGGCGGCGACCGCCGTCACCGTCAGCAGCTCGGCTGTCACCGTCTTGGTGGCGGGCACGGCCCGCTCGCGCCCGGCACCGAGGCCGAGGACCACCTCGGCGGAGGCGGCGAGGGGGCTGGCTGGCTCGTTGGTGATGGCGACGGTCCGCGCGCCGCCGGCCCGCATCCGCCCGCAGGCCTCGATGATCTCCGGGGTGGCCCCGGACTGGCTGAGGACCACCGCCAGGTAGCCGCTGTAGTCGATCTCAGCCCGGTACAGGGTGTGCAGCGAGGGCGCGGCCAGGCCGGCCGGCCGGCGGCGGCCTCGCAGAGGTAGCGGCCGAAGACCGCGGCATGATCGGAGCGCCCGGTCCGGGCATGCATGGACTCCGCTACGCCGGCTTCGCTGGCCAGGGTGCCGGCCCGGTCAGCGAATGTCCGCGCCAGCCGTTCCTGCCGGGTCATGGCCGTCGCGTCGCCGGCTCGTCCGTCTCGCCTTGGCACCGGGCCGTCCTGACAGAGGCCACGGCGCAGTCCCGGGGCCCATCGACGGTGTGACCGGTAAGAGAAGAGGCGACCCTGACGCGCCGCGAGCCGCAAAACGGGGCCGGGGGCCGACAGCAGCGACATGGGCTTGCCTCTGACCGCGGGCCGAACACCAAGCTCAACCCGGACGAAGCCTCACTGTCGAAGCTGATTTGAGGTTACGTCCGCCGCTGGCCTAGTGCAAGCAGGGCCTGGCCGATCGGCGACCGATACCCTCAGGCAGCGACTTCGGCCGCTGTCACGTGCGCGGTCAGCGCGATGCTTCCGTTCGGGCAGATGATCTCAGGCACCCTGCCTGGCCCGGTCGGATTCACGACCGGCCGGCCGCTTCGGGCCGGAAAGCGCGCGACCACGCCGCAATGATGTCAGGGCCATCGGCCACCAGGCCCGCCCGCTCAGCTCGTCGCATCAGTGCTGGCCCGGAAGCCACGTCCTCGATAGTGGTCGCATCTGATCCGATGCGAAGGCCAGCCGGGCCCACCAGGCAGTTACCCACCTCGGCCAGGGAACGGCGCCCGTGCACGAGCTGATCACCGAGCACTACCCCGGCGCCGATCCCGGTGGAGACCGTCAGGTACACCACGTCGGACCAGGGACGCCCCGCGCCGAGCCAAGCCTCGCCCACCGCAGCCAGATCGGCGTCGTTGGCGACGGCCACCGGAATCCCGACAGCCGCGGAAAAGTCGTTCTCGCCGAGCGCCTTCACCCAGCCGGCCGGCAGGTTCTCGGCGCGCTCCAGGCGCCCGTGCTCATAGTCGACTCGCCCCCGGTAGCCCGACCACGACCGCGGCTGCGTCCTCCTCGGCGGCAGCCGAGCGCCGGTGCCGTCCTGCTGAAATGTCCCAGCCCTCTCCGGCACCGCGTTCTTGAGCGCCCGCACCAGCCAGTATCCGATCATCCCCTGGGTCTGCGCGCCGAGCACGTCGAGCGTGTAAGGGCGCGACAGCGCCGGGTCGCGGGCGCTCTCCAGCGCCAGCAGACCGACCTGCGGCCCGTTGCCGTGGGTGATGACGAGGTCGTGCGCCCGCGCCAGCGGCGCGAGCGCGCAGGCCGCGCGCAGGATGTGCGCCTCCTGGATGTCGGAGTCCGGCTTCTCGCCCCGCTCCAGCGGAGCGTTGCCGCCCAGGGCCGCGACGACCCTCATGGCCGCGGCGGGATTGTCGCGACCATGAGGGCCTTGATGGTGTGCAGCCTGTTCTCGACCTGGTCGAAGACGACGGACGCCGGGGACTCGAACACCTCCTCGGTCACCTCCAGCCCTCGTTTGTGGTCGACCTCCCGTCCGATCTCGGTCTCGCGATGCCCCGTACCTCCGGCGAGGGCCACAGCGCCTCGGGGGCGCAGATCCGGGGCCCGCCCCGGCCTCGGCGGAGCTCACCGCCGGCCACGGTGATGACCTCGATGCCGTACTTGCGCAGCATGGTGTTGGTGGGGACGTTGCGCTCGTAGCCCATGACCACCCCGAGGCGACCGCGAGGTAGTTGGTCCCGTCGTCCCACTGCTCGCGCTCGGCGGCCCTGATGTCCTCGTCGGTGGTCAGGACCGTGACCCGGTCGACGTCCAGCGCCTTCGCCAGCGTGTCCCACAGGCTGTGGTTGCGGGCGACCTCGGCCTCCTGGTCACCGTCCCCGGCGGTCACCGTCCACGATCGCAGGTGCCGGGCGAGGCAGGCGGGTGTCCGCCCGCGGCCTGCGTGCCAGACATCATGCCCTCCGCAGACTGTGTGCCTTGGCCCGGTGCATCCCGGCCGGTCCTTCAGGCATCCACCGCACCGGCTCTCCGCAGACGCCCTGCTGCCGGCACCCAAGATGCGGCATCGGACGAGCCGCGGGCAGTGACCTGCGTCCCGGTCGAGCGGCCGGACGAGGCGGCATCGGCGCGCCGGGCGCCCTCCTACACGGGAGCATGGGACCCGCAAGGCGGACATGAGCTTGCTTCTGGCAACGGGCCGAACACGCTGGTCAACCCGGATGAGGCCGCACTACACTCCCCGCTGCTGCCCGCGGCCGAGAGCAGCATGCCACAGCCGACTTGTGCGTTCCCGGCAGGTACCCTGCGGGCCCGGCGGCATGACCCGGCCGCGGGACAGCGGTCATGGTTCCTGGCAGCGCGGGCAGAAGCTGGTCGCGCGGCCCGCTACCGTGATGCGGGCGATGAACGTCCCGCACGCCCCGCAGGGCTTGCCGTGCCGCCGGAACACCTCCGCGTGATCGAGGTAGCCTGGCTGGCCGCGGAAGTCGTTCACGTATCCGGCGAAGCTGGTCCCTCCGGTCTCGGTCGCGCCGTGCAGGACGGCCCGGATCGCGGCGCGCAGGCGGCGGGTCTCCGGGAGGCTCAGGCTGCCGGCACGCCGCGCCGGGTGGATGCGCGCGCGATGCAGGGACTCGTCGGCGTAGATGTTGCCGATGCCGGCGACGGCAGCCTGGTTGAGCAGCACGGCCTTGACCGGGGCGCGGGCGTGCCGGGTCAGGCCATCCCGGAGGGCCGCCACCGTGAACGCCTCGCCCAGCGGCTCGGGCCCGAGCAGGCGCAGAAACGGGTCGGTCGTGCAGGGGTCTGTGCCTGCCAGGCGGATCCAGCCGAATCGCCTCGCGTCGTTGTAGTACAGCGCGGTGTCCTGCTCAAGCCCGAAGACGACCCGGGTGGTGGCGTTCGGCATCGGGGCCAGCATGCTGGGTGTGGGGTGGCCCCCGGCGAGCACGGTCGTGCCCGCCACGGTGAGGACGAGCTGCCCGGTCATCTTCGGGTGGATCAGCAGGCTGCCGGCGCCGTGGAGGAACAGGATCAGGACCTTGCCGCGGCGGGCCACCCGGTCGACCCGATAACCGGCGATGCCACGCTCGATGACTCCTTCCGGCACGGGGAAGATCTTATGGTCCAGGACGCGCACCGACACTATGCACGTGCCGGTGATAGAGGCGCTCAGGCCGCAGCGCAGCGTCTCGACCTCGGGTAGCTCCGGCATCGATCAGGAGCCCGGAAGCTGCGCCAGGGTCGCCGGCGTCTGGCAGGCCAGCACGCGTGCAGCGTGCCACCTACACGGCAGGCCCGCCGGTGGCGACATCAGGACCACGCCAGCTCACGCAGGCGCGGGACCAGGATCAGGTAGCCGCCGGACCCGGCCGCCCGCAAGGCATCGGCCGCGGCCGGGCGGCAAGGGCCACCCTGGCCGCGGGCAGCCAGCAGCCCGGCGATCACGTCATTCGAGGTCGGCCTGCCCTGCCGCAGCGCAAGCGACCACGGCAACTGTCGGCCGCCGAACGCGCGGAGGGGGATCTCCTCCGCGTCGCGTACCACTGCAAACCGGTCGAGCGGCGGTATACCGCTGATGCCTGTTCCGTCCGGCAACCGGCCCGGCGGCAGCTTCCGGCCCAAGCCGGCCTCACGTTTCCAGGCTCGCCCGGCACACGGACGGCACTCGTCGTTCCCACGCTAGGATTTAAGAGACACTGTAGTGCACCTGCCTGTGCGGGTGGCGGGGAGGCCTCTCCATGCTGGGGCAATTCCCCCAAGCTCGTGCTGCTGAGGTGGGTGATCGTGTCGGCTCTCATCAGACGGCTGTGCCGGATCTTGCCCGTGTCGCGTGACGAGTCGGCAGGAAAGAGGATCTCGACCTCGCCGATTCAGCGGGCGGGACAGCGGCTGGAGGCCGAGTCCGTGCCGGCCGATGCCGGTGGCCGGTCGGGAGACTGTCCGGGAGATGTGCATGAGCGTGGTCCTGGCCGAGCCGGGCAGATTTGCCGTGGACTGGGACTGGGAGCTGGGCCTGACGGTGTGGACCGTTAAAGGCCCGTGCTTCGGAAGTCCCATCATCGAGTATTAGCTGGCGACACGACCAAGGAGCGAGAGCCGGGCCCGAAGGGCAGCGCGACGGTGGTGGCGTCAGCACGGGCGCGATCAAGCGCTGGTCCGGGCCGGGGCTTCGGCCGCCGATCCTGGCCGCAGTGCTTGAACTGGGCGGGGAGAATGCGGAACGCGCCATGCCCGTCCGGGCAGCGGCCCGCCGGGCAAGCGGCCCGCGTGATGAGGCACGCGACGAGCGGGTAGGAGGCGCTGGCGCCGGCATCGGCAGGACCGCAAGTGTGATCTGAAGGCCTTCTCGTCGGTGACGCCGCCGTTGGGCCGGCAGCTAGCCAGCCACCTGCCACGCCTCGAACTCGGCCTCGCGGCGCACCGGGAGCTTGGTGCTTCGGAAGCAAAGCGCCGGCGAGCTGAGAGCCACATGTAGCTACGGCTATTCATCGCTGAAGGAACGGGGCGGTTACAAGTGAGACGTGACCTGCCTGCCTGGATCGCGGTCAGCCGGCTCTTAGAGTCGAGCGCCGGGCTCTCGCGCTCCGGGTGCTCGCCCCGAGCGTTCAGGTTTCCCTGGCCAGGGCGTCGACGGCCGCCTCGACCGTGGCGAACAGGTGTTCCCGGCCGATTTCCTTGAGGAGCCCGCTGTGCTTGAGGTCATGGTGGACGAGGTGCGAAGACCTGGCGATGCCGGTCGTCACCCCCCGCCGCGAAAGCCCGGCCGCAAGCTCGCTGAGTGCCCGGGCCGCGGTGTAGTCGATGTCGGACATGGCGTTGGCGTCCAGGACGAGGGCGCGGGCCGGCTGATCCGCGCCGTCAACAAGCCCGCGGATCCGCCGCCTGATGTAGTCGGCGTTGCCGTACCACAGCGGGCCGTAGGGCAGGTACACGATCACGCCCGGCACCTGCTCGGTGGGGCGTCCGATGTCGGGCGGGATCCAGTGGCCGGTGCCGGGCTCGCGGCCCAGGATGACGTCCGCGGGGCGGGCGGAGCGGCGGGTCCGGTCGGCCAGGGACAGCAGCGCGGCCAGCACGACGCCCTGCTCGATGCCGATGAACGCCACGGCCAGCAAGGTGATGGCCGCCAGGACGAACTCCAGCCGGTCGAACCGCAGGATCGAGCGCAGCTCGCCGGCCCGGAACAGCTTGGTGGCGACGTAGACCAGGATGGCCCCGAGCGTCGCCTGCGGCAGGTCTTTCAGCAGCCCGACGGCCAGCAGCGTCACGCCTAGGACGACGGCTGCGGCGGTCAGGCTGGTGAGCTGTGAGCGGCCCCCCGAGGCGATGACGATCTCGGTGTTGGGCGGGCTGGAGTCAACGGCGAACGACCCGGTCAGGCCCGCGGCCAGGCTCCCGGCGCCAACCGCCGCCAGGTCCCGGTTAAAGTCGCCGGCAGTCGGCGCGCCCGCCTTCGACTGGCGCGCGGTAGCCGCCGTCTGCGCCACGCAGAGGAACGCGACGGTCAGCGCCGGGGTCACCAGATGGCGGACATCGGCCCAGGAGGCCGACGGGACGGCAAAGGACGGCAGGCCGGCCTTAACCGGGCCGAGGACCAGGACGCCGCGAGAGCGGAGCCCGAAGACGGCAACCGCCAGGATCGATCCGGCCAGGCCGATGAGCGCGCCCGGAATGCGGCGGTCGACGTGCTCGGCCACGATGATGACGGCGAAGACGGCGACGGCGATCCCCGCCGACCAGACATTCGCATGGCCGACCCGGCCGGCGATTGCCTGCACCCGGCTGACCGTCGTCGTGCCGCCGCCGGCCACCCCGAGGATGGCAGGAAGCTGGCGAACCAGGATCTCGACCCCGATCCCGGCGAGGACGCCGGTGACCACCGGCGTAGAGAGGAACTCGGCGATCCACCCCAGCCGCAGCAACCCCACCGCTATCAGCAGCGCCCCGGCCATCAGCGCGAGGAAGGAGACAAGGTCGGCGTAGCGCAGCGTGCCGGCTGCCGCGACCGCTGCGGCACTGGCGGCGAGGACGGGTGCGATAGTGGAGTCCGCCCCGACCGACATCTGGCGGCTGCGGCCGAGCACCGCGAACAGCAGCGACCCGGCGAGGAAGGCGTACAGGCCGGCCACGGCGGGCATGCCCGCCAGCCGCGCGGTCGCCATCTGCCCGGGCACCGCGATGGCGGCGAGCGCAAGGCCAGCCAGCACATCCGGCCACAGCCACGACCGGCGGTAGCCCCGCAGCGTCGGTGGGATCAGCCAGGCCTGCACACCTCATCCTTACCACCCGGACGGCTGCTGCCGGCCGCCGAGGGGCAGCCTCCGCAAGTTCTCGGGTCGTCACCTCGCGCGTACACGGCGGTCGCCCCGGCCAGAATGGGCCGCCGCAGGTGGCCGGGCTGATTATCGTCAGGAGTGCCGCCGAACGGCCTGGCGCCGTCATCCGGTGCAAGGCTGGTGGGTGCCCGGGAAGCGTGACGCGGATGAGATCGTGGAAGGGGCCTGCGGACAGCGATCCGGGACCTGAACCCGGGTTATTTCGCGCTGGTGATGGCCACCGGCATCGTGTCGCGGGCGACGCGCCTGGATGGCGCGGTCAGCCTGTCCGGCCTCTTGCTGGGGGCCGGGACCGTGTCCTACGTGCTGCTGGTGGCGGCGTCCGCCTGGCGGCTCGCGGGCTAACCGCTGAGAGGTCCGCGGCGACGCGGGTGATCCGCGCCGGGCGTTCGCGTCCTTTACTTTCCCCGCCGCCTGTGGCGTGCTCGCCGCGGCAGGTCGGCAGCCGTCCGGCCGGGACCGGCGGCGGAAGTGTCAGCCTC
>JBPCKO010000397.1:0-3097 GCA_051004215.1 Streptosporangiaceae bacterium | reverse complement strand
GGGCCGGCGGCGTGGCCGGGGCCGACAACGCGGCCGGGGCGGGCGTCCGCGTCGCGGGCGCCGGCAGCGCGGGCATCCGGGCCCCGCGGCGGAACACGTCGCTGACCGGCTGGGCGTACCGGTCGTTGGCGGTCAGCGTTCCCAGGCCGAGCGCCGCCTCGATGGTGCGGAGCAGGCTGTAGTGCGTGTACCGGGCCGCCGAGACGTAGCCGGCCCGGACGCCGCGTGAGCCGAGCACCAGCGTGGCGACCCGCTGCGGCGGGTGCGGGTGGTTGTACGCGTCCTCGTCGACGGTGATGATCGCCAGCGACCGCTGCGTCCGCCAGGCCGGCGAGCGCAGGATCGCGCCCATCTCGGCGGCCAGGAACCGGTCGCCGGCCCGCACGCCGCAGCCTTCCATGTCGGTGCAGTCGTTGGCCCCGACCCAGGAGAACCGCGGCGTCGTGGCCGCGCGGGACAGGTCGGCGCTCAGCTGCTCGAGCGGGACCACGTGGGCCGCGCAGTACCGCGGCCGGTCCCTGATCGCGGCAAAGTACAGCAGCGGCAAGTCGTCGTCCCAGTAGCTGCCATGCACCGTGTCGTCGCACGGGCCGTTCGCGCTCTGCAGGTAGCCCTTCCACGACTCGTGCGCGGCATCCAGCAGGCTGGCGATGCTGCGCCCGCGGATCGTGTACAGCGGGTTCTCCTCCAGCGGATTGGTCAGCGGCACGCCGAACACGCTGCCTCCGGCCAGCGCCAGGTAGTTGCCGTCGCTCGGGTGCTCCTCGGCGAAAGTGCCGGCCAGCAGGCTGCCCGAGTGCAGCAGCCGGTTCAGGTAGGGCGCCCTGGCGGTGTCGCCGATCAGCGACCGGAAGTCCTGGTTCTCGAAATAGAACACGAACACGTGCCGGTAGCGCGGCACCCGCGCGGCCGGCGGCCGCAGCGCCGCCTTTCTGACCGGCGTCCCGACCGCGAACCGCAGCCCGTCGGCGATGGCCCGGTTATATCCGGTCAGCGGGCCGTGCGGTCCGTCCGCTCCCTTCAGCGCGGACGCCAGACGGAGCGTGAGGCGGGCCCGCGCGGTGCCGCGGGGCAGGATCCCGTCATCGGTCCGCAACACCAGGCCAGGGTGCTGCCGCGTGCCCGTCCGGGTGGCCGGGCGCAGTCCGGACTGGCCGAGCACGCGGCCGGCCGCGGACAGGAACCGGACGGTCAGGGCGGCCCGGCTGGCCCGGCTGCCGCCGAGCCAGCCCGACAGCTCGAACCTGGTGCCCGGACGGGGCGCCCGGCCGTCCGGGGCGTGCAGCGCGACGTCCTGGCCGAGGATCGCGGTTCCGCCGACGCCGCCCGCGAACAGCTGACCGCCCCGCACCGCGGGCGCCCGGCCGGAGATCGCCGGGAATCCCCGGGTGCCGTACCTGACCACGGTCGGCAGCCCGCGCTCGATCTGCCAGCCCGGGATGGTGACGCTGTCCCAGCCCTGCACGCTCGGGTCGCCGGCCTGCGCGCCCGGGTTGGCGATCAGGTTGGCCCAGCCCGGGGCGCTCGCGGCCGGAGCCGGCCCGGTTGCCGGAGCCGACACAGTGATCGGAGCCGACACAGTGGCCGGAGCGGCCGAGGCAGCGCCGGGAGCGACCGCGGCCAGGGTGGCCGCGCAGGCGAGGGGAACGATGACGGCAGGGAACGGGCGCCGGGCGGATCGCGCTGGTCGCGAGGTTCGCCACATAATGGTGCCTTTCTCGGGTCCTGCGGCATCGTACCGGACGGGCCGACTTTCTGGTAAGGCCCGGGCCAGCCCCCGGCCGGGCACCGCGCCGGACTGGCCTGCGTGGATGGGCAGGCCGGGCGCCATGGCCGGGGTGGCGCGAGTAGGCTCGAAGTCACCTGAGGTGCCACAAAGTGCGGTTATTGCGAGGTTATGGCGTTGCTAGGTGCTTTGCTGGGAACACGGGAGTTCGTCCTTGCTGACGACGCGTTCTCGCCCGGTGACAGCTTCCCGCTCGGGTCCGACCCGCGATTCCGGCTAGCGGCCCGCGGCACTTCCAGGACCGTCCGCCGGACCTGGCTGGACACCTTCGACTGGAAGCTGTTCCGGGCCGGCCTGACCCTCGAGCACATCACCGGGCCGCGCACCGCCGAGCTCGTGCTGACCGGCCGGGACGGCGAGCTGGTGGCGGCCGAGTCGGCCGGCGGCCTGCGCTGGCCGAGCCTGGCCGGCGTGCTGCCGCCCGGGCCGCTGCGCGAGCAGCTGGCCAAGGTGACCGGGGTGCGGGCGCTGCTGCCGGTCGTGCGCGCGACCAGCGCGCTGACCGAGCGCCGCGCGCTCAACTCCGACGACAAGACCATCGCCGTGCTGACGGTTGATCAGCTGACGCTCACCCAGCCGCGCCGGACCTCCGCCCCGGCCCGGCTGGCGGTCGCCCCGCTGCGCGGGTACCAGCCCCAGACCGCCAGGCTGGCCGACCTGATCGCGGGCCTGCCCGGCGTGAGCGTGCCCGGCCAGAGCACGTTCGAGACCGCGCTGCACGCGGCCGGGCGCCGGCCGGGCGACTACACCAGCAAGATCGACGTCCGGCTGTCGGCCGACCTGCCCGCCGCCCTGGCCGTCGTGACCGTGCTGGCCAGGCTGGCCGAGACGATGCAGGCCAACGTGGCCGGGACGATCCGCGACATCGACACCGAGTTCCTGCACGACCTGCGGATCGCGGTCCGGCGCACCCGCTCGGTGCTCAAGCTCGCGGGCGCGGTGCTGCCCGCGAGCCTGGTCAGCCGGTACCGGCCGGAATTCAAGTGGCTGGGCGACCTGACCACGCCGACCCGCGACCTGGACGTGTACCTGCTCGGCTACGACTCGATGGCGGCCGGGCTGATCGCGGCGACCGAGCCCGAGCTGCAACCTTTCCACGACTACCTGCGCCGCCAGCGGGCCGGCGCGCACCGGCAGCTGTGCCGGGGCCTGCGGTCGGCCCGGTACACCGGGCTGGCGGCCCGGTGGACCCGCGACCTCGACGCGGTCGCCGCCTCGCCGGGCCGCGGCCCGGATCACGGTGAATTCGCCGCCGGGACGATCATCCAGGCGCCCCGACGGGTTCTTCTTCTTTGCGGGGGGAGTGGGCCA
>JBPCKO010000396.1:0-18649 GCA_051004215.1 Streptosporangiaceae bacterium | reverse complement strand
GGGGAGGAAACTGACCCGGAGGGGGTACGCCCTGGTCCCCCGACCGCGGGCACGCACACCCCCCCGCGTCCCTCCGCCACCAGCCGGCCGACACCGTCGGCCAGCCACCGTTCCTTTCCCGGCCCGGCCCTGGCCGATGCGGGCCACGGCCAGGCCGCGCCGCCCGGCTTCCGGCCGGTGTCGGTGACGTTCGTCGGCAATCGCGGCGGCTACCTGGGCGCCGTGCTCGGCCAGGCTCCGTGCCGCGGGCACACCTGCACGGCGATGGCCGGCACCGCAACCTACGGCCGCGCGTGGACCGGGGTCGGCGCCCCGCCCGCCGGGCCGTCCGCCGTCAGCCAGGTGCGGTTCGCCGATCCGGCCAACGGCTGGGCCTACGGGCCCGCCCTGTGGGCCACCCACGACGGCGGCAAGACCTGGCGGTCCATCGGCACGCACGGCGGATACGTCCTCGACCTGGCCGCGGTCGGTAACCACGCCTTCGCGGTCATCGGCCACGGCGGCGCCGGCTGCGGGGCATCGTCGACGGCCCTGTGCAACCGCTTCACGCTGATGTCCGCTGCCGTGACCAGCGACACCTGGGCGCCGGTTCCTAGCGGCTCCGGTTCTGGCCACGAGGTCGCCGGCGGCCTGCAGCTGACACCGCGGGGCGGTTACCTGCTGGCCGGCGGCCGGCTCTACGCCGGCCCGCTAACCGCGGGAGCCTGGCGCGCGGTTCCGGCCGCCGCCTCCGGCACCCCTTCGTGCCCGACCAGCCCGGGCGCTGACGACGTGCGGCTGATCGCTCCCGGCCGGGGCACGCTGTACCTGGCCTGCGGCAGCGTGGCCGGCTCGCGGAACCTGAGCCTGTACGCATCCGGTGACGGCGGGCGGACCTGGCAGGCGCGCGGTTCCGGCCCGGTGACGGCCGGAGCGGCCACATCGCTGGCGGTCTCCCCCGGCGGCACGCTGGTGCTGGCCACGACAACCGGCCTGTACTACTCCTCAGCGGCCGGGTCATGGCGGAAGGCGGCCGGCGGCAGCGCGAACGACGTGGCGTTCCGCTATATAGGAATGACGACCGCCAAGCTCGGAGTCGCGGTTCCGGCCAACCCGGCGCCCGGCGACTTGTTCGTGACGACCGACGGCGGCCGGACCTGGCAGGCCAGGCCGATCAGCCGGTAAAGTCGCCCGCCGCCACCCGCAAACTGCGCAGCAGCCCGAACAGCTCGTCGAGCTGGCTGTCGTTGTACCCGCCGAGGCCGAATTCCGCGGTCATCAGGGCGTCGGTGGCCCTCGCGGCCACGTCCCGGCCCGCCGCGGTGATCTCGGCCAGCGTGCCCCGCCGGTCCTGCGGGTTCGGACGGCGGGCCACCAGGCCGGCCCGCTCCAGCCGGTCGATCGTGTTGGTCACGCTGGTCGGGTGCACCATCAGCCGCTCCCCGATCAGCCGCAGCGGCAGCGCGCCCGACCGGCTGAAGCTGAGCAGCACCAGCGCCTCGTACCGGGCGAAGGTCAGCCCGCACGGGCGCAGCAGCGCGTCCAGCTCGCTGAGCAGGATCTGATGCGCGCGCATGATCGACGTCACCGCGGCCATCGCCCTGGCCGGACCGAACCGGCGCTGCCAGATCGCGGCCGCGCGCTCGATCGGATCGAAAGGCAGGTCCAGCGGCTCGGGCACAGCGCCAAGCTACCGGCCCCGGCTCCGTGCCTAACGGCGGCACTGCTAGGTGCCGACGGGCGGGCCAGCGGCAAATACACCCGCGCCCCGCCGATCACGTCTTGGACACCCCCGATTACAGCAAGTTATATTCCCTGCTTGGAACGTACGTGACCGAGACCTGACTAGGGGGCAGCATGGAGTCCGGTCACCCCGCAACCGCCACTGCCCCGGTGCTGTCCGCGGGGGTCGGTGTCCGGTATGAGAGCCGCTGGGCGCTGCGGATGGCAAGTTTCCTGGTCACCGAGACCGATCTCGGCAGCGCGGCCCTGGGCATCGTCACATCGCGCTCGGCCGCCGCGACCGCGCTGATCAGCCTGCTGTCCGGCCAGGTCGCACCCGGGTACGGCAGCTTGCGGGTGCTCGGCTACGACATGAACTCCCCGGCCGGACGGGCCGCGGTCAGCCGGCAGTGCGGCATCGCCAGCCGGTCCTGGCGGCCGGTGCCGGGAGCGCGGGTGCGCGGCCTGGTCGAACGGGCCGCCCGCCGGTCGGGCCAGCCCGGGTCGGACCGGCACCTGCTGGTCGCGGCGATCCTGGACCGGCTCGCGCTCACGCCCTGGGCCGACGTTCCGTTCGGCGCCGCGCCCGAGCAGGTCGCCCGCAAGGTCCAGCTGGCGATCGCCTGCGTCCACCAGCCCAAGCTGCTGCTGGTCGACGGGCTGCTCGACCACTTGCCGCCGCTGGACAGGACGGTGCTCGCCGACGTCATCAGGGACCTGCAGCGGGACACGGCGGTGATCGCGCTCGGCCCCGACCGCGACACCTTGTCGCTGGTCTGCGAGCACGTGATCGGGCTGACCGACGGTGTCGTCGTCGGCGCCAGGCCGCCGCCTGCCGCACCGCCCGCGCTGGCCTGGCCGGTCGCTACCAGCGGCCTCGGTGCACCAGGTCGTCCAGCCTCCGCCGGCTGATCACCCGCGACGACCCGCCCTGGTCGGCGGCCTGATCCGGGTGCCCGATCGCGACCGCGCCGATCGGCAGATAGGCGCCGGGGACCCCGAAGAGTTCCCTGAACCGCGGGATCTGGGCCGGCAGGATGCCGAAGAACAGCGCGCCGAGACCCTCGTCGACCGCGGCCAGCAGCATCAGCAAGGCCATGAACCCGGTGTCGATGTCCCAGTACGGCACCGGCCACCGGGACTCGTCCCGGTCCGTCCAGCCCTTGTCCTGCCGCGCGTACCGGTCCAGGTAGATGTCCTTGCAGGAGAGCGGCACGATCACCAGCGGCGCGTTGACCAGGTGCTCGAACGATGGCCCGGCGGCGCCGTCCTTGCTGTCCTCGCCCTCGTCGTCGTCCGGGGCGAGGGCCAGCTCCCAGAACGGGGCGAGCTGGGCGGGCTGGTCCAGCACCAGCAGCGCGTAGCCCTGGCTGAACCCGGCCGACGGCGCCCGGTTCGCGGCCGCCAGCATCCGCTCGGTCACGCCGGGAGCCAGCGGCTCGGTGGTGAACGCCCGCACCATCCGCCGCTTCCTGATCACCTCGTCGCACCCGGCCAGAGTACGGCCGGGTACGGGGCCAGGCTGCCTGCCTGCCGCCTAAGTTGCGGGCGTTCACGACGCATCGTGGTCCCGTAGGCTGCCACCATGGACTGGAGCCTGTACCGGTGCGGCCGGAACGGCCACATCACGTACGCGCCGGACGAGCCGCACCTGAGCGAGCACCTGCACGCGAGCACCGCCGCGGCCGACCTGTGGCAGTGCCTGCGCTGCGGCGCGTATGTGCCGGGCACGCCGCACGGCTCAGGTCCCGCCGCCTCGGCGCCCGCCATCCGCCGGGGCAAGCAGATCAGAGGCGACCTCATCCTGAGGCTGTTCGCGATCGAGCGGCTGATCCGGGTGATCATCTTCGGCGCGGTCGCGTACGGCATCTGGCGGTTCGCGGGATCCCGGCTGACGATCGCCGGGGCGATCGACCGGGATATCCCGATCATCCGCACCTTTGCCAGGCAGCTCGGCTTCAACCTCAATCACGCGCTGCTGGACAAGATCCAGAGCCTGCTGCACATCAGCACGTCGAACCTGCACCTGCTCGCGCTCGGCGTGCTCGGTCTCGCGGTCGTGTCGGCGATCGAGGCGTTTGCGCTGTGGCAGGGCCACCGCTGGGGCGAGTACTTCGCCATGATCGCGACCTCGCTCGGGCTGCCGTTCGAGATCTACGAGCTGTCCAAGGCGGTCACTATCACCAAGGCCGTGCTGTTCGTCCTGAACCTGCTGCTGGTGTTCTACCTGGTCTACAGTAGGCGGCTGTTCGGCGCGCGCGGCGGCAAGAAGGCCTACGAGGGCAGGCTGCGAGCGGATTCTGTCCTGGACGAGGCCGAGAAGGCGGCTGCGCTCCGCGCGCATCCTGGCGAGACCGCCCGGGTCAACGCGGGCCAGGACGGCCCGGCGGGCGCGGGCGGGGCTCAGTTGCCGGGCGGGGCTCAGTTGACGGGCGGGGCTACGGCGCAGGGCGGAGCTGCGGTGCACGGCGGACCAGATGGCACGACCCAAGCCGCCGCAGCCCAGCCGCCGCTGCCGCAGCGCACGCCGCTGGCGGGGCGGCGGGCCCCGGGCTCAACTGGCTCCCCAGGCTCCCCGGCCGTCCCGAACACCCCGGCCGTCCCGAGCACCCCGGCCGTCCCGGGCTTCAGGAATGCCCATGGCTCGGAGCCGGCCACCCTCCGGCGTGATCCGCCCAGCGTTAGCTGACCTGATCCCGGCCCGGTGCGGGACCGCTGCCCCTGCCCGCGGCGACCGCGGTCGCCTGCACCACCACGGCCCGGCAATACAACCCACGGCTAGTTCGGGCCGCCCGCCGACACGAGTCCGTCTGGCGTCTCGCGTCCGACGGCGTCTATTTTCGCCACGCCGATCTGGTACGCCGAAGACTGTCAGTACCCCTTGCTACGATACGAATAACCGTTCGAGATAGTAGCGGCGAGCAGGATCAGCAGCTGCCAACCAGGCAGCGCGGGCCAGTGGCACACCGGTGAGGGAGGTACGCATGTGTGATCAAGCCGAGCAGCGCGCGTCCGGCCCCTGGCCTGGTCAACATGGCGCCGCCTACGCGGCTCCGGCCGCGCCCGGTTCTGTCCGGCAGGCCCTCGGTGCCCTGCAGGCCTCGCTGGCCTACCTGGCGGCGGCTGATCCGGTCCAGCTCACGGCGACAGAGCAGGCCGAGTGCCTGCGTGGCCTGCAGCGGGCCGAGTCGATCAGGGTCGCCGCTCATTCTTCCGTACTGGCCGCGTTCGAAGCCGGCGGCGGATCCGCCATTGACGGGCACGGCACCTCGCGATCCTGGCTGCGCTGGCAGGGCCGGATCACCGGCCACGCCGCATCCGCCGCGATGGCCTGGATGAGGCGGCTGGCCGCCCATCCGGTCGTGCGCGACGCCCTAGCCACGGGGCAGGTGTCGGAGTCGTGGGCCAGGCAGATATGCGACTGGACCGACCTGCTGCCGCCATCGGCCCGCGACGACGGGGACCGTATCCTGCTGGCGGCCGCGGCCGCCGGCGCGACCCCGGCTGACCTGGCCGGGCTGGCCGAGGAGATGCGCGCCCGCACCGCACCCCCCGACAGAGACAGTGACGACCCGTCCGACCGGTCGCTGCGGCTGGACCTGCACTACCGTGGCGCGGGCCGGCTCCGCGGCGACCTCACTCCACGGTGTTCCGCGGCCTTGCAGGCCGTCCTTGACGCCCTCGGCAAGAGACACGGCCCGCAGGACTTCCGTAGCCAGCAGCAGCGCGACCACGATGCGCTCGAAGAGGCCTGCCGCCGTCTCATCGCCGCCGGGACGCTCCCGGACCGGGCCGGCCAGGCCACTCAGATCCAGCTCCACATCAACCTGACCGACTTGCTGAGGCAGTCCGGCACCGGTACCGACCCGACGGGCGCTCCCGGTCCGTCCGGCAGCGGCGACTCGTCCGGCAGCGTGGATCCGGCCGGCAGCGTGGATCCGGCCGGCAGCGTGAGTCCGGCCGGCGACGCAGCCACCGGCAACGGCTGGGCTGGCCGGGAATGGTCCGAGATCGCGCGGCGGGCGCTGTATCCCAACCGCGACGACCTGACCCGGCCCCAGCCTTCCGGCTATTCGGGCCCCGGGCCGCTAGCCAGGCCGGGCGACATGTGCGACGCCTCGATCGTGCCCATCGTCACCGGCCACGTCGACCACGAACTCCTCGATCGCCTCGCCGGCATGCTGGTGCCGCCACCCGGCCCGGCCCGGCCTGCCACCGGCACTGGCGCCGGCACCAGCACCGGCCGAGACCTCGCCTGGCGATACAGCCGGGACCTGATCCTGCAGCAAGCCATTCGTCTGCTGTCCGGGCCCGGCAGCCTGGCCTCCCGGCTGCGGACCGGCACGTTGACCGGTCCCGCCGCGTCGATCAGCCTGCCATTGGACGTTGGCGCCGCCACCGACACGATCCCGCCCCACCTGCGGCGAGCCGTCACAGTGCGTGACCAGCATTGTGCGTTTCCTGGCTGCCAGAGCACGCACTGCCAGGTCCACCACGTCATCCCCGTTGCCGAAGGCGGCCCGACCCGGCTGGACAACCTTGTCTTGTGCTGCCCGTTCCATCACCTGATCGCCATCCACGAATGGGGCTGGCAGCTCATCCTCAACGCCGACGGCACGAAGACCGCGATCGCGCCGGACCGCAACCGCACCGTGCACAGCCACGGCCCGCCGCAAGCCGCGTGACCGCCGCCGGCGCATGAGCAGCCTGCCCACGATCAGATACTCCACCGTGCGGCAGCGGACGATGGCGCCGGGGCGGGGTCCGTTGCACCTCCCGGCAGACCAGGGCCGACAATGGGCCAGTGAGCCAGAACGCGCAGCCGTCAGCCGGTCCCGGCGATCTCACCAGGAGCCTGCTGCACGACCTGCTGGACGATGCGTCCCTGTTCCCGCCGGGCAACCTGGCCATGCCCGCTGCGGTCGCGGCGCACGCCAGCCACGAGAGCGCATGGTTCGCCGACCTCACCGGGCCATTCGTCTGCCCCGAGACCAAACTCGCTGACCTGACCCGGGCGCTGACCGTCGCTAACGTCTCCTGGATCGACCTGTCCGTGGTCGTCACCGGCGGCCCGGGCGCCGTCGCCGCGGCGATCGACGCGGTGGCAGCCGACCCGCGGCTGCGACTGCGCGCGGTCGAGGTACCTGCGGCCAAGGACTCCGAGCCGGCCCAGGCCATAACCGATGTCGCGGCCGCCCTGGACAACGTGCCCCTGGCGAGCGCGGCGGGCTATATCGAGTACCCGCTCCGGGCCATCTGCGACCCGGCAACCGCCGGGCCGCTGCTGGATCTTGCCGATCAGCGCGGCTACCGGCCGAAACTGCGGACCGGCGGAGTGACCGCGCAGGCGTTCCCGGCCGAGGACCTGCTGGCCGGGTGCCTCGCGGCCCTGGCCGGCCGCCGCATGCCGTTCAAGTGCACAGCCGGGCTGCATCACGCCGTGCGCTGCACCGATGAGGGTGCCGGCCTGGAACAGCACGGCTTCCTCAACGTGATGCTGGCGGTGCGGGCCGCGGCGGCCGGCGCCAGCATCCCGGAGGTGGCGGCGATCCTGGCCCAGCGCGACCCGGCCGCGATCGCGGTCGCAGTTCAGGCTCTTGATGCCGACGCGGCGGCGGAGATCCGCTGGCTGTTCACCTCGTTCGGCACGTGCAGCACCGAGGAGCCCATCGCCGAGCTGGTCGGCCTTGGCCTGCTCAGCCAACCGTGACCCCCCCGGCCCGGCCCGGCCGGACCCGGTCGGCTTTCCGGCTCGCTAGATTTTGGTCGAGGAGTTCTTCCTAGGAGGTTGTCCGCATGCCACCGGCCCGACCCTGCGAATGGCTCGCCGTCCCCGCCGACCACCCGTTCGGCCTGCAGACCCTGCCGTACGGGTCATTCAGCCAGGCCCATCACCCGGCCAGGCGACGGGTCGGCGTTGCCATCGGCGATCGGGTGCTCGACCTGACCACGGCCACCGAACGGCTAATGCCCGGCCGGGCGGCCGAGTTCAGCTCGGGCGCCCTCGACCACTTCCTGGCCGTCGGGGACGGTGCATGGGCTCAGGTCAGGACCGCGCTGACAGACTGGCTTTCGCAGGATCACTTCCGGAGCGCGATCGAGGATCTGCTCGTTCCAGCCGACTCGGTGACCATGCACCTGCCCTTCACGGTCGCCGACTACGTCGACTTCTATGCCTCGGAGCAGCACGCGACCAATGTGGGCAAGATCTTCCGGCCGGACGGCGAACCGCTCACGCCGAACTGGCGGCACCTGCCGATCGGGTATCACGGCCGCGCGGGCACGGTCGTGGTCTCCGGCACCCCGATCCGCCGGCCATGCGGCCAGACCCGGCCGGCCAACGCCCCGGGGCCGGTCTACGACATCTGCAAGCGGCTCGACTTCGAGGCCGAGGTGGGTTTCGTGGTTGGTGCCGAGTCCGCGCTGGGCGAGCCGGTCCCGGCCAGGCGGTTCACCGAGCACGTGTTCGGCGCGTGCCTGGTCAACGACTGGTCGGCGCGAGATATCCAGGGCTGGGAGTCACAGCCCCTCGGACCCTTCCTCGGCAAGTCCTTCGGGACGACGATCTCGCCGTGGATCGTGCCGCTAGCCGCACTGGAGCACGCCAGGCTGCGACCGCCATCGCTGGACACCGGGCTGGCGAGCTACCTGGCCGAGTCCGACGAGTGGGGCCTGGACATCGATCTTGAGGTTCGCGTCAACGGGCACGTGGTGTCCAGGCCGCCGTATGCGACCATGCACTGGAGCCCGGCCCAGATGCTCGCGCACCTCACCGTCAACGGCGCGTCCCTGCGTACCGGTGACCTGTACGCGTCGGGCACGGTCAGCGGGCCGAAGCCGGATCAGTACGGCTCGCTGATCGAGCTCGCCCTGGCCGGCCGCGAGCCGCTGACCTTGCCCGACGGCACCAGCCGGGGCTGGCTCGAGGACGGTGACGAGGTCGTGATCACCGCGACCGCCGCGGGCCCGGACGGCAGCCGGGTAGGTTTCGGCGATGCGCACGGCCAGATCATGCCAGCCTGGCCGCCCGGGGCGTGAACCGGACCATCCCGTTAGACGTCACGTCATCAGATGATCCGTTACGACGACAACATGCGCGATTAGGGGGCGATTCGCCATGCCAGCGGAGCCGGAGGGGCCCGGCGAGCCGGGGCCTGCCCGTGCTGCCGAGCCACGGGGCCCGGAGCTGGTCTTGGCGACCGCGGCATCGCGGCCGGAATCCGATCCCGGGCGGCATCGCGCCGGACGGCATGCCCCCCTGGCCGTCGTCGGGACGGCGGCCGGCCTGCCCCTAACTGAGGCTGGTGTCTCCGAAGCGCAGGCGGGTGAGCGGCAACTCCCCGAGGGGCGGGCCATTGACGCGGCACCTTCGGTAGGACCGGCCACGGAAACGCTGGCCGCCAGGGCACTAGCCGCGAGCGCGCCCGCTGACAATAGCGCAGAAGCTGCTGTAACCAGCGACGACGGGGCGCGTGCTGATGTTCCTCATCGCGGCCAGCCCGCCGGGCCGACTCCAGGTGCCAGCGAGCAAGCCACCGGAGAGCAATCAGCCGGCCGCAGGTGGCCCGCCACGCCGGCTCAGCGATCGCGGCCGGAACCTGGGTCCCTGGCCGATCTGCGGTACCGCCTCGAACTATTGCCGCACGGTCATCCGTCCTCGCCGTATCACGACGATGGCCAGCGGCGCCCGCAGCCGCCCCGCCTCAGGCACCTGGAGCTGGCGCCGCCGGTCAGGGCGGTACCGGCTCGGGAGGTCCCGGCAAGATCGGCCGCGGCGCCATACCCGGCCAGCCCGGAGCCGGCCAGCCCGGAGCGGGCCAGCATGGAGCGGGCCAGCATGGAGCCAGCTGACCGGGAGCAGGCCAGCCCGGAGCCAGGCGATGTCCCGCCGCCGACCCCACGCGCCGCCGCCGACGGCTCCTGGTCGTGGGGTCAGGTCTGGCTCAGCCGCAACCTGGTCAGAGTCGCCGACGACGCCTACGACCGGTTCCGGGCCGCGGAAGGGCGCGACCTGTTCGGCCGGTACGGCAACGGCGGGCTGACCCCCATGCTGTACCGGGTCGCCGAGCGCACCGCCCACGGCGAATTGGCACCTGACTCCGCCCGGTTCGCGCTGCTGGAACCCGACGTGTTCCGGGCCAGGTTCGCCGAGCTGCTCGGCCGGCATCCGACCGAACCCCCGAGCAACTCGCCCGTCGGGTACCCGGCGCGCTCAGCTACTCCTTCCGCTTCGGTGACGGGAACTACGCCGAGGGCATCGGGTTTCTCCAGGAGGCGCTCGAACTCCAGGGCTTCCAGCTGCAGGCCCGCAGGAACATGTGGTCCAGCGCCGCGAACTGCTATGTACTGACCATGTGGCGCGACCCGCTGACCGACCTGCCATTCCAGGTCCAGTTCCACACCGCCGCCAGCCTCAACGCACAGCACCTGGCCCGCACCTCGGCCGCCCTGATCAATGATCCGCGGCTTCCGGCGGCCGAGGCGGTGAGCCTGCGATCGGATATCCGGGCGGCCCTGCCGGCACCGCCAGGCAACGCCGCCATCGCCGACTACCGGCGGGACAGCACCAGCACCCCGCGCCGGTTACTGGCCTGGCCGCGGTTAGCTGGGCTCGCTGCCGGGCGCGTCATCGAAGTACTCCCTGATCAGCTGGCGCTGCCGATCGCTGACCATTTCAAAATTCCGGTCGAGGGCGTTTTCGCCGATCGCCTCGGCCGTCAGGTAGAGGTCCTTGATCTGGTCCATCTTGGCCACCGACGGCGACCACATGCTGGCCCTGGCCGCCTGCGACATCGGCTTGCCGTTGCTCCGTCCAGGCGATCCTGACCTCGACGCGGCGGGAGGGCCGGGCGACGGTGCCTCGGCTGGCGGGTTCCCGGCCGGCGGGCTCGCGGCCGACGGCTGCCGGCTCAGCGGCTCATCAGGAGGTGGCGGGAGCTTGCCACGGTAGAACGGCCGAGCCAGCGAATCGTCAATGGGCGCTTCGAGGTCATTGGCGGGCTCGAACGGGCCTCGTATCCGGCGGTCGTCGGGAGCAGTCCCTGAACTCGCGCCGCGGCGACCCGGCGGACGCGCGGCTTCCCCGGCACCCCGGGCCGGCCTGGTCCGTCCCGCCGCGGCCCGGTCCGGCTCTTGATCCGCCTGGGCCAGGGCGGCCAGCGGCTTCTCGTCCGGCTGGATCGCGGCCATGGGCGTGGTGATGTCATCCGGCCCGGCCTCGGCGTACCCGGGGACGCCAGTCGGTGCCGCCGGCCGGCCCCCGGGTTCCGCCGCAACAACCTCAGGTGCGGCAGGCGGGATCATTCCGGTCGGGCTCGGCACCGCTGATGCCGGGCCGGACGAACTGACCGGACGTGCTGCACCGGCCTGACTGGGCCGGTCTGCGCGACCGGGCCGGTCTGCCTGACTGAGCGAGCTAGTCGGACGCGCCGAACCGACCGAACCCCGCGAACCGGCCTGACCCGACGAACCGGCCTGACCAAGCGGGGCCGCCCGGCCGGAAAGGCCGGCCGCAGGTGGCGAAACACCCGCATGGGGCGGACCGGCTGGAGCCGGCGACGGCGGACCGGCCGGAGCCGGCGACGGCGGCTGCTCGTCGGCCCGGCTCGCAGCCTCCCGCGCGGCCGCGGCGGCCCGGCGGTTCGCGACGGCAGCTGGCCAGCCGGAGGCAGACGCTGGCCGCCCGGACGCGGCTGGCTCGGTCCGCTCAGTCCCGGCTGGAGCAATCCCGGCCCGCCCAGACCCGGCTGGCGCAGTCCCGGCTGGAGCAGACCCGGCCCGCCCAGACCTGGGCGTGTCCGACCCGCGCGGCGCTGACGCGGGCAGTGCCGACTCAGGCAGTGCCGATCCGGGCGGTGCTGACCCAGCCCGCGCTGTCGCCCGAGCAGGCGCGGCGGGACCCGGGGTGGCGGGGGCCGGAACGGGTCGCGGCAAATCGCCCGCGGCTGGGACGGGCGAGACGGCGGCGGCAGCAGCAGGACTGGGCTCGCGCCCGATCGGCGGTCGGCCCGCGAGTCCGGCTCGGGGCTGATCGTCTGGCCTGTCGTGGTGTCCGTGGCTCTCCGCGGCGCCGGCGACCGCCCCCTTCGTCGCTGGCTGAGCCGCAAACGGGTCAGGTGGGGCGGGCGGCGCGGCGGGCGGCGCGGCTAGGGCCTCTCTGGTTTCACTTGCCGCGCTCCAGTCACGCGGGGCCCTGACGGGGGCGTCGTCCTGTCCCCCGTGCTGGTCCCGCGATTCCGGCCTGGCCATCGAATCCGGTCGCTCGGCCGCGGCGGAGGGCCCGGCCGGCAGGGCGGCCGGCGGTCCAAGCGGCCTGGATCGCGACCGGCCGGCCAGCGGGGAGCGGGAACTCTCGCCATAGCCTGCCTCGCCGGGTCCTGCGATGCCTTCGGGCGCTCTCGAGTTCTCGCCCGCGAGGCGGGCCATCCTCGTGCGCGGGCTGACCGGCGGCGGAGGGGCCGGCGCGGTACCGGGCCCGAACCGGCCAGTGTGGCCAGGGTGACCGAGATGACCGGCGGGTGGTCCCTGCCGGTACCCAGCCGGGCCCGGCCCCGGATACCCCTGACTCCGGCGATCGTCCCAGTACCGGTCGCTACCAGGCAGTCCATCCCACCCGGGACCGCGGCCAGGGACCGCGCGGTTCGCATACCCCGGCCGGCCGTCCCGTCCCTGGGCATCTGCCCAGCCTGGCTCGGCCTGCCAGCCGGGTTCCGCGTCCCAGCCAGGTTGAGCCTCCCAGCCAGGTTGACCGTTCCAGCCAAGTTGGCCGTCCCAGCCAGGCTCGGCGTCCCAGCCAGGCTCAGCTTCCGCTCCGGCACTCGCGCTCCAGGACGGGTCCGCCTCCCAGCCCGGCTGAGCCTCCCAGCCCGGCTGAGCCTCCCAGCCAGGCTGAGCCTCCCAGCCCGGCTGAGCCTGCCAGCCCGGCTGATCTTCCCAGCCTGGCGCATCCGGCCGGCCGTCGTCGCGACCGGCAAGGTCAGGCCACGGCCGTTCCGGCCGCCCACCCGCCGCCCGCTCGTGCCAGATCTGGCCGCCAGGAGCAGGAACCTCGCGCACCAGGTCAGGGTTGCCCAGCACCTCGCTATCGGGCAGCACGCGGCCCTTCAGCAAGGGCGGCTCGGTGCCCGCGCGCGGGCCGTTCGGCATCCCGTCGCGATCGTCGTACGGACTGGGATGCTGGCGATAGCCGGGTGGCGGGTAGCCGGCCGGCACCGGACCGAATCCCGCCTCCTGCCGGTACCCGCCTGCTCCCGGGCCCGGCATCCGCGGGTACCAGCCGGGCTCGGCCGGTCCGCCGGGACCGTGGGCCCGCTGCGGCCGGTACTCGGCGGCCCGATCGACGCCCGGGCCGCGGCGCCGCGGCAGATCGCGGCCGTTGCCGGGCGGGTAACCACCGCCCCCGCCACGACCCTGAATCACACCCGGGACGTTCCCGTCAGGACCGGGCACCCGCCGCCCCTGAGGATCGTGGCCCGGATCCCGAGCCGGGTAGCCGGCCCGGCCGGTCCGGTCATCGGGAACAGGGCCGGCCGGTCCTGGACGGCGGCCGGGTCCGCCCGGCCGGGCCGCCGCTCCGAGTCCGGCATCGCCGCCTGGCCCCTGAGCGCGCCGCCCGGCATATCCGGCCGGCCCGTGACCGTCCGGCCAGTGACTGTCCTGTCCGTGGCCGTCGGGCCCGTAGCCGTCGGGCCCGTAGCCGTCGGGCCGGTAACCCTCCTGGTCCTGGCCGGAGACGGGCCGGCGGGTCGGCGGATATCCGCCGGTCCCGTAGCCGTTTCCCGGGGAGTTGTCGCGGGCGCCACGAGAGCCTGGCTGACCGTATCCAGGCGGCGAGCCCGCGGGCGCGCCGCCTGGATCAGGACCTGAGGGAGCACCACGCCTGACCGGGCCGGCCTGGCCTGGGCGCCCCGGTCTCGGTGCGGCACGACCAGGGTCCGGTTGGCCGGAGGCCGGGTGCCCGGGCGCCCCGACGGGTCGTCCAGCCGGAACACCAGCGGGCCCCCGTGTCCCTGGTGCCGGTCCCGGCGGATAGGCGGCGTCAGGCTGATAACCGGCCGGATGCTGCCCGCGCGGTGCCCCTGGGCCGCTGTGGCCGGGGCGAGGGGGCGCTCCCGGGGCCCGCGCGGAAGCCTGCGGGCTGTATCCGCCGGACGCCGCGGCCGGCCCGGACGGGTGCGGCGCCCCGGCCGGGGCGAAACGCGGCGGGTAACCGGGGTCAGGCCGGTATCGGCGATCGGGCAGATCCTGGCGGGCGCCGCCGGCAGACCCCGATCCCGCCTGACCGTAGCCGTCACGCAGGGGCGGCCCGGCCTGCCGCGCGGTCCGGCCCGCCGACTGGCCAGGCCGATCACCGGCGCTTGGACCGTAGCCAGCTTCGCGGACGGGACCAGGTTCCGGCCGGTAGCCAGGGTCGGGCCGGTAACCAGGGTCGGGCCCGTAACCAGGTTCCGGCGCGTTACCAGGCTCCGGCGCGTGGCCCGCACTCTGGCCGTCATGACCCGGGTTCTGGCCCGCGAAGCCGCCCTGGCCCGCGAAACCGCCGCTCTGGTCCGGGTAGCCGGCCCTCTTGCCCTCGTAACCGTTGCCCTGATCCGCGTAACCGAAGGTCCGGCCACTGTTCTCGGCCGGATAGCCCGCTGCGGGCGGGCGGTCCGCACCGGGCCGGTAGCTAGCCGCTGGCCGATCCGCGGCGGCCGGATCGAATGCCGCGCCGCCCGACCGGTCCCCCGCCGGGCCGGCCGCCCGGTTCGGGCGGACCGACATCACCGGCGTGGCCGCCTGGCCGACGCGGAACGGATTCAGCCACCGATCGGCATCGAGGTCACCTTCGGGCGCCAGCGGATCGCGGCCCGGATCGAACTGACCGCCAGGGCCGGCTTCGCCTGGCTTGCGCCGGCCTCTTCGTCCCACGGCCATGACTAGTCAGACCGCCGGCGCGCAGCGCAGGTCGCCGACAGCGAGGGAATTGCCCGCACCGACACGACCACGTACCTCCGCTACCGCCGACCCCGTGATGCGTATGCCGAACCCAGTGTGCCGCCCTCCGGCAACGGATGCCGCTCCGCTGAGGTCAGCCCCTGGCCTGGCCTGCGCGCGGGCGATGCATCTCGACGAGCCCGACTTAACCGTCTAACGATGTCATGACCCCGGGTAAGCCGCAACCGAATCCGATCCAGGTCACACCTAGTCCACTAGCCCGCAACCGGTCCTGGTACCGGCGGACCGCACGTTGCCTGGCAAACTGTCGTCTCGCCTGGGCCGTGGGCTAGGTTGTTGTCACCTAAGCGCCATCCGCCGCGGTCCGGATCACCCGGAGGCACATCATGTCGAACCAGGTCAAGTACCTACTGCAAGAGTCCGAAATGCCGCAGCAGTGGTACAACATCATCCCTGACCTGCCCGCGCCGCCGCCTCCGCCGTTGCATCCGGGCACTCACCAGCCGGTCGGTCCCGACGATCTCGCGCCGCTGTTCCCGCTCGCCCTGATCATGCAGGAGGTCTCGGGCGACCGGCACATCGCGATCCCCGAGCCGGTGCTCGACGTCTACCGGCTCTGGCGGCCGACCCCGCTGTTCCGGGCCCGCAGGCTGGAGCGCGAGCTGGGCACCCCGGCCAAGATCTACTACAAGTACGAGGGTGTCAGCCCGGCCGGGTCGCACAAGCCGAACACCGCCGTGCCGCAGGCCTACTACAACGCCCAAGACGGGGTCAGGAAGCTGGCCACGGAGACCGGGGCAGGCCAGTGGGGCAGCTCGCTCGCCTTCGCCTGCGCCCAGTTCGGCATCGACCTCGAGGTCTGGATGGTCAGGTCCTCCTACGACCAGAAGCCTTATCGCAAGCTGATGATGGAGACCTACGGGGCGACCGTGCACCCGAGCCCGTCCGATGTCACCAATGCGGGCCGGGCGATCCTGGCCGAGCACCCGGATTCGACGGGCAGCCTGGGGATCGCAATCAGCGAGGCGGTCGAGGTTGCGGCCACCCACGACGACACCAGGTACTCGCTCGGCAGCGTGCTGAACCATGTGCTCATGCACCAGACGGTGATCGGCGAGGAGGCGATCATGCAGCTGGCCCAGGCCGGCGACACGCCGGACCTCATCGTCGGCTGCACCGGCGGCGGATCCAACTTCGGCGGGCTGGCCTTCCCGTTCCTGCGGGAGAAGATGGCCGGGCGGATGAACCCGGTGATCCGCGCGGTCGAGCCGGCCGCCTGCCCGTCGTTCACCCGCGGCACCTATGCCTACGACTTCGGGGACACGGCCGGGTTCACTCCGCTGCTGAAGATGCACACCCTCGGCCACGAGTTCATCCCCGACCCCATCCACGCGGGCGGGCTGCGGTATCACGGCATGTCACCGCTGCTGTCCCACATCTACGAGCTGGGCCTGATCGAGGCGGTCGCCAAGCCGCAGTCCGAGTGCTTCGCGGCGGGCCTGCGGTTCGCCAGGACAGAAGGAATCGTGCCCGCGCCCGAGCCGGCGCACGCCGTGGCCGCCTGCATCGAGGAGGCGCTGCGCTGCAAGGAGACCGGCGAGGAGAAGGTCATCCTGACCGCGCTGTGCGGCCACGGCCTGCTCGACCTGCAGGCCTACGGCGACTACCTGCAGGGCCAGATGAGAGACCTCGACCTGTCCGACGAGGCGCTCAGCCGGGCGCTGGCCGGGCTGCCCGCGGGCGTCTGACCGGCCCGCAGGCGGACGCCACTTTGCCGGCCGGTGACCCGATGATGGCCGTAACTTGCCCGGTCACCGGCCGCATGGTTCTGGCAACGACCTCCTGACCAGCGGATACTTCCTGGGGTCTGGCCACCAGCCCCGGAAGAGGACCTATGTTCGCCATCGCCGTGAGCCTTGCCGTGATCGTCAGCCCGGCCGCCGCGGCCGTGACGCCGTCGCCCGCATCGCCCGCGCATCCGCAGGGCCGGCCGCCGGTCCGGCTGCTGATCGTGCGGAACACCCGCGATCATGGCCCCGGCTCGCTGCGAGCCGCGATCAGCGCGGCCAACCACGTCCGCCAGCGTGATGTCGCCGTCATCGAGTTCGCCGTCCGCGGCGTGATCACAACCGCCAGCGCGCTCCCGGCCATCACCGGGCCCGTGGTCATCGACGGCCGGTCCGCGCCCGGTTACCGCCCGGGCGGGGCGCCGGTCGTGGAGGTCAACTTCGACGGGCACCCCGGCCTGAGGTTCGCCCGGTCGGCCAGCCACTCCGCGCTGCTCGGGCTGGCGGTGGGCAATGCGGCCGGTGACGGCATCACGTTGCAGGCCAGCGCGGTCACGCTGGACCGCGATTACGTCGGCCTGAACCTGTCAGGCCGCGCCCTCGGCAACCGCCGGGACGGCATCTATGCAGCCGCCGAGTCGGCCGGGAATGTCATCGGGCGGAACCCGTCCGGTGTTTCCGGCGCGATCTCGAATGTGATCTCCGGCAACGGCGGCAGCGGAATCGTGCTGGCCGGCTCGTCCGGCAACACCGTGGCCGCGAACCGGATCGGCACCAACCCGGCCGGCACCGCCGCCATCCCGAACGGCCGGGACGGCCTGCGGATCGTCCGCGGGGCCCGGCGGAACGAGATCGGCGGCCGGGTCTTCACCGACGCGGCGACCGGCCAGGTGAACAACCCGACCGGCGACAAGGGCACCCAGACGCCCGTCTTCGTGGTGCCGCCGCTCGGCAACCAGATCTCGGGCAACCGGAGTTCCGGCGTCGTGATCGCCAGCGGCGCGGCCGGCAACTCGCTGAACGGCAACTTCATCGGCACGACCGCGAACGGCGACGGCCGGCTCGGCAATGGCGGGGCCGGGGTGTGGGTCGACCACGCCCGGCGCACGTCGCTGACCGGCTGCCGGTTCGTGAACAACCCGTTCGTGTACTACAACGTGATCAGCGGTAACCACGGGAACGGCCTGCGAGTCACCGACTCGGTCCAGACGGTCGTGCAGGGCAACTTCTTCGGTTCCGGGGCGAACAACACCGCCCTTCTCGGCAACGGCCGCAACGGCATCCTGGTTGATGGCGCCTCGGTCCAGACCCAGGTCGGCGGGGTTATCCCGCTCGGCAACGTGTCGGTCGGCAATCACGACAACGGCATCGCCGTGACCGGCCGGGCCCGCGGCTTCACCACTTTCAACACCTTCGGCGGCCTGTTCGCCTTCAAGGGCGCCGGCCCGAATGGCCGCAACGGCGTGCTGATCACCTCGACGGGCGGGAACAACCTGGTCCGCACGAATGTGCTCTCCGGTAACCGCGGCAACGGCATCGAGCTGGCCGGCCACGCCCGCGGGGTCACCATCGACCCCGATATCGCGGGGCTGAACACCAAGGGCAACGGACGGCTCGCTAACGGCCGGAACGGCCTGCTGATCACCGGTGACGCGCACGGCAATGTCGTCGGCGGCACGCTCCGGTCAGTCATCCCGCAGAACACCTTCTCGGGGAACCGCGCCTACGGCATCGCGATCACCGGCCGGGCCCACGGCAATCGCGTCTTCCGCAGTTTCGTCGGAACCGCGATCCTCGGCGCGGTCAGCATCGGTAACGCTCACGGAGGCGTGCTAATCGGCGGCAAGGCCTGGAACAACCAGATCGGCACGCGGGGGGTCCGCCAGGTCACCATCATCAGCGGCAACCTCGGAATCGGCGTCACTCTGACCCGGGGGACCAGCCACAACCGGGTGATCTTCAACCTCATCGGCCTGAGCAGGCTGCGCGCGCCGCTGCCCAACTCGGGCCCCGCGATCGTGAACCTCGGCCACCGCAACTTTATTGTCGGCAACCGCTTCTGACCGCTAGCCGGCGGGCGAGGCGGTGAACAGATCGAGGACCTGCTCGCCGTACTTGGCCAGCTTGGCCTCGCCGACACCGCTGATCTGGCCGAGCCCGGCCAGCGATGACGGCGGTTCGGCGGCGATCTGCCGGAGCGTCGCGTCGTGGAAGATCACGTAGGC
>JBPCKO010000395.1:0-23521 GCA_051004215.1 Streptosporangiaceae bacterium | reverse complement strand
CGCCCGGCCAGCGCGGTGGCGGTGACCGGGGGAGCGGCCACCGCGGTCGGCGCCGACGACGACCTGGCCGGCCTGCGCGGGCCGGGCACCGAGGTGATCAGCCTGCGCGGCCGGGCGCTGCTGCCCGGCTTTCAGGACGCCCACGCCCACCCCGCCTTCGCCGGCGTGACGATGACCGGCTGCAACCTGATCGGCGCGGCGACCCTGGCCGAGGCGGAGGACCGGATCAGGGCCTACGCAGCCGCGCACCCGGACAAGGAGTGGATCTCCGGCAGCGGCTGGCGGATGGAGTGGTTCGAGGACGGCACGCCTAGCCGTCAGCAGCTGGACGCGCTGACCGGCGGGCGGCCGGCGTTCTTGCTGAACCGGGACGGGCATGGCGGCTGGGCCAATTCCCGGGCCCTGGAGCTGGCCGGGTTCGACGCCCGTACTCCCGACCCGGCCGATGGCCGGTTCGAGCGCGACGATGACGGCGGCCTGCAGGGCACCGCGCACGAAGGGGCGGCCGACCTCGTAGGGGCGTTCGTGCCGGAACCGACCTTCGCCGACCGGCTGGCCGGCCTGCTGCTCGCGCAGCGGCACCTGCACCAGCGCGGCGTCACCGCCTGGCAGGACGCGATCATCGGCGCGTACCTCGGCTCGCAGGACCCGCTGCCGGTTTACCTCGAGGCCGCGAGGTCGGGTCAGCTCACCGCCAGGGTCCGGGGTGCCTTGTGGTGGGACCGCAGCCGGGGGGCCGGCCAGATCGACGAGATCCTGGCCCGCCGCGAGGAGGGCCAGGCCGGCCGGTTCCGCGCGGGCACGGTGAAGATCATGCAAGACGGCGTGCTGGAGAGCCGCACGGCCGGGTTGCTCGAGCCGTACCTGGACGCCTGCGGCGGCCAGACCTCGGGCCGGGGGCTCTCGCACGTCGACCCGGCCGAGCTCTGCCAGCATGCCATCGCGCTGGACGGGCTCGGCTTTCAGCTGCACTTCCACGCGATCGGCGACCGGGCGGTGCGCGAGTGCCTGGACGCCCTGGCCGCGGCCAGGGCGGCCAACGGCGGCAACGACCACCGGCCTCACATCGCCCACCTGCAGGTCGTGCACCCCGACGACGTGCCCAGGTTCGCCAGGCTCGGCGTGACCGCTAACATCCAGGCGCTCTGGGCCGCCCACGACCCTCAGCTTGACGAGCTCACCATCCCCTTCCTCGGACCCGAGCGGGCCGCCCGCCAGTACGTCTTCGGCGATCTGCTCGCCTCGGGCGCCCGCCTGGCCGCGGGCAGCGACTGGGCCGTGAGCAGCGCCAACCCGCTCCGCGCGGTGCACGTCGCGGTGAACAGGTCGCTCTACGGCGCGGCCGGAGCCCAGGCCGAGCCGCTGCTGCCCGGCCAGGCGCTGGACCTCGGCACCGCGCTCGCCGCGTACACGACCGGATCGGCCTTCGTGAACCACCTCGACGACGTGACCGGATCGATCAGCCCCGGCATGCTCGCCGACCTGGTCGTGCTGGACCGGGACCCCTTCGCGCACCCCGCGGCCGACATCGCGCTGACCAGCGTGCTCGGCACGTTCGTGCAGGGCGAGGCGGTATTCCGCGCGCCGGGGCTGAGCCCGGGCTGACCTCCGCCCTGGGCGGTGACTAGCGGCCAGGCTGGCGCGGCTTAGCATCGGGGGCGTGGACAGCCTTGGCGAGGACCTCGTCCTGCTCTCGATCCGGCACGACTCCGGCACCGTGGCGACCGCGCAGCGGATCGGCTACGGGCTGATGGGCGCCGAGCTCGTGCGGCTCGCGGCCAGCGGGCCGCCGGCGGGCGGCCACGGTGGGCACCACCACTGGGCGGGCCGGGGCGCGAGGACCTGGTCGCGGCCCGCTGCGCCGCCCAGCTGCTGTCCGGTCCGCCAGCGCGCAGCGCCACGGACGTCGTCCGGCGGCTGCTCGCGGTGCAAGGCCAGGACCCGCGCGGGGCCAGGCTCGCGATCCGGGCCCGGTCGGACGGCCTGACCGCCGCCGACGTCGACCTGGCCCTCACCGGCGACCGGTCGCTGCTGATCACCTGGCTGAACCGGGGGACCCTGCACCTGGTGACCGCCGAGGACTACTGGTGGCTGCAGCACCTCACCACCCCGCCCGTCCGGACCGCAGTCCGCACCCGGCTGGGCCAGGAACGCGTGCCACCCGACGACGCGGACAAGGCGGTCGGGGTGATCGACGCCGCCCTGGCCGCCGACGGCCCGCTGACCAGGGAGCAGCTGGCCGGGCGGGTGGCCGCCGCCGGGGTGCGGACGCAGGGCCAGTCCATCGTGCACATCTTGTATGAGGCATCGCTGCGGGGGCTGATCATCCGCGGCCCGGTGGCCGGCCGGCAGCACGCCTTCGTGCGGGTCTCGGACTGGCTCGGCGCGCCGCCTGACCGGTTCCGGCCCGGCCGGTTCGACCGGGACGCGGCCCTCGCCGAACTGGCCAGGCGGTTCCTGGCCGGGCACGCCCCGGCCAGCGACCGCGACCTGGCCAAGTGGGCCGGGCTGCCGCTGCGCGACGTCCGGCGCGGGCTCGCCGCCATCGCGGCCGAGCTGCACGAGCGAGAAGACGGCCTGGCCGAGCTGGCCAGGGGCCCGGGCGCCGCGGGCGGCGGTGGGGATGCCGTCCTGCCGCCACCACGGCTGCTCGGCTCATTCGATCCGCTCCTGCACGGCTGGGTGAACCGGGAGCCCGTGCTCGGGGCGGTTCCGGGGGTCGTGACCGTCAACGGCATCTTCCGGCCGTTCGCCCTGGCCGGGGGCCGGGCCGTGGCTACCTGGGGCCTATCCGGCGGCCGGGTCCTGGTGGCACCGTTTGCCCCGTTGCCGCCGCCGGTCGCGGCGGCACTCGACGCCGACGCTGATGACGTGCTGCGGTTCCTGGGCTGAGCGCCGCGGGCCGCCCGGACGTCCGGCGCTCACAGGAGTCCGGCCAGTTCGACCAGGTCGGCGGCCGTGAAGTCAGTGCCCGCGGGCGCGGCCGGGGCGGCTGCGTCCTGGCCCCACTCCAGCGGCCGGGGCACGAACGCGGTGCGCAGCCCGCACCGGGCCGCGGCCACCAGGTCGCCCGGGTGCGCGGCCACCATCAGCACCTGCCCGGGCGGCACTTCGAAGAAGTCAGCCACGAGCGCGTACACCCGCGGGTCCGGCTTGTAGCTGTGCGCCAGCTCGGCCGACACGATGCAGTCGAAGGGCAGCCCGGCCGCCTTGGCCAGCCTGGTCAGCAGGCCCATCCCGCCGTTGGACAGCGGCGTGAGCAGATGCCGCCTGGCCAGCTCGGTCAGCCCGGGGCCGCTGTCGGGCCACGGGGGCAACCGGTGCCAGGCCAGGACCAGCGCGGCCCGCTGCCCGGGCCCGAGCGCGTGCAGGCCGAACTCGCCGATGACCTCGTCGAGCATCTCCGCGTGCAGCACATCAAGGGGCGCGAACGGCCGCTCCCCGCGCACCACGGCAGCCAGCGCCGGGGTGTACCTCGATCGCCAGGCGTCGGCGACCGCGGGCCAGTCGGCCTCGATCCCCGCGTCCTGCCCGGCCGCGGCCAGGGCCGCGGTGATGCCGGTCCGCCAGTCCACCAGGGTTCCGAAGACGTCAAAGGCGATGACCTCGATCCGCACGAAGGTCACGTTAGCCGAGCCGGCCGCCGCCGCGGAATCCCGGTGCGGCGGCGGGCGGCCCGGGGATGAGCTCAGCTCGCGTACATCAGCGAGCCCGGCGTGGTCAGCAGCTCGCCCGACTCCAGCCAGGTCTTCAGCCCTGACAAGATCATCGGCCAGCCGCCGTAGATCTGGTCATTCGCGCCCTCGCGCAGCTGGTCGTGCACGACGGTGAGCCGGCACGAGTCCTGCACCTGCTCGATCTCCCAGCTGACGCGGGAGGCTCCTTCGCGGCGGACCTCGTCACTCCACAGGCAGGTCTGCGTATAGACCAGGCGCCGGGGCGGGTCCGCCTCGAGCACCTCGCCCTCGCCGAGCGGGCCGTTCGCCCGGGGGGAGCCGAGCTCCATCCGGGCGCCCGGAGTCCAGTCGGAGTACACTCCGGCGCCGAAGTTGTACTTGGCCCTGATCGTCGGATCCGTGATCGCCTCCCACAGCCGCTCTGGCGTGGTGCGGATGTAGATCTCGAACACCTTCTCCATCTGCTTCTCCAGTTCCTGCCTCAGGCCGGTCAGCCCGGCTGCCCATAGTTCGGCGTATTTGCTCACCCAGCGGTCGTAGATGAGCCTGATCGGCACCGGGTTGAGGAAGTGCAGCTTCTCCCGGCCCCGCCGCCTGGAGACGACCAGGCCGGCATCCTCAAGCTGCTTCAGGTGCTTCATCACCCCGAACCGCGTGATCGGGAAGCGTGCCTCGAGCGCGTTCAGCGTCTGCCCGTCCTGCCGGAACAGCTCGTCGAGCAGGCTCCGGCGGGTCGGGTCGGCCAGGGCGCGGAACACGTCATCCATGCCTTGAGAATAGGTGACCAATTGGTCACATGTCAAAGATGTGATACCCCTGAAAGGTCCCGGCGGGCCGCGGCCCGGCCGGAGGGGGAGTCGATTCTGGGGGTGTGTCATGCGGCGCCGATCGCGCTGGTTCTCGGTTACGTCCTGCTCGCTGCCGTCCTCGCGGCCGCGGCGGTCGCGGCGGCCGCCGCCGGACCGGTGACCGGCGTCGCGCGGGCGGCGACGGCGCCGCGGACGCTCAGGCTCGGCCTGCGCGGTGCCGACGTGCGGGCCCTGCAGCACAAGCTAGCGGCCTGGCACTACTTTCCCGGCCGGTTCGACGGCTACTTCGGCCCCTATACCCAGGAGGCCGTGTGGGCCTTCCAGGAGGTCCAGCACCTGGCCGTGACCGGCACGGTGGGCGCCGCGACCAGGGCGCGGCTCGCGCATCCGCGCCGTCCGCAGGCGCTGGTGCCCGGCGGCGGGCGGCAGCGGGTGGAGGTCAACCTGGGCCGCCGCACGCTGGTGCTGTACCGGGCCGGGCGGGTCGCGCTGATCAGCCACGTCTCGGCCGGCGGCGGCTACCGCTACTGCACCGGCGGCACCTGCGCCCGCGCGATCACCCCGGCCGGGAACTTCCGCACGACCGTGTACCGGCCGGGCTGGATTCACGTGCCGCTCGGTACGATGTTCAACTCGGTGTTCTTCATCGGCACCAAGTACGCGATCCACGGCGAGTGGTATGTGCCGCTGCGGCCGGTCTCGCACGGCTGCGTGCGGATCCCGATGGACATCGCCGGCTTCTTCCACAAGCTGGTGCCCACCCCGGGCACGCCGGTTTACATCCGGCGTTCGTAAGGCCGTCCCGGCTGGCTAGCTCCGGTACTGCCTGGCCAGCTCGCTCAGCCTGGCGTGGGTGCCGCCCATGACCGCCTCGCCAGGCAGGTACCGCTTGGGCATCTTGGCGACCGAGGTGTAATTCACGTCCACGACGTTGGCCAGCGGCGCCTGCACGGCCTGGCTGACCAGCTGGTAGGCGTCCATCGTGTCCATCCGGTACTCGGCCGCCATCCAGGCGATCAGCTCGGTCTGGGCGATGCGGAAGGCGTCTTCCAGCGGCCTGGCCGACCCCGCGGTCATGATGTAGCCGTCGTCCTCCAGCCGGGGCCACGGGCAGGGCGTGCCCTTGATCAGGTCCACCACCAGGACCGTGTTCATCGCGGTCTCGACGGCGACCCCGCATGTCTCGCCCTCGCCCTGGCGGGCATGGCCGTCACCGAGCGACAGCAGCGCGCCAGCCACGTTCACGCCCAGGTAGCAGGTGGTGCCCGCGCGCATCTCGGGGGTGTCCATGTTGCCGCCGAACGCGTCGGGCACCAGCGCGCTGCGGGCTTCCAGGTTGGCCGGCGCGACGCCGACGGTGCCGTGCATCGGGTCCATCGGCAGGTCGACGGTCAGGTCCCCGTGCCGGGCGGTGAACCGGCACGTCCCCCCGGCCAGGTCGAGCTGGTAGATCCAGACCAGCTCGGGCAGCGGCTCATTCAGCAGCGCGGTCAGGTGCGTGCTGGTCAGCGCGCCGAACAGCGGGATCGTGGTGGACGCGCCCCAGTTGCGGGCGGGCGTGATCGAGACAAAGTGCACCGCGACGGTGTCGCCTGGCTCGGCGCCCTCGATATGAAAGGGGCCGGTCTGCGGGTTCACGAACGGGAACTCGCAGACCTGCGAGACCAGGTCGTTCTCGCTGCGCACCCGGCCGGCGAAGGCGTCCTCGGTGAACACCTCGAGCACGGCCGGCGGCCTGATTCTGGCCACCGGGGGCACGCCGCCGAAGGTCCAGGCGAACTGGCTGGGCTCGGGCCGGAAGTTCACGACCTGCAGATCGCTCATGGCGCCACCTTAGGATCATCCGCGGCCAGTTCCGGGTCCTGGTCGATATGCACCAGCCCGACGTCGACAACCCGGCGCGGATCGCGCAGGTACAGGTAGATGAGGTAGCACAGACCGAGCACCATCCAGACCGCGACCGCCGGGCCCATATAGGACAGCGGGGCGGTCAGCGGGGTGATAAAGCTGACTCCGGGGATCTTGATGCCCGCCCCGGCGCACCAGGCGGGCACGAACGCGGCGATGCCCAGGATCGGGATCAGCACGTGCGAGAACACGTTGGTGGTGTGCTGCCGGCTGCGCACGAAGTACCCGATGCAGGCCGCGTTCATCAGGATGTAGATCGCGACCAGCATGATCACCAGGCCGGTGCCGACCATCGCGAACGCGGTGACTGGGTCATAGTGGAACCCGAGGGTCAGCATCAGGATCAGCGAGAGCACGCCGCCCACCGCGATCGCGGCGACGGGGGAGCGGTGCCGCTCGCTGACCCGGCCGAGCACCGGCGGGAAGGCACGGATCCGGCCCATCGCGAACGCGGTCCGGCTGGACACGTTCACCCCGGCGTTGGAGTTCGCCAGCGTGGAGTTCACGATCGCGAGGAACACCAGGATCCAGAACAGCCCGAACAGCGCCCTGGCCAGGCCCTCCCAGGAGGCGCTGCCGGTGCCGGTGGTGAAGGTCCCGAACCTGGCCGGGCCGAACGCCACGTCGGCCGCGTAGGTGGTGAACACGTAGAGCGCGCCAATCGACAGCGTGGCCAGCAGCACGGCGAGCCGGATCGTCCTGGCCGGGTTGCGCGCCTCCTCGGCGAGCGGCGCGGCGCCTTCGAACCCGCCAAAGGCCAGGATGCTGAACACCGAGCCCGCCACCACGCCGTTCAGGCCGTGGAAGCCGGGCGGGGTGTACTTAGTGGTGAAGACGGCGGTGGTGTTGTGCCCGCCCGCGTGGATGACGAGCAGCACGCCCATGATCACGAAGACCGCGATCTCGAAGATGCCGAGCACGGTGCCGAGCCGGGCCGAGGTGCGGACGCCGAACCAGCCCGCGGTCACGATGATCAGCAGGCCGAGGATCGACCACGGCCACCACAAGCTGGCCGGGTACCCGGCGATCTCCGTGTGCAGCGTCGCCGCCGTGGTGAAGCCGAGCTGGAGCAGCACCAGCGGCGGGATCAGCCAGCCGACCATGGCATAGGCCCAGGCGACCAGGAACCCGATCGCGGGGTGCAGGCCCCGGGCGGCGTAGGTGGCCATCGAGCCTGACGACGGCAGCTCCCTGGCCAGCAGGCCAATGCTCCAGGCCGAGAACAGGCAGGCCACCAGGGCGAACACGACCGACAGGGGCAGCGCGCCCCCGGCGAAGGCCACCCCGGCCGGGATCGACGCGGCGATGGCCGCGCCCGGAGCCATGTCGGTGATGCTCTGGAACAGGACCTCGCGAAGCCCGACGGCGTCGCGGCGGAGCCCGGCCTCGGCCGCCGGACGGGCGGAACTAGCCATTGCCGCCTCCGTTACTGCTTGGGAGAGTTGTGCCGATGATGTCACATTCGTTCCAGCAGCAACAGCCGGATCCGGCCCGCACCCGCCGGCCGCCGCTTCGCGCCGAAGCGCCTCCGCTCGGCCGCGCCGCGCGGCGGCCGGAAGCCATTTGATCGGTGACTTTTCTGTCGTATCGGTCAACAAAACTCCGATTAGATCGACAGGCCGCAGGAATGAGCGGGCAAATAGGGCGAGCGGGGCGAGCCGGGCGGCACAATGAGTTCATGAGCACCAGGAACGGACCGGGAGATCGCCCCTTACGAGGCGGACAGGACGAGCGCGCCAGGCCGCCAGAGGAACTGCTGGACAACCTCAGGCTCCGGCTCAGTCACTTAGCCGGCAACCATCCCTCCGCGCCAGGCGCCGCACGCGGGGCCGGCGGGGACGGCCGACGCCGTGCGGAACCCGCCGATGGCGACCCGGGGAGCGCCGGTGACGGCGATCCGGCCGCGGACTGCTCCGCCGGTGACCCTCTGGGCGGCGGCTGGTCCGGCGGTGAGCGTTCCGGTGGATGGTCCGGGGGTGAGCGGTCCGGCGGCGACCGGCCCGGAGGCGGCGAGCCGGATGGCGGCACCGGCGAGGAAGCGGCCGGCGAGGAAGCGGCTGGCGAGGCCGAAGCGGGGCCGGGCGACCAGGACGGCGAGTCAGCGGGGGCCGGCCGCGGACTTGGCGAGGCGTTCGGCGGCCTGCACAGCGCTATTGATCTCGGCCCCGGCACCGATGAGGCCGGAACTGGCGCCGGTGCGGGCGCCGGGACGGGCGGGGGGCCTGGCTGGGCCGGCGAGGCCATTCGCTCGGCCGTCAGCGTCGTGGCCCAGGGTCTGGGCGTGCTCGCGTCGATGGAACTGCCAGGCCGGGCCCGCAGCGGCGACCCGTACCGGCCCTGGTTCATGGCCGGGGAGCCCGGATCCCCGTGGTGGGCCTCCGGCTCCTTCTGACCGCGGACCCGGCGGTTACCGGAACACGGCTACGGTACCGCTGACGTCGGCCGCCAGCCGGACGGAGTCGCCGTCGACCAGGCGCACCTCGATCCCTGGCAACAGCCGGTCATTGTTGACGAAGGTGCCGTTAGTGGAGTTCTCGTCCCTGATCGTGGCGTGCCCGGCATCGTCAACCGTGATCATCGCGTGCCGGCGCGACACGTTCTCGCACCTATCGAACGCGGCGGCCACCAGGCTCTCGGCCGGGTCGCGGCCGAGCAGCAGAAAGGTGCCGGCCGGTACCTCGACGTTGCCGGCCGGGAAGGTGATCCGCAGCACCGCCGATGAGATCCGCCTGGCGTGCTCGGCCGAGACGGCCTTCTGCGCGATCGTGATCGCGGGCGCGGACTCTTCGGCCGACCGGATCCTGGGCAGGTTGGCACCGCAGGTGAAGCAGATGAGGTCGGCCGACCCGACCTCGCTCGCACAGTCCTGGCAGGTCCGCGTCACCATCACGGCGGGCTCCTCTCCTCGTGCGAATGCCCCGGCCGGCGCCATGTTTACAGCCTAGCGCCGGTCCGCGGGATGCCAGGTAGCATCGCAGCCGTGATCAGCTTCAGTCTCAACGAAGAGCATGAGGCCCTGCGCACCACGGTGATGGACTTCGCCCGCGCGGCCGTGGCGCCGGTGATCGGCGGCTTCTATGAGCGTAACGAGTTCCCCTACGAACTAGTGTCCGGCATGGGCAAACTCGGCCTTTTCGGGCTGCCCTTCCCGGAGCGCTACGGGGGCATGGGGGGCGACTACTTCGCGTTCTGCCTGGCCTTGCACGAGCTGGCCAGGGTCGACTCCTCGGTCGCGATCACCCTGGAAGCGGCGGTCGCGCTGGGAGCGATGCCCATCTTCTTGTACGGCCGCGACGAGCAGCGCGAGCGCTGGCTGCCCGAGCTGTGCAGCGGCGAGCGGCTCGCGGCGTTCGGGCTGACCGAGCCGGGCGGCGGCTCGGACATCCCCGGCGGCATGCGCACGACCGCCAGGCGGGACGGCGACGAGTGGGTGATCAACGGCAGCAAGGCGTTCATCACGAACTCGGGCACGTCGATCACCTCGGCGGTGACGGTGCTGGCGATCACCGGCCGGGCCGGCGACGGTGATCGCCAGGACCGGCCGGAGATCTCCTCGATCATCGTCCCGGCGGGCACCGCCGGCCTGGTCGCGGGCCAGAAGTACTCCAAGGTCGGCTGGTGCGCCTCGGACACCAGGGAGCTGGCCCTGTCCGACTGCCGGGTGCCGGCGACCAACCTGCTCGGGGAGCCGGGCCGCGGCTACGCCCAGTTCCTGCGGATCCTGGACGAGGGCCGGATCGCGATCGCGGCCATCGGGGCCGGGCTGGCGCAGGGCTGCGTGGACGAGTGCGTGCGCTACGCGGGCGAGCGCTCGGCGTTCGGCCACCACCTGGGGCACTACCAGGCCATCCAGTTCATGATCGCGGACATGCAGGTGCGGGCCCAGAACGCCAGGCTGGCCTGGTATGACGCGGCAGCCAGGCTGATCGCCGGCCAGCCGGTCAAGCAGCAGGCGTCGATCGCCAAGCTGACCGCCTCGAACGCCGCGATGGACAACGCGCGGGACGCGGCCCAGGTCTTCGGCGGCTATGGCTTCATGAACGAGTTCCCGGTCGGCCGGTTCTACCGGGACGCCAAGATCCTGGAGATCGGCGAGGGCACCTCGGAGGTACAGCGAATGATCATCGCCAGGGAGCTGGGACTGCGGTCCGATCCGTAACTTCCCGCCGCGCCGCTGCTGCTGGCCTGCGCGCGAGCGGCCGGAAGGGCGTCGTCAGGGTTACCTGATGATCATCTTGGTGACGTCGAGCTGCTGGGGGATCATTCCCACGTCCCACATCATGTCCGCGGTCCGCTGGATGCTGGCGGCGATCGTGGACAGCGGGAAGACGCCGGTCGTGATCAGAGCGGATTCCTGCTTGCTGTAGTGGGCGTACTGCGGCAGCACCGACTGGACCGGGCCCGGCATCGACGCGTCCGCGCTGGCCTTAGCCAGCCCGGCGCGGAACGCTGCCGCCGCCTTCGGGTTGTTGGCCGCCCAGGACGCGCTGGTGAAGTAGCCCGACAGCGGGATGCCGGCGGTGGCGCCGCTGCAGACGTCGAGCAGTTCCACCGCGCCGGCCTGCTCGGCCTGGTAGACGTAGGGCTCGGTGACGAGGATCGCCTTGAGCTGCCCGTGCACCAGCTCGCTGATCTCGCGCGGCTGGGGCAGGTTCTTCCAGTTCACCAGCGAGGAGTTCACCTTGTCGCCGATCAGCACCGAGGCCGCGCTGGCAACCAGCAGGCTGTCGGGAGCGTGGGCCGGGGCCGACACAACGTCGGTGCCGGGAGCGCCGATGGTCACGCTGGCCAGTTCGCTAGGGGATTGCACCGAGGAGTTGGGCATCGTCATGACCTCGGCGACGCCAGGGGCGGCGTCGTAACCGTCGGCCAGGATCTTGAACGCGGTCTTCTGCAGGGCCGGCTGCCCGGCGAACAGGGCGCCGTAGTCGCCGGCCGCCACATTGACCTGACCGGTGCTCAGCATGTGCAGCTCGGTGGCGACCGAGGTGAAGTCGACGATCTTGACGGTCACGCCTTCGCTGGCGAAGAAGCCGAGCTTCTTGGCCAGGAACAAGGTGGCATTGTCGACGCCCGGCACGACCCCCACCGTGACGACCGGCAGGCTCGAGGCGCCCGCCGTGCCCGGCGGGCCGCAGCCCGCCACGAGCCCGGTCGCCCCCAGCACGACCAGTGCCGCGGCGATGCCGTCGCGGCGCCGGCCCAGGAGCTGGCGAGCGCGCGATCGTATCCAGGCCGAGGACAGCCTCATCCCTCTCCTTGTCTGTGGCCCGTGGGGCGCGAGTAAGCGACTGATGCTGATTTTACTCATGATACGGACAGTTTTCTGATCCCGGACGACTCGGCAGAGAGTACCCTAATAAAGCCGCGCTGCCGGAGAGGGTATTTTGGCGCGGCATCCGCTCCCGTGGCCGGGCCCCGTGTGCCTCCGCGGTATATCCGGTTGACGCGCTTATCGCTGCATGTCGGCCAGTTCAAGGATAGAGTCGCCATGGCTATGGAAGTTGCTCGGCCGTCGTAGTCCGTTTCCCCGGAGGGAACCACGATGCCAGGTCCGCTCGCCCGGACTACCGGCTGCCTCCGGCTAACCAGGTGAGAGGTACACCCGCCGTGCCGTCCCGAAGCAAGATGTCGCGCGATGCCGCGCCCGCGCAAGCCGGGCCGTCCGACGCCGACGTTCAGGCGGCCTTCGGGCGGCCTGCCGCCCGTCCGGCGACCGACCTACCCGGCCCGGCGGATGACCCGATGCCCGGCGCCGGGGCCGGAGGCCAGGCTGAGGCCGGCCAGGACGAGCAGCCTGCGCGTACCGGGCGCGGGCGGATGCTGCGTAACTGGCGGGTGCGGTCCAGGCTGGTGCTGCTGATCGCGATCCCCACGGCCACCGCGGTGGCGCTGGGGGGATCGAGCATCGTCTCCTCCTGGCGCAGCGCGATTTCCTACCAGCGGATCTCCACGCTCGCGCAGCTGAGCTCGAAGGTGACCGCGCTGGCCTACCAGCTGGAGTACGAGCGCGACTCCACTGCCTGGCTGATCGCCTACAAGACGAACCCCGCCACCGGCTTGCTGGACAAGACCCTCTCCACAGCGGCCCGCGACCAGCTCCAGGTCGTGCAGGGCCACTACAGCATCACGAACAGGGCCGAGCGGCCGGTCGCCGCCGGCCTCACCACGATCGGCTCGAACTACCCGCCAGCAGTCGTCCAGGACGCCCACTCGGTGAACGCCGAGCTGGCCGAGCTGGCCAGCGTGCGGGCCGCGTCCCTGTCCGCGCAGGCCAACGCGGTGGACGTGATCAGCCGCTACTCCCGGCTGATCGACGTGCTGCTGGCCTTCGACGACCAGATCGCCCTCACCAGCAGCGACCCGCAGCTCACCTCCACGGTCAGCGCCCTGACCCAGGTCTCCAGAGTTGAGAACGAGTACTCGATCCAGCGCGGCGTGATCGTCTTCGCGCTCACGGTCGGCAAGTTCGAACCGAACATGTTCTCGATGCTGACCAACTCGGTCGCCAACCAGAGTTCCGACTACAGCCAGTTCCTTAACTTCGCCTCGGCTCAGCAGCAGAGCCAGTACAACGTCGCCCTGGACGCCAGCTCGCTCAAAGACCGGGTGAGTGCCTCGGAGAGTTCGGTCATCCAGTACGCGCCGACCCATACCTCGCTGTCGAACATCGGGCTCAGCCCGGACGAGTGGTTCGGCAGCGTGCGGGAGACCCTCATCAAGATCCGCGTGGTCGAGCAGGCGCTGGCCCAGCAGGCCATCTCCCGGGCCCAGCACCTGCGCAAGCAGGCGATCATCGACGCGATCCTGATCGGCGCCGCGGTGCTGCTGGTGCTGATCATCTCGCTGCTGTTCACGGTCGTGGTCGGCCGGTCCATGGTCCGTCCGCTGCGGCGGCTGCGGGCCGGCGCGCTGGAGGTCGCGGGCGTGCGGCTGCCCGAGACGGTGCGCCGGATGAGCGAGTCGGATAGCGAGCAGGCGCCGGCCGATGTCGAGCCGATCGACGTGGATTCCTTCGACGAGATCGGTGAGGTCGCGCGGGCCTTCGACCAGGTGCACCGCGAGGCGCTGCGGCTGGCGGCTAACGAGGCTGCGCTGCGCGGCAACGTCAACGCGATGTTCGTGAACCTGTCCCGGCGCAGCCAGTCCCTGGTCGAACGGCAGATCAGGCTGATCGACGAGCTGGAGCAGGGCGAGCAGGACCCGGAGCGGCTCGGCAGCTTGTTCCAGATGGACCACCTGGCCACCCGCATGCGCCGCAACTCAGAGAACCTGCTGGTCCTCGCCGGCCACGACTCGAGCCGCCGGTGGAACCAGCCGGTCCCGCTGGTGGACGTGCTGCGGGCCGCCATTTCCGAGATCGAGCAGTACGAGCGGGTGACGCTGAACGTCCAGCCCGGCATCGCGGTGCACGGCCCCGCGGTCAACGACGTCGTCCACCTGATCGCCGAGCTGGCCGAGAACGCGACCTCGTTCTCCTCCGCCGACACGCCGGTGAATGTGGCCGGTCACCTGCTGAACAGCGGGGGGGTGCTGCTCGACATCACCGACCTCGGCGTCGGCATGGGCAGCGAGGAGATGGCGCACGCGAACTGGCGGCTGGACAACCCGCCGGTGGTCGACGTGGCCGTGTCCCGCCGGATGGGCCTGTTCGTGGTCGCCCGCCTGGCCGCCAGGCACGGCATCAGGGTGCGCCTGCGGCCGGCCACCGGAGCCGGGCTCACCGCGCTGGTCTGGCTGCCCGACGAGGTCGTGGTCAGGGAAGGCGCGCCACGGCCCGGCGGCCAGGGCCGGTTCGGTGAACCGCTGTCCAGGTTCGCGATCGGCCAGGGCCCCGCGGGCATCACGGCGGGACCGGGCGCTGGCGTCCCGGCCGGTGCTGGCGCCGGGATGATTTCCGGCGAGTGGCCGGCCGTCGCGGTCAGCGGCCCGTCGACCGCCGAGCAGGAGGTGGCGGCAGCCAGGGCGCCGCGCTTCGACGGGGCCGAGGAGAACAACGGCGCCCGGCCCTCGCTCGGCCCGCAGCGGGTGCCCGGCGCGAACCTGCACCCTGGGCTGTTCAGCGCGGGCCAGGACGAGGCCGACAGCAGCAATTCCGGTGTCTTCGGCGGATACGGCGCCGATCCGGCCGACGCATCTACCGACCTGTTCAGCACGGGTAAGCTCGCGGCCTTCCGCTCTGGCGACGCCGGGGAGGACCCCGACGCCGGCCGGTCGGTGCCCAACGGCACCGGCGAGTGGGCCGCCCAGCCGATGGCCTGGGGCGATCAGCCCGCGTCAGCCAGTGAGTGGACCAGCGATCTGCCGGCCGGCATGTGGGGCACGAATCCGTCGGCCCAGGTCGCCGAGCCTGTCGCCGAGGCCGAGGAAGGACCCGCGGTCAGCGAGGCGGAGCGGCCCGCGGAGCCGGAGCAGCCCGCGGAGTCCGCGGAGCCGGCCGTCCTGGTCGCGCCCCTCGCCGGCGTGCGCGGCAGTTTCCTGAGCAAGGACCCCCAGGCCGCGTCTAACGGCGGGGTGATCGTGCCGCCGGCCGCGATGGAGCAGGAGAACCGGCTGCCCATCTTCGAGGCCGTCGAGTCGGACTGGTTCCGCCGCGGTCGTCCGTCCGTCGAGATGCCGGCCGCCCACCCCGGCGAGCCCGGCCAGGTCGAGCAGGCCCCTGAGCCCGTCCCGGCCTGGACCTCGCCGGTCGACGAAGGCTGGAAGGCGGCCGAGGCCGCGGTGGTGCCGACGTCCGCCGGCACGACGCTCGCCGGGCTGCCGCGACGAGTGCCGAAGGCCAACCTCATTCCCGGAACGGCACAGGAGACTGCGACGCCAGCGCCTGTCCGATCTGCGGCCGCCACCCGTGACCGGTTCGCTAGTCTGCAACGAGGAATGCGAGAAGGCCGCGCCGCCAGCGGTGCCGCCGTGGACGAGGGGACGAGTGACGTTCCCGGTGATGGGTGACAGGGAAGCGCTGACACAGTCATGCTAGTTGTGCCAACTCCGGTAGTTATGTCAGAGGAGCCGCGGATGCCGCATTCCCAGGGCATTCGGCCCGCCCGTCACGACAGGAAGGAGTGCCGGTGAGTCCGCTTACCCGTCCGGCACAGGATCTCAACTGGCTGGTTACCAACTTCGTTGAGCGCGTGCCTTCGGTTGCGCATGCCATCGTGGTCTCCGCTGATGGCCTGCCCATGGCGTTCTCGCAGGGATTCCCGGCCGAGCGGGTCGACCAGCTTGCCGCGGTCACGTCCGGCCTGACCAGCCTGACCCAGGGTGCTTCGCGGGTATTCGAAGGCGGCGCGGTCTCCCAGACCGTGGTGGAGATGCAGCGTGGCCTTCTGATCGTCATGGCCATCAGCGACGGGTCCAGCCTGGCCGTTCTCGCCGCGGCCGACTGCGATATGGGCCTGGTCGCCTACGAGATGGCCCTCATGGTGGAGAGGGTGGGCAGCGCCCTCACCCCGGACATGCGCAGCTCGGCCCCGCCGAGCTGGCCGGGCGCTGGCGGTTAGTGACAGGAGCTATCGGTGTCGGTTCCCCGCCACGATGAGTGGATGGCGGACGGCGGCAATGGCCGTCGGCCAGGGCCGGCGGACGGGCGCGACAGTGGCGTCCATTCCCCGGGCGACTTCGGCATGCCTGACATCGCTTTCGGCCTGGGCGACCAGGCCGCCTCGTCCCTCGTTCGCCCCTATGCGGTTACCGGAGGCCGGACAAAACCGAGTTATCAATTGCAGATCGAGGCAATGGTGTCGGCAGCGCACTATGAAGCCCGCGATCTATCCGTATTGAGCCCAGAATGTCAGTCCATCCTTGGTTATTGTCGCGACTGGCGTTCCGTTGCTGAAATATCGGCCGTCCTGCGAATGCCGCTCGGAGTCGCCCGCGTCCTCATCGGGGACATGGCGATGGATGGCCTGGTGCGCGTGCATCAGGCCGATCACGGCCAGGGCCGGCCGGACCTGAACCTGCTTGAAAGGGTGCTTAGTGGACTTCGGAAGCTCTAGAGCCGCTACCGGCGTCGATGCCGACGCCGCCGTGACGTCAGTCAAGATCGTCGTGGCGGGCGGTTTCGGTGCCGGCAAGACCACCTTCGTGGGCTCGGTCTCAGAGATCACCCCGCTCACCACGGAAGCCGTCATGACCTCGGTGAGCGACGGCGTTGACGACCTGTCGCACACCCCGGACAAGACGACGACCACCGTTGCGATGGACTTCGGCCGGGTGACCCTGGACGCCGGCCTGGTGCTCTACTTGTTCGGCACCCCGGGCCAGCACCGGTTCTGGTTCATGTGGGACGACCTGATCCAGGGCGCTATCGGCGCCGTGGTTCTGGTTGACACCCGCCGGCTGGCGGACTCCTTCCCGGCCGTCGACTACTTCGAGTCGGCTAACCTGCCGTTCATCATCGCCATCAACGGCTTCTACGGCGACTTCCCGCACCAGATGGAGGACGTCAGGGAGGCCATGTCACTGGGTCGCGACGTCCCGATCGTCCAGTGCGACGCTCGCGGCCGGACCTCCACCAAGGAAGTACTGATTTCCCTGGTCGAACACGCGATGGCCATGCAGCTCAGCGTCCGGTAGCGAGCTGTTCCGGCTTCCGCGGCCCTGCCGTCCGCGATGGTCGGCCTTGCGCTGGCCGGACGGTCGTGCGGACCTGCGGTAGTGTGCACCCGGTGCCAGGGGCGGTAGCTCAGCCGGTCAGAGCAGCGGACTCATAATCCGCCGGTCGTGGGTTCGAGCCCCACCCGCCCCACTCATCCGAAGCACCGGTCAGGGCGCTGTGAGCTGCGATTATGCGTTTTCTAGGTGATCTTGGCCGACTGGAGCTTGGGCGGTTGTGCGCAGCCGTAGGCGGCGAAATGCAGGTCGTCGTGCTCAATACGTGCCCAAGCCCAAGATCGACAGCGGGTGGCAGCCGAATCACTCCTGACGCAGCGCTTCGCTGATCCGGCGCTTCGCGAGCTCGTCCTGGCCACGACGCACTTGGCGTAGATCCGCAGCAGCACGTCCACGCTGTGCCCGGCCCATTCAGCCACCTGGGTCGGGTACACGCCGCCGTTGAGCCAGGTGGACAGGCAGGCGTGCCGCAGGTCGTACGGGCGCCGGGGGCAGACTGAGGGGGGACCAAGGACAAGGGAGATGAGGTTGTGAGCGAGCGGCCGATGATCACGCCGCACCTGGGCTATGAGGACCCGGCTACGTCGATTGACTGGCTGTGCCGGGTGTTCGGCTTCCGGCAGCGGCTGCGAATGGATCAGGAGGACGGGGATGTTCTCGCGGAGCTGGAAGGACCTGACGGCGGCGTGGTCATGGTGTCAGGCATTTCCGATGACTTCAGGAGCTGGATGCGCGAGCGCGCGCCGGAGTTCCGCGAGTCGACCGGACCGGGTTGGCCCTACCTCTCCCACACGATCTCTGTGGTCGTTCGCGACGTCGACGCTCACCATCGCGGGGCTGCGGACGAAGGGGCGGCGATCCTGACCACGCCGAAGGATCAGCCGTGGGGAGTGCGCTCGTACGCGGCTCTGGACCCTGACGGCCATCAATGGGAGTTCAGCCAGCCCGTACGGGACGTGCCACCAGAAAGCTGGGGAGCAGTCAGCGTCGAATGAGCGGGCTTGGCGGCCCGCTCCGGTCGCGGCAAGCAGGAGATCAGAGCGGCTAGCGTCAAGCGAAGCTTGACAGTCGCTGGTCTCCCGGCCTGGCTCGGCATCGACCTATGCTGGCCGGATTCTGCCGCACGATGCCGCTCGCACTTGGCTGAGGTCCGATCGCGCATTACGAACGAAACCGAGGGCTCTATAGCTTGCGCACACGCCGCTAGCCCCGCGTTCTGCCGCCTACGACGCGTCAGTCACGGTCCTGCCATGTGCACACGCAGACTTCATTGCCCTCGGAGTCTGCCAAGATCCAGAATGCTCGCGCACGGTCGTCGCTGACGAGCCGACCGCCGGCCGCGAGGGCGGCTTCGACTCGGGCAACGGCATCGTCGTGCGGAACAGTCAGATCAAGATGAATTCTGTTGCGCTGCGTGCGCGGTTCGTCCATCTGCTGGAACCAGAGAGACGGACCGCCATCGGACGGGTCCACTAGGTCGGCGGGCGCAGTGACGTCGTCATACCCGAGTACCGCCTTCCAGAACGGGCGCACTGCGGGGATGTCCATCGCATCGATCGCGATTGCAAGCGACTGAACCGAATGATGAGCAGGGTGCGCGACCGTCTGGTAACCGGCCGTGCGAACTGCCTTCGTGATAGAGCGGGCTAGATCAACGTCCTGCGTAGTCACTCGAAATTTGCCACGTGTCTGCAGCGTGAGTTCCACTCGGTCGGCGGACGCGCGCAGGCGCAGATGGTCGTTCGCGTGTGGGCCGGCGATGTCGACCGCAGCGCGGATGACTTCGCACGCGTCGAAGAGAGAGTCGACCGTGACAGCGGCGGTGAGGCAGTCGAGGAGGTACCGCCAGCCGAGGTCTTCAACTGCCAGCGACGCTTCGCTTTCCGTCAGAATCGTGTCGCCATATGGTCATGCTCTCCAGCGTCGTCGTGGCTCCCTGTACCCTACTCGGTCACTTCGTGGAGGCGCGGTAGCAGCGGAGCCAGTTTGTCGATGACGTCTTCGCGAATCACCAGGCGGTTGAGGCGAATAGCTGTGAGGATTTCGTCGTCCGAGCCCACGAGCAGGAACGGCGCGGCGAGCAGGTCGTCGACGGGCATGTTCAGTTCAGTGGACAGTCCGGTCACGGCACGCTCCGGATCGTCAAGCTGGTGTCGATCATCGACGAACACACCCAAGAGTGCCTCACCAGCCTGGTCGAGCGCAGCGTCACCCCCGACGCCCTGATCGACGAACTGGACCGCCTCGCACTGACCCGCGGCTACCCAGCCGTGCTGCGCTGCGACAACGGCCCCGAGCTGGCCTGCGAGGCGATGGCCGACTACGCTGCCGCTTGCACCCACCGATGAACGACTCTCACACCGAGTGGATCAGTTCTCGGGGTCCGGCCATCCACACTAAATCCGGACAGGCGGGTACTCTGAATGGTGCCAATTCGCGACGAGGCCAACTACTCTGTTGCGAGCAGGGCGGCGAGCTGCTGGGCGTTGACTTGACCGTAGCCGCGGTAGGTGTTGTTGAATACGACGTGGGTGACCTCAACCTGAGAGGCGAGGGGGCGGATCTGAAAGGCCCATTCGCTTAGCTCATCTGGGGAATAGCAATAGTTGAATCGCTCCTGGATGTCCTTACTGGCCCATTTCTCCGAATGGCCGTGCAAGCGGACGACGGCCAGATCGGCGGCGGTGGCGGCCAGCACGGGGGGAAGAGAACTGGGATAGCCCTGAGGCATGTCGACGCACACATAGGCCAGCTGATGAGCGGTCAGAAATTCTAGCGTGTGCGTCCGGTTGTCCGGTGTCATCCAGGTCTGGTTGCGAAATTCCACGCATACGCGCCGCGGCGCGACCCTGCGGGCGCAGGCAAGGATGTAGTCCCGGCTCACCCGTGAGGCGGGGAACCACGGCGGGAACTGGAGCAAGATCGCGCCCAGCTTGCCCGTCTGGTTCAGCGGCTCCAGCGCCCCAAGAAACCGGTCCCAGGCCTGATCGACCGCGGCGGGATCGACGTCCTTGAGGTACACCCGGTCGCGTTCAGCCGGGACTACCGCTGCGCGCAGGTCGGGGGGTAGCGAGGCGACCCGGGTCGGGTGCTGGGTGAACAGGCTGAACGCCTTGACGTTGAAGGTGAACCCGGCCGGGACTCGCGCGGCCCAGGCGGCGGCGGTCCGCTCGGACGGCAGCGCGTAATAGGTGGCGTCTACTTCGACCAGCGGGAACTGGCTGGCGTAGTAGCGCAGCCTTTTCTCCGACGTGCTTGCGTCACGCGGATACCAGCCCGACTCGATGAGCGCCCGATCTGTCCATGACGCCGTACCGACCCGGATCTGCCCCATCCCCGAAGCCTAGGGCTCCCGCGGGTCGGCCACATCGGCGCGGTGCCGGCTTGGTGACCGACCCGGTCCGCTTGCGCGTGGTCGAACGCGCCCAGGATCTTGAATCGGCACGGTCCGGTCCAGGGCCTGGATCTGGGATTTCTCATCCACCGAGACGACCACGGCATTTGCCGGAGGGTCGAGGTAGAGCCCGACGACGTCGCGGATCTTGAATTCCAGCTGCGGGTCCGCCGAGAAGCTGCCCCGAGCCGGCCGCGATCGGCAACTCCGTGATCCAGCTCTGCGCCGACCCCGGAGCCTGCGCACCCGGGCGGAGGCAGTCATGAGCCCGGAGCCGGCCCGTGATCATCTGGCCGTCCTCGCTGGTGACCCGGTCGCCGGCCAGCTCGGGCTCGGGGCCGTGGCCCTGCGGTACGCGGCGCTGGGCATCCCGGTGTTCCCGCTCAGGTCAGGAAGCAAGAAGCCGATGCCGGGCAGGCATGGTTTCCAGGACGCGAGCACGGACCCGGCTGTGATCGGGAGCACGGCCTGGTGGGGTGGTGATCAGACGCTGAACGTCGCGGGCGCGCTGGGCCGGGTGTCCGGCGGGATGTTCGTGGTTGACCTGGACAAGAAGAGCGGCGCTGACGGCGTGGCGGCACTCACGAGCTGGCTGGCCGAGCGCGGCCTGACTCTGCCGGACGCCCCGTAGGTAAGGACTCCCAGCGGCGGCGTGCATCTGTGGCTCCGGTCAGACGGCCGCGCCATCCCGAGCCGGAACGGGGTGCTGCCCGGCGTCGACATCAAGGGCGACGGCGGGTACGCAGTTCTGTGGCCATCCGTGCAGTTCGTGACCCCGCTGCTGCGGCCCGGCAAGCGTTCGGAGGGCTCGGTGCCTGTCCCGTATATCTGGAGCGGCTGCCCGTGCCATGCACCGGTCGCGCCGGTCCAGTTCCTCGACGCCTTGAGCCAGCTCCGCGGAAGCTCCGCGGGCGGCACGGCTCGCAACGGAGCAGCGGGAGCGGGCTGCCGGAGCTGCCGCGGACCGAGGAGCTGCTGGAGAACGGCGTGGAACATCCGCACGACGTCAGCCTGTCCCGGCTGGCTGCCCGCCTCGCGTCGGAGGGCAGGACCGAGCCCGAGGCCCGCGGGGTCTGGCAGCAGGTCGCCGACCGCAGCCAGGACCCGGCCGACCCGTTCACCGCGGCCGATTGGCGCAGGCACTGGCGCGGAGCGGCCAAATTCGCTCCGCCGCACTTCGGCCCCGAGGTACAGGTATGGGCGCAGGGCACGGCCGGCCGCCCACCCGGCACCAGCGGTGAGAAGGCGGAGGCAGCCATGAACAGCCAGCCGGGCGGCGAGCCGATTGGGATCACCCAGCAGGCCCTGGGCGGCGAGCCGGACGACGAGGTCACTGAGCGGGGCCTGCGGAGGAGGATGCCGCGGAGCGGGATGTGCCGTACATCCCGCGTTCGTTCCTGACCCAGGATGTGCTCAACCTCAGCCATGTGATCTGGCGGGGCACGGCTCAGGCATGGAACGGCTGGATCAACACGCTAAGCGAGGCTGAGCGCAAGAAGCTGGGCGTCAGCAAGGCCAGCCTGACCCCGAGCGACACGACAATCCGCAACGCCGTGCACCACCTGGAGGCCCTCGGCATGGCCAGCGGGCGCCGGGTGAGCGCAGCGCTGCGGGCCGTCCAGGTACCCGTCGGCATCGTCATCGATCTCGTCGACAAGACCGGCAAGCGGTCCACGTCACCGCCGAGGGATGGCAGGTCCTGGACCCGCGTGACCTGGGCTTCCCCGCCCCGGTGTTCCGGCGCAGCGTCGGCTACCTGCCGCTGCCCCGCCCGGTGCGCCGCGGGAGCCTGGACAGGCTGTGGGAGATTCTGCGGATCGGGCAGCCGGACACCCAGGCGCTCGCGGGCGGCTGGCTGGTGGCCGCATACTTCGCCGACGTGTCGCGGCCGGGACTGTGGCCCACAGGCGCGCCGGGGTCAGGCAAGTCAACGGCAGCTGGCGGCCTGGCCCGGCTGGTCGATGGCCTGGAGTGGCTCGACGGCGCGCTCGACAGGTCCGATGACCGCAACAACATCATTCGTGCCGCCAAGTGCTACGTGCCCAGCTTCGACAACATGAGCGGCGTCACGGCCGACCAGTCGAACTGGATCTGCTACCTGGTGACCGGGCACCGCGACATGTTCCGGCGGATGCGGACCAACTTCGATGACATCTCGATGGCCTACAAGCGGACGTTTGTCGCCACCGGCCTGTCGCTGCCCTACGGCCTGGGCGCCGACGCGCTCGACCGCATCATCGAGGCCCCGACGGAGAGCATCCCGGCGGGCAGGAGGGTCTCCGACGAGACGATCCGGGCAGAGCTGGACGCTGCCCGCGGCACGCTGCTCGGCGCGCTGCTCGACCACGTGTCCGGGGTCTTGCGGGAGCTGCCGCGCCCGGACGGCCCGGAGCTGGCCGGCCTGCGCATGCACAGCTACGCCCGGCTGCTTGCCGCGCATGACCGGGCCTTCGGCACCGGGTCCCTGGCGGCCTACAAGGCGTCCCTGCGGAACGCCCGCGCGGACAAGGCCAGCTCCGAGCCCGTGGTGCGGGCGCTGGCAGCCTGGATGTCGCCCGGAGCCCAGTGGAACGGGACGGCCGGCGATCTGCTGGAAGCCCTGCCAGTGTCCACAACGACGCCCAGCACCGCTGGACTGCGTCGAGCATACTGTCCGCACCGGCGATGTTGAGATACGTGTCCTGCTGTCCCGCGGCCGTCATGCCGGGAAGATCTTCCGCGGTCGCCGAGGACCGTACTGCCATCGCTACGTCGTCACCCAGGGCGGTGTACGCGCTGACGACTGCTGCCGCGGAGGCGGCCGGCATTGCTCGCCCGGCGAACAATGCTCTTATCCGGTCCGACGCGACCTCGTACGTAACCGGATCAGACACATCGACGGTGGATAAGGCCGCCATCATCGGTTCACGCAGGCCGCCGCCCTCGACACCGCGATGCCCAACGTGGCGAGTCGCCGCAGCGCCGCGGCGGCATCTTGTTTCGGCGAGTCGAGGAAGACTAGTGTCCCGCGCCTGAAGTTTTGAGTGTTATTTTTGCTAGTATATGGCTATGTCGCATCCGGGTCCTTCTGCCGTGCAGATCGTGCTGTCTGAAGATGAGCGGGCTGAGCTGATGCGCCGGGC
>JBPCKO010000394.1:0-10866 GCA_051004215.1 Streptosporangiaceae bacterium | reverse complement strand
GCGTACCGCGGCGGGCTTGCGGGCTGTTGTGGCCGGCTTGCGCGGGGTACCGGGCTTGCGCGGGGTACCGGGCTTGCGCGGGCCGCTCGCCTTGCGCGTGGCCGGCGCCTGGCTGGCCGGGCGCGATGGCGCCCGGCGCGATGTGGTCGTCCTGCTCCGGCCAGAGCCGGCCGGTGCCTTCTTGCGCGTCGTCGTCGTGGTCATGCCTCACGGTCTCCCGCACGTGACGGCCCGCTCATCATCCTGGCCGGGTGATGTTCTGCCGCGGTCACCCGCCGGGCTCCGTTTCACTCGCGCCGGGTGATGCACCGGGCCAGACCCGCGGGCCATCGTGGTCTCCAGACGAGCACGCGGGCCCAGCGGCCTACGGGCGGCGGCAGGCAGGAAAGCAGGAGCGCTCATGTCATCACTCACGGTCTGGAAGTTCGAATCGACCAGCGGCGCCCAGGACGCCCTCGGCGTGCTGGCGGACCTCCAGCGCCAGCAGCTCATCCAGGTGCTCGACGCCGCGGTGGTCAGCTGGGAGGTCGGCAAGAGCAAGCCGAAGACCAGGAACCTCACGGACACCAAGAAAGCCGGCGCACTCGGCGGCGGGTTCTGGGGCCTGCTGTTCGGGCTGATCTTCTTTATCCCGATCCTCGGCCTCGCCATCGGCGCCGCGACCGGCGCGCTGATCGGCTCCATGTCCGACGTGGGCATCAGCGACGCATTCATCAGGGATGTCAGGGAGAAGGTCACGCCGGGCACGTCGGCGCTGTTCCTGCTCAGCTCCGACGCCGTCATGGACCGGGTGACCGAAAGCTTCCATGACACCGACGCCGAACTGATCAGCACCAACCTGTCCAGCGAGCAGGAGGCCAAGCTGCGCGAGGCGTTCAGCGAAGAGGGCTAACGCCCGCGGCGAGCCAGGATTCCCGGCTCGCCCGATTCCCCGTGATCTATCCCGCCCGATCACGATGCGTGGTTGGTGGGCTCATCGGGCGGGTACGGTCGTCACGGGCTTAAGCTGCACGTTCGTCCGCGGGATGGGGGCCCGCGGACCGAACTGACGTGCGCTGCGCCCGTCGGGGGATGCATGACGAGCACGATCACCGAACCTGCCGTCCGCGCCGAAGATAAACCAGGGCGTCGTCACCTGCGCATCGCGGCCGGGCGGGTGACCGACAGGCCGGCCGTCCGCCGGTCCTGCGCCCAAGTCCAGGTCCCTGAGCCATGCGTGCCCGTGCTAGCCCGGCCGCGGGTCACCGAGCTGATCGGGGCGTCCATCGCGGCGCACCGGATCACCCTGGTCAGCGGACCCGCCGGGGCCGGCAAGACCGTGGCCTGCGCGGCCTGGGCCGCGGCGCCGCCGACCGGGACCAGAGCCGCCTGGGTGAGCCTGGCTGCCGGCGACCGCAAGCCCGCCACGCTGTGGCGGCACGTGCTGGCCGCGCTGGCGGTCACCGGCTCCGGGCGCCTGGCGGCCGACCTGCCGGCCCCGTCGGACCACGCGTTCCCGCAGCGGCTGGCCGAGCGGGCCGGCCGGCTGTCCGGCTTGCTCGTGCTCGTACTCGACGACATCGGCGAACTGGCCGGTACCCCCGCCCTGACCGCGCTTGACCAGCTGATCAAGCACGGGCCACCGAAGCTGCGGCTGGTGCTGGCCGGCCGCCGCCCGGCCGGACTTCCGGTGGCCAGGCTGCGGGTGGGCGGCGAACTCGGCGAGGTAGACGGCGCGGACCTCGCCTGCACGCCGGAGGAGGCAGACGGCTACTTCCGCATGCTCGGCCGGGACGTGCCGGCCGCACAGCGCGATGAACTGCTGAAACGGACCCAGGGCTGGATCACCGGCCTGCGGCTGGCCGGGATGCGCACGGTCGGCCGCCCGGCCGCGGTCATCTCGCGGATCTCCGGCGACGAACCTGCCGTCGCCGACTACCTGTCCGACGAGGTACTCGCGGACCTGCCCGCCACCAGCCGGGAGTTCCTGCTGCGCACGTCGGTCACCGACCTGATCTGCGGCGACCTCGCCGATACGCTGACCGGCCAGGCCGGCGGGACCGCGCTGCTCGATCAGCTCGGCCGGGACAATGTGCTCGTGCAGCCCGCCGCGACGGGGGCCGCGGGCGGCGGTCCTGGCTGGTACCAGTACCACCCGCTGCTGCTCGACCTGCTCAGGGCCCGGCTGGACCGCGAGCTGCCCGGCGAGCGCGCCCCGCTCACCGGGCGCGCGGCGCACTGGCAGGCCGCGCACGGGCTGCACGCCGACGCGATCAGGAGCGCGGCCCGGGCCGAGGACTGGGATTTCGCCGGGCGGGTGCTGGCCGATGCCGGGCCCACGATGCTGCTGCCAGGCCAGGCCGCCGAACTCGAGCCGGTGCTGGCCACGTTCCCGGCCAGCCGGTTCGCCGACGACGTGGCCGTCGCGGGCGCGCTCGCCGCGGCCGGGTTGCGGACCGGAGACACCTGCGCCGCGGCCCTGCACCTGGACAACGCCGGCCTGGCCCTGGACCGCTGCCCGGCCGCCCAGCGGGAGCGGATCGAGCCCTGGCTGACCGCGCTGCGGCTCCTGCACGGCGCGCCCGGCCAGTCGGCCACCCTCGCCGGGCCGGCCAGGACGCTGGCCAGGAACGCCGAGCGGACGGCGTCGGGTCCCGGCGGCCACCAGGGACTCGGCCTGCTCTGGTGCGCGCTCGGCGTGACCGAGCTTGGCCGCGCGGACCCGGCCGCGGCCCGGGAGAGCTTCGCTGCCGGCCGCCGCCACCTCGCCGACGGCGAGCCCGAGTTCGCCGCCCGCGCCGCCAGCTGGCAGGCGCTGGCCGAGGCGATCGGCGGGGACCTGCGAACCGCGGCCGCGCTGCTGGCCGAGGTGCGGTCCGGCCAGCACGCTGACGAGCCCGGCGACCCGCTCACCGGGCTGCTCCAGGGGCTGGCCGGCGCCTACCTCCGGCTCGGCCGGGACGAGCCCGCCGCGGCTAGGGCCGCGCTGGACGAGAGCGGCGCCGATACTCAGCCAGGCGGGCCGCCAGGCGGCCGGGGGGCGGTGGCCGACCCGCTGACCAGCCAGGTAACCGCTGCGCTGGCGTCCTGCGCCCGGGCCAGGGCCGCGCTCGCCGAGGGCGACCTGACGGCCGCCCGGGCGCCGCTGACCAGGCTGCGCTATCAGCGGCTCAACCCGTCGGCCGGCCGGGCCGACCAGCCGACCGCCGCCCACGGCCAGACTCCGGGCGGCGACCAGGCCCTTGACCTGCTGCTCGTGCCGGTCGAGGCCGAGATCGCGCTGCGCGACGGCGATCTGGCCCGGGCGCGGCAGGTGCTCGGCACGGTCACGGCAGACATCCCCGCGATGGCGGACTCCCCCGTCGTCGCGGCGGGTCGGCTGACCAGCTACGGCGGGCCGCCCGCGAACGCCGCCACCGCGGCCACCGCGGCGACCGCGCTCGCCAGGTCCCGGCTGCTGCTCGCGCACGGCGACGGCGAGGCGGCGCTGGCCGGGCTCGTCCCTATGCTGCGCCCGGCGGCGGGTCAGCCGGGCCGGGCCACCTTGTTCGAGCAGGTTTCCGCGCTGGTCACGGCGGCGGTTGCGGCCCGCCGCCTCGGCCAGACCGAGCCGGCCGCCGACCACCTGACGTGCGCGCTCGCCCTGGCCGAACCGCACGGGCTGTTCCGGCCGTTCCTCGACGGCGGCCCGGCCGCCAGGTCCGCGCTGACCGTGCTGATCAGGCCGCTCAGCGACGGGGCGGCGTTCGCGGCCAGGATCCTGCAGCGCTTCGAGGCCGCGACCGCCCCGCCGGCCGGGCAGCAGGCCGCCTCGGTGCCGCTGACCAGCAGCGAGCTGGCCGTGCTGCGGTTCCTGCCGTCGCACATGACGAACCAGGAGATCGCCGACGCGCTGTTCTTGTCGATCAACACGGTCAAGACCCACCTGCGCTCGGTGTACCGCAAGCTGGGCGTCGCGACCCGCCGCCAGGCCATCACCCGCGGCGGCAAGCTCGGGCTGCTCTGAGGAACCGACTCTTCTACGGTTACGACCATGACCACGCCGGTATCGGCCGGATTTGGCTGTAGCTAAAGGTAGATACGTGCGGCCAAGCAGCTGAGCGACGGGGCAGCGCCCGCCGACGTCCGCTACAGTGGAGCGATCATGCGGCTGTACGTACTCATTCTTAGTAGCCGTAGCGGGACCTGATCAGGCAGGCCAGCAACCCGCTACGGGGGTGAGGCGCTGGCCGAGTGCCCCCAGGTACGCCGCGATCTTGCTCACCTGAGCCGTCTGCCCTGACCCGCCTCGTTCTGACGCGGTCAGCCCGACCGCCACAGACCGCGCCGCCCGGCCGACCCGGCATCGCCGCCAGGTCCGCCTTGCTCCCCTGGGCTCCGTACCCGGAGCACGCCGCCGACCGCCGCGACATCGTCGTCCCGGCCGGTCTCGCGGCCAGGCACACGGCTCCGCCTCCTGCTGGAACGCCTGGCAGTCAGTGCTCAACCAGACGCGACAGGAGTATGTGATGATGAGCCCGACGACCTATCCAGAGGTCCAGCGCCCTGATCAGGCCGACGTCAGCGCGACCGCCCAGCACGCGGTGCAGGTCGCGCTCGACCGGCGGGACAACGGCGGCGACGGCGGCGACGCCCGCGCCGCGGGCCATGAGTAAGCCAGGGTGCGCGGGGATGGAGCGGAACTCATGAGCGGCCGGCTCTTCGACAAGGTGTGGGAGCGGCATCTGGTGGCCAGCCCCGAGGGCGAGCCCCCGCTGCTGTACATCGACCTGCACCTGGTCCACGAGGTCACCTCGCCGCAGGCCTTCGAGGGCCTCGAGCTGGCCGGCCGCCCGGTACGCCGGCCCGACCTGACCGTCGCGACGATGGACCACGACGTCCCGACCAGGGACCCGCTCGGGCCGATCAGCGACCCGCTGGCCGCCGAGCAGATGGCCAGGCTGAGCAAGAACTGCGAGGCGCACGGCGTCACGCTGTACCCGCTCGGCAGCGCCGACCAGGGCGTCGTGCACGTGATCGGCCCGCAGCTCGGGCTGACTCAGCCGGGCATGACGGTGGTCTGCGGCGACAGCCACACCTCGACCCACGGCGCGTTCGGCGCGCTGGCCTTCGGCATCGGCACAACTGAGGTCGAGCACGTGCTCGCCACCCAGACGCTGCGGCGGTTCAAGCCGCGGGCGATGGCGTTGACCGTGGACGGCGAGCTGCCGGACGGCGCCACCGCCAAGGACCTCGTGCTCGGCATCATCGCCGAGCTCGGGACCGGGGGCGGCGCCGGCACCGTGATCGAGTACCGCGGCCAGGCCGTCCGCTCGCTGGACATGGCCGGCCGGATGACCGTCTGCAACATGTCCATCGAGGCCGGGGCCAGGGCCGGCCTGATCGCGCCGGACGACACCACGTTCGCGTTCCTGCAGGGGCGGCCGCACGCGCCCAGGGGAGCGGCCTGGGAGCGCGCTCTTGATGACTGGCGGTCGCTGCCGACCGAGCCCGGCGCCGCGTTCGACCGTGAGGTGCGGATCGACGCGGCGGCGCTGCGCCCGGTCGTGACCTGGGGCACCAACCCGGCCCAGTCGGTCAGCATCGACGGCGTCGTGCCCGACCCGGCCTCATTCGCCGGGGCGGCCCAGCAGCAGGCGGCGCAGCGGGCGCTGGACTACATGGGCCTGACGCCCGGCACCGCGATGCGCGACATCGGCGTCGACACCGTGTTCATCGGCTCGTGCACCAACGGCCGGCTGGCCGACCTGCGGGCCGCGGCCGGCGTGCTGCGCGGCCGCACGGTCCGCGAGGGCGTCCGGGCGATCGTGGTGCCCGGGTCGGCCAGGGTCAAGGCCGAGGCCGAGTCCGAGGGCCTGGACGCCGTGTTCACCGCGGCCGGGTTCGAATGGCGGTCGGCCGGCTGCTCGATGTGCCTGGGCATGAACGGCGACATCCTCGCCCCGCGCGAGCGCAGCGCGTCCACGAGCAACCGGAACTTCGAGGGCCGGCAGGGCCCGGGCGGGCGCACCCACCTGGTCTCGCCCGCGATGGCGGCCGCGACCGCCGTGGCCGGCCACTTCGCGGTCCCCGCCGACCTGGAAGGAGCCCGCTAGATGCGCGCGGTGCACGCGGTACGGGGCCAGGCGGTCGTGCTCGACCGCCATGACGTCGACACCGACCAGATCATCCCGGCGGCCTGGCTCAAGCGGGTCGAGCGGACCGGATTCGGGGCCGGGCTATTCGAGGCCTGGCGCCAGGACCCGGCCTTCGTGCTGAACCAGCCGGGCGCGGCGGCGGCGAAGATCCTCATCGCCGGGGCCAATTTCGGCTGCGGCTCGTCTCGCGAGCACGCGGTCTGGGCCCTGCAGGACTTCGGCTTCGAGTCCGTGATCGCGCCTTCCTTCGCCGACATTTTCCGCGGCAACAGCATCGGCGCGGGCCTGGTCACCGCCCAGGTGGCCGAGGACGACGTGGCCGCCCTGATCGCGGCCCTGGCCGGCCGCCCGGCCGCGGCCGTCACCGTGGACGTCGCCGCGCGCGAGGTCAGCCTGCCGGACGCCGGCCTGACCGTGCCCTTCGGGCTGCCCGACTACGCCAGGTGGCGGCTGCTGGAGGGCCTGGACGACATCGGGGTCACGCTCCGGCACGCCGAGGCGATCGCGGCCTTCGAGCGGAACCGGCCGGATTGGCTGCCCGTATCTGGACCCCTGGCCCCCGCACCCGCCTGACATGCCCTATCGTGGGAGGCGGCGGGCAGCGTCGCCTCCCACGGTCCACCATCCCATTCCAGGCTCACGGAGTTTGCTGATGACCAAGATCATCCAGTTCCGAGTAATTCTTATCACGTAGCGCGAGCCTGGTGACGGGCTCGCGCTACTCCTCCTCGGCCGGTTCGGCCAGGAGGTTTTTTGTTATCGCGACTCGTCAGCGCAACCCCCGACAGCATCTTCGAAGGAGCATGACCGTGGAAGTGACCGGAGCCCAGGCGCTCGTCAAGAGCCTGGAGAGCCAGGGCGTCGACGTGGTGTTCGGCCTGCCCGGCGGGGCCATCCTGCCCGCCTATGACCCGCTGCGATCCTCCTCCGTGCGGCACGTGCTGGTCCGGCACGAGCAGGGCGCCGGGCACGCCGCCGAGGGCTACGCCTGGGCGACCGGCCGGACCGGGGTCTGCATGGCCACCAGCGGCCCGGGCGCGACCAACCTGGTCACCGCCCTGGCCGACGCCTACATGGACTCGGTGCCGGTGGTCGCGATCACCGGGCAGGTGCCGACCGCGATGATCGGCACCGACGCGTTCCAGGAGTCCGACATAACCGGCATCACCGCGCCGATCACCAAGCACAACGAGCTGGTGACCGACCCGGCCAGGGTCGCGGCCGCGATCGCCGAGGCGTTCCACATCGCCTCGACCGGCCGCCCGGGCCCGGTGCTGGTGGACCTGCCCAAGGACGTGCTGCAGGCGACCACGAGCTGGTCCTGGCCGCCGGTCATGGACCTGCCCGGCTACAAGGTGCCGGGCGCGGCCGACGCCAGCCAGATCGAGGCGGCGGCCCGGCTGCTGCACCAGGCCCGCCGGCCGGTGCTGTACGTCGGCGGCGGGGTGGTCAAGTCGGACTCGCACGAGGCGCTGCGCGAGCTCGCCGAGCTGACCAGGTCGCCGGTCACGACCACGCTGATGGCCAGGGGCGCCTTCCCTGACTCGCACCCGCTCGCGCTCGGCATGCCCGGCATGCACGGCGTGTACGCCGCGGTCGCCGCGCTGCAGGAGGCGGACGTGATCGTGGCCCTCGGGGCCAGGTTCGACGACCGGGTGACCGGCAAGCTGTCCGCGTTCGCCCCGAAGGCCAAGATCGTGCACGCCGACATCGACCCGGCCGAGATCGGCAAGAACCGGGTTCCCGACGTGGCTATCGTCGGCGACCTGCGGACCTGCCTGGCCGAGCTGACCGCGGCCACCCGCGAGCTGATCGACGCCGAGGGCCCGACCGACACTGCCGAGTGGGTGGCCACCACCGCGGCCTGGAAGCGCGCCTACCCGCTGCGTTACGCTCAGGCCGCCGACGGGCCGCTCAAGCCGCAGCACGTGGTGGAACGGCTCTCCGCGCTGACCGGCGGCGACGCGATCGTCGTCGCCGGGGTGGGCCAGCACCAGATGCACGCCGCCCAGCACTACCGCTTCACCAGGCCGCGCAGCTGGATCAACTCGGGCGGCGCGGGCACGATGGGCTTCGCCGTCCCGGCCGCGATGGGCGCTCAGCTGGGCCGCCCGGACGAGCTGGTGGTGGCCATCGACGGCGACGGCTGCTTCCAGATGACCGCCCAGGAGCTGGCGACCTGCGCCATCGAGGGCCTGCCGATCAAGGTGCTGATCTTCAACAACGGCTTCCTCGGCATGGTCAGGCAGTGGCAGGAACTGTTCTACGAGGAGCGCTACTCCGAGGTGCACCTAGGCACCGCGATCCCCGACTACGTCAAGCTCGCCGAGGCCTACGGCTGCGCCGGGCTGCGTTGCGAGCAGGCCGGCGACGTCGACGCGGTGCTGGAGAAGGCGCTGTCAATCAGCGACGTGCCGACGGTGGTGGACTTCCGCACCCACGACGCCGAGGGCGTCTTCCCGATGGTGCCGGTCGGCCACCCCAACGACGACATCGTGCTGGGACCCGAATTCAGCCCGGCCGAACAGCAGGCCGCGGCCCGCAAGGAGGTGATGTCATGACCACGCACACGCTGTCCGTCCTGGTGGAGAACAAGCCAGGAGTGCTCGCGAACGTCGCGGCGTTGTTCTCGCGCCGGGCGTTCAACATCACCTCGCTGTCGGTCGGCCCCACCGCCGACGACCGGGTGAGCCGGATGACCATCGTGGTCGACGGCGCGTCCACGCCGGTTGACCAGGTCCATAAGCAGCTGGAAAAGCTCGTCCGCGTGCTCAAGGTGGTCGAGCTGGACGAGGACGCGGCGGTCGAGCGCGAGCTGTCGCTGATCAAGGTGGCCGTGCAGCCGGACCGCCGGGCCGAGCTGCTCGACGTCGCCGCGTCGTTCCGCGCCAATGTCGTCGACATGGACGCCGACACGCTCGTGCTCGAGGCCGTCTGCTCGCCCGGGCGGCTCGAGTCGCTGCTGGCCAAGCTGGACGGGCACGGCACCTGCGAGGTGGTCCGCAGCGGCATGCTCGCGATCGCGCGCGGGAGCGGCACGATCACCGACACCGGAAGCCGGAGCGAGAACTCCACTCGGGCGGCCATCCCAGCCTGACCTGCGGCTTGCCGGTACTACTCAGAAAGGACCACCCCAGATGGCGACTGTGTACTACGACGACGAGGCCGATCTCGGGCTTATCCAGGCCAGGAAGATCGCGGTCCTCGGCTACGGCTCGCAGGGCCACGCGCACGCACTCAGCCTCCGCGACTCCGGCTGCGACGTGCGGGTCGGGCTGCCCGCGGCGTCCAGGTCCCGGGCCACGGCCCAGGAGGCCGGGCTGACCGTCGGCACCGCCGAGGAGGTCTGCGCCTGGGCCGACCTGATCATGGTGCTCACGCCCGACACCGGCCAGCGCAAGCTGTACGCGGAGGCAATCGCGCCGTCGCTGACGGCCGGCGACGCGCTGTTCTTCGCGCACGGGTTCAACATCCACTTCGGCTACGTCACCCCGCCCGCGGACGTGGACGTGGCCATGGTGGCGCCGAAGGCGCCCGGGCACACCGTCCGCTGGCAGTACGAGGCCGGCCAGGGCACGCCGGTGCTGGTCGCGGTGGCCCAGGACGCCACCGGCAAGGCCTGGGACCTGGTCAGGTCCTACGCCAAGGCGATCGGCGGGACCAAGGCGGGCGCGCTGGTCACGACCTTCAAAGAGGAGACCGAGAGCGACCTGTTCGGCGAGCAGGCGGTGCTCTGCGGCGGCGTCACCGCGCTGGTCAACGCCGGATTCGAGACGCTCGTCCAGGCCGGCTACCAGCCGGAGGTCGCGTACTTCGAGTGCCTGCACGAGCTCAAGCTGATCGTCGACCTGATGCAGGCCGGCGGCGAGACCTGGATGCGCTACTCGGTCAGCGACACCGCCGAGTACGGCGACCTGACCAGGGGCCCGCGGGTCATTGGCGAGCCGACCAGGCTGGCCATGGCCGCGATCCTGGCCGACATCCAGTCCGGCGAGTTCGCCAGGGAGTGGATCGGCGAGGACGACGCCGGCCGGCCGAACTTCGAGCGGCTGCGCCGGGAGGCCAACGACAACCTGATCGAGCGCACCGGGCGGCCGCTGCGCCGGATGATGAGCTGGCTCGACGCTCCGACGGATCACGAGGGGGCCTGATGCCCGGGGAAGTACGCAGCTATGTCGTCGCGCACCTGCCCGGCGACGGCATCGGGCCCGAGGTCACCGCGGTCAGCCGGGCCCTGGTCGACCAGGCGGGCCGGCGGCACGGGTTCACGATCGACTGGCGGGACTGCCCGCTCGGCTCGCAGTACTACCTGCGCACCGGCCAGGTGCTGCCCGAGGAGATGCTGCAGGACCTGCGCAAGACCGACGCGATCATGCTCGGCGCGGTCGGCAGCCCTGATGTCCCGCCCGGGGTGCTGGAGCGCGGGCTGCTGCTGCGGCTGCGGTTCGAGCTCGACCTGTACGTGAACCTCCGCCCGGCCACCCTCCGGCCGGGGGTCCCCAGCCTGCATGGGGCCGGGAGCGGCCTGGACGCGGTCGTGGTCAGGGAGAACACCGAAGGCCTGTACGCCGGGGCCGGCGGCGTCGTGCACCGCGGCTCGGCGTTTGAGACCGCGACCGAGGAATCGCTGAACACCAGGGCCGGGGTCGAGCGGTGCGTGCGGTACGCCGCCGCGCTGGGCGGCCCGAGCGGCGGCACACTCACAATTATGCACAAGCCCAACGCGCCCGACAACACGGGAAAAACCCGG